>JBFGCT010000086.1:0-16742 GCA_041581055.1 Ilumatobacteraceae bacterium | reverse complement strand
GCCGGTAGCCTCGCCAGGCGTGTCCGACCGCCTCACCCCCGACGTCGTGGCCAAGGTGGCGCGGCTGGCCCGGCTCACGCTGGGCCCCGACGAGCTCGATCGCGCAGCCACCCAGCTCGGCGCGATGCTCGACCACTTCGCCGACATCGACGCCCTCGACCTCGACGACGTCGTGCCGATGACCCACCCCACGCCGATCGCCAACGTGATGCGCGACGACGTCGAGCTGGACTGCCTCGATCGGGACGAGGTGCTGGCGGCGGCGCCGGAGGCCGAGGACGGCCGGTTCCGCGTGCCACCGATCGTCGGCCTGGAGGAGTGAGCATGGTCGACGACCCGGACGGCATCCCGACGACCGCCGCCGACATCGCGTGGGGCGTCCGCAACGGCATCACCAAGGCGGCCGACGTCGTCGAGCGCCACCTCGGCGAGATCGAACGGCGCGACGGCGAGATCCACGCGTTCAACCTGGTGCTCGCCGAGGCGGCCAGGGCGCGGGCGGCCGAGATCGACGAGCGGGTGTCGCTCGGACACGACGCCGGACCGCTCGCCGGCGTGCCGGTGGCCGTGAAGGACAACATGTGCACGCGCGGCGTCCCGACCACCTGCTCGTCCAAGATCCTCGAGGGTTGGACACCGCCGTACGACGCGACCATCGTGACCAGGCTGAACGAGGCCGGCGCGATCATCGTCGGCAAGACGAACCTCGACGAGTTCGCGATGGGTTCGAGCACCGAGAACTCGGCGTTCGGGGCGACCCGCAACCCCCACGACACCGCGCGGGTGCCGGGCGGGTCGAGCGGCGGTTCGGCTGCGGCGGTCGCGGCGAACTTCGCGCCGCTCGCCCTCGGCTCGGACACCGGCGGCTCGATCCGCCAGCCGGCCGCGCTGTGCGGCGTCGTCGGGGTGAAGCCGACGTACGGCGCCGTCAGCCGCTACGGCCTCGTCGCCTTCGCGTCGAGCCTCGACCAGATCGGGCCGCTGGCCCACACGGTCAACGACGCGGCGCTGCTCCTGGAGGCGATCTCCGGTCACGATCCGATGGACTCGACCTCGATCGCCGGGGGCCCGCTCGACGTCTCCCGCGGACTCGACTTCGGCGTCGCCGGGCTGCGGATCGGGCGGATCACCGACTTGCCCGAAGGCGCCGACCCCGACGTCACCGCTCGGCTCGACGAGGCGTTCGACGCGCTGCGCGCCGCGGGGGCCGAGATCGTCGACGTCCGGGTTCCGGCCTTCACGTATGGCCTCACCGCGTACTACCTGATCGCCCCGGCCGAGGCGTCGAGCAACCTGGCCCGGTACGACGGCGTCCGCTACGGGCTGCGGGTCGACGCGCCCGACACGAACGCGATGTACCTGGCGACCCGCACCGAGGGGTTCGGCGACGAGGTCAAGCGGCGGATCATGCTCGGCACCTACGCCCTGTCGGCCGGGTACTACGACGCCTACTACGGCCGGGCGCTGAAGGTCCGCCGCCGGATCGCCGACGATTTCGCCGCGGCCTACGAGTCGTGTGACGCGCTCCTGACGCCGTCGTCGCCGTCGGTCGCGTTCCACCACGGCGACAAGACGTCCGACCCGATGCAGATGTACCTGTGCGACACCTACACCATCCCGTCGAACCTCTCCGGCGAGCCCGGGATGAGCGTCCCGTTCGGAACCGGCGACGCCGGGCTCCCCGTCGGCGTCCAGGTGCTCGCCCCGGCGCTCGGCGAACCGGTCATGTTCCGTGTCGCCGCCGAACTCGAGCGCAGGGCCACATGAGCGGCGCGGGCGGCACCGCTGCCGCCACGGCGGCGTGGGCCCACGAGGGCTACGAGATGGTCGTCGGGCTCGAGGTGCACGTCGAGCTGGCGACGCGGACCAAGCTGTTCTCGGGGTCGCCGAACCGCTTCGGCGACGAGCCGAACACGAACATCGACCCGGTCACGCTCGGCCTGCCCGGCGCGCTCCCGGTCCTCAACCGCCAGGCGGTCGAGCTGGCGATCAAGCTCGGGTTGGCGCTCAACTGCCGGGTGCAGCGGTCGACGTTCGCCCGCAAGAACTACTTCTACCCCGACATGCCCAAGGCGTACCAGATCAGCCAGTACGACGAGCCGATCAGCGTCGACGGCTGGCTCGACCTCCCCGATGGGTTCCGGGTCGGCATCGAGCGGGCGCACATGGAGGAGGACACCGGCAAGTCGACCCACGTCGGCGGCGCCGGCGGCCGGATCCACGGCAGCGAGCACTCGCTGATCGACTTCAACCGGGCCGGCGTGCCGCTGGTCGAGATCGTCAGCCGCCCCGACATCCGCACCCCTGAGCAGGCGAAGGCGTACGTGAGCGAGCTGCGGGCGATCCTCGTCGCCACCGGCGTGTCCGACGCCAAGATGGAGGAGGGTTCGATGCGCGTCGACGCCAACGTCAGCGTGCGCCGACCCGGCGACGCCCTCGGGACCCGGTGCGAGATCAAGAACGTCAACTCGGTGCGCTCGGTCGGGCGGGCGATCGAGTACGAGGCGCGGCGCCAGATCGCGATGATCGACGCCGGCGAGCCGGTCGTGCAGCAGACGCGCCACTGGAACGAGAACGACGGCAAGACGCACACGTTGCGCAGCAAGGAGGACGCCGACGACTACCGGTACTTCCTCGAGCCGGACCTCGTCGTCGTCGACCCCGATCCCGAGTGGATCGAGCGCGTGCGGGGCTCGCTTCCGGTGCTCCCCGCGGCGCGCCGGACGCGGCTGGCCGAGGCGACCGGGCAGGCCGCCGACTCCGAGGCGGTGCTCGTCGTCGTCGAGCGGGGCCAGGACTCCTACGTGCTCGCCGTAGGGGCGGCGGACGGTGATCTCGGCCGGGCCCTCGTCCACGTCAAGGAGGCGTTCGCCGAGCAGGGCGACGCGCCTGCGGTTCCCGCCGCCGACCTCGCCAAGCTCACCCGGCTCGAGGTCGCCGGCACGCTCACCGCGACGCAGGCGAAGCAGGTCCTGGCCGCCCTCGTCGAGCGCGGCGGGGGAGACGCCGAGGCGATCGCCGCCGCGAAGGGGTTCGAGGCGCTGGACACCTCCGAGTTGGAGGCGATGGTCGACGCGGCGATCGCCGCCCAGCCCGACGCGTGGGAGAAGTTCTGCGCCGGCGAGGGCAAGGCGATGGGCGCGCTCGTCGGCGAGGTGATGAAGGCGTCGCGCGGCCAGGCCGACGGCAAGCTCGTCAGCCGGCTCTTCAACCAGCGCAAACCCGGCTAGTGCCCCGAACGTTCACGGTCACGGCACTCGCCGTCGCCGAAGTAGCTGGCCTCGGTGAAGCCGTGGCGGCGGGCGACGAGGTTGGACGGAAACGCCTGGACCCGTCGGTTGAGGTCGGACACCTGGATGTTGTAGTACCGGCGGGCGGCGCTGATGCGGTCTTCGGTGAGCGCCAGCTCGCCCTGCAGCGTGAGGAAGTTCTGCTGGCTGTTCAGCGCCGGATAACGCTCGCGCAACGCGATCACCGCCCGTGTCGCCATTTCGAGATCGTGCTCGGGTCCGGAGCGGGCGGCGGCCGTGCCGGCGGTCAGGGCGGCCAGCTGGTCGGTGCGCACGAGCTCGTCGAGCAAGCGTCGCTCGTGGGCCGCGCTGGCGGTCACCGCCTCGACCAGCTCCGGGATCAGCTCGTGCCGTCGGGCCAGCTCGGCGTCGATCGTCGCCCACGAGTCGCTCACCGACTGGCGGTCGTTGACGAGCCGGTTGAACGACTTCACGTACGCCAGGGCCAGGGCGGTGACGACGATGACGATGACGGCGCCGACGGTCATCGGACCGGGTACAGGCTGGTGAGCACGGCGGGCATGTGGCCGCGGATCGCCTGCGCCCAGTCGAGGTAGCCGAACTGGCGGTCGATCACCATCCGGTCGGCGACGCACAACAGCCAGGGGCCCAGCAGCTCGAACTTGATCTCGCCCGCGCCGCTGGCGGCGGACAGCAACCAGGCGATCATCGGCTGGTCGAGCAACGTCACCGCGAACCGCTCGTCGTCGCTGGTGACCCGGTACCGCGAGTTGAACATGTCCGACTCGACCTCGATGTCGCGCAGGCCGAGCGCCCGACCCACGCCGGACCAGAACCCCTCCGGCCCGATCTTCGTGTGCGCCGCCGTGAACGGCAGCGAGATCAGGGCACAGGTCCGCCGGTGGACCGTGGAGTTCTTGCCCGACCCGGTCGTGAACTCGTAGTCGAACACCGAGTCCTGCTCGCCGCGGCGCCAGAGCTGGAACGACACTTGCTTGCCGCGCCCGAGGTCGAAGAGATCGAACTTCTGGGGCGGCGGTTGCTTCGGCCCGACGTCGAGCTCGAAGCCGTGCTCCGCGGCGAGCGCCGTCGCCCTGGCGACCCGGGCGCGGTGGCGTCGTTGGTTGACCGCGTAGAACGCCAGCGCGGCCGCTCCGACCACCGCGAACAGCGCGAGCGTCGGCATCGGTCAGACCACTCGTGATCAGTGCTCGAACGCGGCCTGGACCGACGCCGTGAGCTCCGCCACGAGGCCGAGCGTCGGGATGACCGCCGTGTTGTCGGTGACGACCCGGGCGACGAAGACGGCCGGCGCGTCCGCCGGATCGTCGTCGGGAGAGCCGCCCGCCGCGGGCTGGTCGCCGGCGCGCCGGCGGGGCGCGGCGGCCCGGTCGGACGAGCCGTCGAAGATGACGATCAACGGGCCGTGGGCGTCGTCGAACTCGACCAGCCAGTCACGCAGCGACGTCCGGAACTGCTTGCGGAACAGGCTGACGTCGTCGGCGTCGACCGCGAACCGCTCGTCGAAGCTGCGGTGGCCGACCGGCGCCATCTCGTCGCCGGCCAACCCGAGGAGGTCGGGGGCGCGGCGGGACTGCAGCGCGATCCACTCGATCGGCATCCCCGGCCAGAGCGCCGACGCGACGGCGATGGCCGTGCCGTCCGGCCTGGTCCCGAAGGCCAGGCCCGACCCGTCGGACTTGAGGATTCCCCGCTCGTCGAAGACGAACTGATCGAAGGCGACGGACGTGAGCCGGGGGATCGACGCGATGTCGACGACCTCGGGGCGGTTGCGCCCGCGACCTCGCAGGCCGGCCGTCCAATCGCTCACTGACTCCCTGCGCGCCAAGACCGAAAAGGTACCTCGCCGTCCGCCGCGAGGTGGGCTCATGACGCGGCGGACGACGCGCCGCCGCCCGCGGTCCGGCGTGCGAGATCGACCGCCGGGGCGGCGGAATCAGCCGACGGCGACCGCCCGCCGGCGTCGGCGCGGCACGGGCAACCGATCGGCGAACCGCGCGGCGAGCGGCCCGATGACGGCCGTGACCAGCACGTATCCGGCGGCGAGCGCGCCGAGCTGCGGTCCGTCGGCGAGGTCGGCGCCGAGCGCGGCGATGACGATCGAGAACTCTCCGCGGGCGATCATCGCCGTCCCGGCCCGTATCCGCCCCCGTTCGCCGGACCCAACCCGGCTGGCCCCGTACCAGCCGGCGGCGACCTTGGTCGGCGTCGTGACCAGGGCGAGGCCAACCGCCGGCAGCGCGGCGGCGAAGAGGTCGGCCGGGTCGATCTGGAACGAGAAGAACAGGAAGAACGTCGCGGCGAAGAGGTCGCGCAACGGCGAGATCAGCCGCCGCGCCCGCTGCTCGGCCTCACCCGACAGCGCCAGGCCGACCAGGAAGGCGCCGATGGCGCCCGACACCTCGAGCTGCTGGGCGACGCCGGCGACCAGCAGGGTGATGCCGAAGACGGCGAGCAGGAACGACTCGTCCGAGCCGCCGGTCAGGGCCCGGCTGAAGGGTCGCCCGAGCTTCACGGCTGCGAGCAGGATCGCCGCCACGAGCGTCACGGCGATGGCGACGCTGGCGATCGTCGCGCCGAGCGATCCGCCGACGATCAACGCGGCGACCACCGGCAGGTACACCGCCATCGCCAGGTCCTCGATCACGAGCAGGTTCAGGATCGCCGGCGTCTCGCGGAAGCCGAGACGGCCGAGATCGGCGAGCACCTTGGAGACGACACCCGACGACGAGATCCAGGTGACCCCGCCGAGCAGGACCGCGGCGAGCGGGCCCCACCCCAGCAACAGTCCGAGGGCGACGCCTGGCAGCGCGTTGAGCACCATGTCGACGGCCCCGGGTCGCAACCCGGTTCGCAGCCCTTCCTGCAGCTCGATCTCGGAGTACTCCAGGCCCAGCGCGAACAAGAGCAGCAGCACACCGATCTCGGCGGTCAGCGAGATGAACGACTCGCTGACGTCGAGTTGGACCGCCCCGCCATCGCCGAGCGCCAGCCCGGCGATGAGATACAGCGGCACGGCGGTGATCCCCAGACGCCCTGCGAGCCGGGCGAGGACCGCCAGGCCGAGCGCGACCGCTCCGATCTCGACGAAGGCGAGAGCAGCTTCGGCGCTGCCCGCGGCGATCAGCATCCGCTCAGGGCCGGAGCAGCGCTCGGAGCGTCGCGAGCCCGTCGGTCGTCCCGACGGCGACCGCGACGTCGGCCGCCTGGAGCACGAACTCCGGCCCGGGCGCGGGGATCGGAGTGTCACCACGCATGACGGCCACGATCGACGCGCCGGTCCGCGTCCGGTACCGGCCGTCGCCGATCGACATACCGCTCGCCGGCGAGCCGTCGTCGAGTTGAATCCACTCGATCGCGAGGCCCTCGATGTCGTGCTGCACCGTCGCGACCGCCTCGGTCACCTGGCTCCCGCCGAGCAGTTCCGACATCGTGCGGGTGTCGTCGGAGGACAGCTTGACCATCGAGGTGCAGACATCGGGGTCGGCGGCGTCGTAGACGAGGATCTCGCGCCGGCCGTCGCGGTGCACGAGGACGCTGACGGCCTGGCCGTCGCCGGTCGTGAAGTCGTGGCGTACGCCGACGCCCGGCAGTCTGGTCTCCTGTACCTCGGCCATTGGGACATTCTGGCAAGTGATCGTCGCAACGCGGCCACCGCAGCGTCCGTCACGCGCCACGCGGGCGATGGCGATCGGGGTGCGGGGAGCACCAGGATGGGGTCGGTCACCGGCCGCTACTGTGCGATGCATGACCGCGCCGCCCGAGCACCGCGAGACCGCCGTCGACGTCAAGCCGCGATCGCGCGACGTCACCGACGGGATGCAGAAGGCGCCGTCGCGCTCGATGCTGCGCGCCGTCGGGATGGGCGACGACGACTGGGACAAGCCCCAGGTGGCGATCGCCTCGTCGTGGAACGAGGTCACCCCGTGCAACATGACGCTGCGCAAGTTGGCCGAACACGCCAAGACCGGCGTGCGCGCGGCCGGCGGCTTCCCGCTCGAGTTCGGCACGATCACGGTGAGCGACGGCATCTCGATGGGCCACGAGGGCATGCGGGCGTCGCTCGTGTCCCGCGAGGTGATCTGCGACTCGGTCGAGACGGTGATGCACGCCGAGCGGTTCGACGGGTTCGTCGGGTTGGCGGGCTGCGACAAGTCGATCCCGGCGATGCTCATGGCGGCGGCGCGGCTCGACCTGCCGAGCGTGTTCGTCTACAACGGGTCGATCCTGCCGGGCGAGCACAACGGCGTCGCGCTCGACATCACGAGCGTCTTCGAGGCGGTGGGCGCGTGTGCCGCCGGCACGATCAGCGAGGACGAGCTGCTGGAGATCGAGCGCAAGGCGTGCCCGGGCGAGGGCGCCTGCGGCGGCATGTTCACCGCCAACACGATGAGCTCGATCGCCGAGGGGATCGGGATGAGCCTGCTCGGCAGCGCCTCGCCGCCGGCGGTCGACGCCCGCCGGGAAACGGACGCGGCGCGCGCCGGCGCAGCGGTCGTCGAGATGCTGCGCAACGGCATCACGCCGCGCCAGATCATGACCAAGCCGGCGTTCGAGAACGCGATCGCGCTCACCTCGGCGCTCGGCGGCTCGACCAACGCCGTGCTCCACCTGTTGGCGATCGCCTATGAGGCCGGCGTCGCCCTCGAGCTGCAGGACTTCAACCGGATCGCCGACCGGGTGCCGCACGTCGCCGACATGAAACCAGGCGGCAAGTTCCACATGACCGACCTCGACCGCATCGGCGGTGTGCCCGTCGTCCTGCGCGAGCTCCTCGACGCCGGGCTGCTGCACGGCGACACGCTGACCGTCACCGGGCGCACGATGGCCGAGAACCTGGCCGAGCTCGACCCGCCGCGACCCGACGGCGTCGTCGTGCACCCGATCGACCGGCCGATCCACAGCGCCGGCGGGATCAACGTCCTGCGCGGCTCGCTCGCGCCGGCCGGCGCCGTGGTCAAGGTCGCCGGGTTGTCCGACGACCAGACGCACTTCGAGGGACCGGCGCGGGTCTTCGACGACGAGAGCGAGGCGATGGAGGCGATCCTCGCCGGCTCGATCGAGCCGGGGACGGTGATCGTCATCCGCTACGAGGGCCCGAAGGGCGGGCCGGGCATGCGCGAGATGCTGGCGATCACGGGCGCGCTCAAGGGCGCCGGGCGGGGCGGCGACTGCGCGCTGATCACCGACGGCCGCTTCTCGGGCGGCACGTGGGGCTTCTGCATCGGTCACGTCGCCCCGGAGGCGACCGACGGCGGGCCGATCGCCTTCGTCCACGACGGCGACACGGTCCGCATCGACGTCCCGGCCAAGACGCTCGACCTGCTCGTCGACGACGCCGAACTGGCCCGCCGCCGCGACGGCTGGACCGCGAACCCGGCGCGTTACACGACCGGCGTGCTCGGCAAGTACGCCAAGCTCGTCCAGGGCGCCGAGACCGGCGCCATCACCAACACGCTCTGACCCCGCCATCCCCCGTTTGCGTCGCGAGTGTGACCGACCGTCGCGCCAGAATCGCGACGCAAACGGGGTGGGGGTGTGGTGGATAGGGTGCCGAGATGGCGAACTCTGGAGTGCGCGGCGTCGCCGCAACCGTCATCGGCTGGGTCCTCGCGATCGTGGTGCTGTGGTTCCTGCTCGGCGCCATCTTCGCCACGATCCGCATCGTGATCCGGCTCGCCGCGATCGTCATCGTCATCGGTGGCCTGCTCTGGATCTACTTCAAGCTCAAGGGCGGCGACGATTGACCAGACGCGCCGCGCCGCGGCGTCAGTCGACCAGGGCCTGATACACGAGTTGGGCGAGCTCGGGGCGGATCGGGTGGGTGCTCGACGGCAGGAGCTGGGTCAGGAAGACGGCCACGATCTCCTCGGCCGGATCGACCCAGAACACGGTGCTCGCCGCGCCGCCCCACGAGTAGGCCCCGGCGGTGGTCGCCGTCTTCGACTTCGCCGCGTCGAGCACGACCGAGAAGCCGAGCCCGAACCCGACCCCGTCGAACGTCGTCTCGGCGAACAGCGGCCGGCCGAACTGCTCGAGGTCGGCGTTGCCGGGCAGATGGTTGCGGACCATGTAGTCGACGGTGCGCGAGCCGAGCAGCCGCGTCCCGTCGAGCTCGCCGCGGCCGAGCAGCATGTGGGCGAACCGCAGGTAGTCGGCGGCGGTTCCGCAGGCGCCCCCACCGCCTGACACCATGGCCGGCCGCTCGCCGAGCGGGTGGGCGAGGCTGGCCGGAGCGGGGATCGCCGAGCCGGTCGCCGGGCTCGGCACGTAGAGGTCGGCGAAGCGGTCGGCCCGGTTCTCGGGCACCCAGAAGTCGGTGTCGTCCATCCCGAGCGGGGCGAAGATCCGCGAGCGGCAGAACTCGTCGAGGGGCTGCCCGGACACGACCTCGACCAGCCGGCCGAGGACGTCGGTCGAGACGCCGTAGTTCCACTCGCTCCCGGGCTGGAACACGAGCGGCATCTCCGCCCAGCGGGCGCAGCACTCCGCCAGGTCCATCGCGGCCGGGCTGCCCCACTCGAATCCGGCCTTGCGGTAGATGGCGTCGACCGCGTGGGTGTTGTGGAACCCGTAGGTCAGTCCGGCGGTGTGGGTCAGGAGGTGCCAGACGCGGATCGGCTCGGTCTGCGGCTCGACGACCGGCTTGAGGAACGAGCCCGACCGGTAGACCGGCGTGCCGGCGAACTCGGGGAGGAACGTGCTGACCGGCTCCTTGAGCTGGAAGGCGCCCTCCTCGTACAGCATCATCGCCGCCACCGACGTGATCGGCTTGGTCATCGAGAACATCCGCACGACCGTGTCCGGATCCCAGGGCAGGTCGCGTTCGATGCTGCGCCGCCCGTACGTCGACGCGTGCACGACCTCACCGGAGCGGGACACGACGAGCTGCCAACCCGGCAGGCGCCCGTCGTCCACGTACCCGGCGAAGTGTTTGTCGATGCGTTGAAGGCGGGCCGGGTCGAAGCCGGCGTCGAGTGGGTCGGACGTGATGCTCGGCGTGGTCACCGCTCCAGTGTCGCGCCCGCCGCCGGTCGCGCGACGAGGCGGCGGCGATCGACGGCGACGCCGATCAGTCGCCACCCGACGAGGAAGATCCCGAGGAACACCGTCGCGACGATCACGAACGGGAGCGCGATCCCGTCGTCGAACGCGAGCTGCCGCAACGCGAGCCCGACGGCGACCGTGCCGAGCCAGACGGCGATGCCCGTGGCCGGCGTCGTCGGTCGATTCCACGCCCGGACCGCAACCCAGGCGACGGCGAGCGCGATCAAGAACGGCGCGGCGGTCATGATCAGCCCGCCGACGCCCGGATCCTCGTCATGGTTGCGCCGGCCGATGGCGACGAACAGCACGACGACCGCGGTGTCCAGGCCGGCGGCGAGCGGCGTCCGGTCGCGTGCTACGGGGTGCTCGACGGTGGTGCTCATCGACGCCGTCAGCCCTCGGCGGCGAAGCCCCCGATGGCGCCGCGGTAGAAGACGAGTGGCGACGGGGGCAGGCCGTCGTGGTCGGCGTCGGCGTCGAGCGACTCGACCCGGCCGAGCACGAAGTAGTGATCGCCCATCACGTGCACCTCCTCGACCGCGCAGTCGATCCAGGCGACGGCCCGCTCGATGATCGGCGAGCCGGTTGGCGCGGGCCGCCACTCGACGCCCTCGAACCGGCGGTCCTCCGTGCCGCTCTTGGCGAACTGCCAGCACAGGTCGCTCTGCTGGTCGCTCAACACGTTCACGCAGAAGCTGTCCGACGGGGCCATCGCCGCCCACGTCACCGAATCGAGTTGCGGCAGGAACCCGACGAGTGGCGGGTCGAGCGAGACCGAGGTGAACGACCCGATCGTGAATCCCATCGGTCGCTCGCCGGCCATCCCGGTGACGATCGTGACCCCGGTCGGGAAATGGCCGAGTACCGACCGGAAGTGGCCGGCGTCGAATCCGGTGTCATGGTTCCGGTCGTCGTTCGTCTCCTGCGCGCTCATCGCTGACGACTGTAGGTGTTCGGACCGGCGCGCACTACCCGCCGCGTCGCCGCGTCGAGGCCGGCCGGCGGGCGTCGGCGGCCATCGGGCCACGGGTCGGACTTGTACGCTGCGCAGCGATGCCCGACCAGTCGCCGCTGCTCTCGGACAAGCGCGAGCTCCGCCTCTGGATGCGCCGCGTGCGCAAGGAGCTCCCCGACCGGGCGTCGCGATCGGAGCGCATCTGGGAGCAGGTCGTCGGACTGACCGAGGTCCATCGCGCGCGGCGGGTGCTGGTCTTCACGACGATCCCGGGCGAACCGGTCGTCGCGCCGTTCCTCGCCTGGTGCGCGGCCGACGGCAAGGAGGTCGCGGTGCCGGAGGACAACGTCCATCCGAGCTGGCCCGACGTCGTCGTCGTCCCGGGCCTCGCGTTCACGGCGGTCGGCGACCGGCTCGGCCAGGGCGGCGGCTGGTACGACCGGTTCTTGCCCGGCGTCCGCGACGACTGCTCGACGATCGGCGTGTGTTTCGGTCCGCAGCTCGTCGAGTCGTTGCCGGTCGAGCCCCACGACGTCCGCCTCGACCGCGTCGTGTCGGACGAGCCGTCCCGCACGCCCGGGTGACGGCGATGTTCGACCTCGCCACCCTCGACCGGGCGACCGACGTCGTCCGCCGCCACGTGCCGCCGACCCCCGCGTATCGGTGGCCGCTGCTCGACGAGGCCGCCGGCTCGAGCGTGTTGGTCAAACACGAGAACCACACGCCGACCGGCGCCTTCAAGGTCCGCGGCGGGCTGGTGTACCTCGACCGGCTGGCGCGCGAGCGCCCCGACGTGCGCGGCGTGATCAGCGCGACCCGCGGCAACCACGGACAGAGCCTGGCCTTCGCCGGGCGGGCGTACGGGCGATCGGTCGCCATCCTGGTCCCGCATGGCAACAGCGTCGAGAAGAACGCGGCGATGCGCGCGCTCGGGGCCGAGGTCATCGAGTTCGGACACGACTTCCAAGAGGCCCGGGAGCGGGCCGACGTGGTCGGCGCCGAGCGCGGGCTCGAGCTCGTGCCGCCGTTCCATCCCGACCTGGTGCTCGGCGTCGCGACCTACGCCCGCGAGCTGTTCGACGCGGTCGACGCCGAGGCCCCGCTCGACACGGTCTACGTGCCGGTCGGCATGGGCTCGGGGATCAACGCGTTGATCGCGGCGCGCGACCTGCTCGGCCGCCCAACGGCCATCGTCGGGGTCGTCGCGGAGCGGGCGGCGGCGACCAGGCTGTCGTTCGAGGCCGGACGCGTCGTGACGACCGAGTCGGCGGCGACGTTCGCCGACGGTGTCGCGATCCGCACGCCCGACGAGCAGGCGATCGCCGGAATGCTCCGCGGGGCGGCCCGCGTCATCTCGGTCGGCGAGGACGCGGTGGCCGACGCGATGCGGACGATCTACCGGACGACCCACAACGTCGCCGAGTCCGGCGGCGCGATCGGTCTCGCCGGGCTGCTGTCCGAACCGATCGAGCGCCGCGGCGAGCGCAGCGCCTTCGTGCTCACCGGGGGCAACGTCGACACCGCGCAGCTCGCGTCGGTGCTCGGCGGGGGCACGCCCACCCCGGCCGCGTGACGGTTGGTGACAGACACGGCGCGTGACCCGCCGGTCAGGGCGGCGAGCGCTGCGCGCCCGAGCTCCGCCGCAACGCGTCGGCCAGGTCGTGCACCGCGGGGTCGACGATCGTTGCCGTGCGCGTCGCCGTGATCAGCTCCCGGGAGGTGAGCCGCCGCCCGTGGCCGAGCGCCCGCTCGCCGGACTCCGCCTGCCCGACCGGCAACACGGTCCAGCCGATCCCGAGCCGGACCATCTCCCGGAGCACCTCGGGCTGATGCGACTCGGCGACGACGTCGACCGGTGCGCCGAGTCGGCCGAGCGCCGCCTCGACCTCGTCGCGGGTGTGCGAGCCGCGCGGGAAGAGCACCCACGGCCCCCAGCCGGGCGGGTCGCCGACCGGTGTTTCGTCTGGCGGGTACACCGCCAACTCCTCGACGAGCAGGGGAGTGGCGTCGATGCCGACCGCCGGCGCCGGCGGCCGGACGCAGACGGCGAGGTCGAGATCGCCGCGGGCGAGCCCGTCGAGCAGGGCAGCCGACGGCTCGACGATCAGGTGCAGCGTCACATCCGGGTGGTCGTCGCGGAAGTCGCGCAGCAGGTCGGGGAAGTGGACGACGGCGGCGGCGTCGATCATCCCGAGTCGGATCGTGCCGCGCTCGCCGGTCGCCAGCCGGCGCGACCAGGTGGCGAGGTCGGCGGTGAGCGCCAGCACCTGTCGGGCGTGCTCGAGTACCGGCCGGGCGGTGGCGCGCAGGCGCCGGCGCCGGCCGTGGCGGTCGAACAGCTCCACGCCGGCCCGGCGCTCCAGCTCGGCGAGCCCCTGTGACAGCGCCGACGCGCTGACGCCGACCGACGAGGCGGCCAGCGCCCAGGTCGGCGCCTCGGCGACGGCGACGAGGTACTCGAGCTGGCGGATCGAGATGTCGGGGAGCGCGGGGCGGTCGGCCACCATGCGCAGAATAGTTCACTTTTGCTTCATAATGGGCTCAATGTCGGAAGGCCGACTTATCGTTCTCGCCCATGACCGCACGTAACATCGCTCCCGCCACCGGCCGTCTCGGGGTCCTGACCCCCGGAATGGGCGCCGTCGCCACGACGTTCATCGCCGGCGTGATCGCCGCCCGCAAGGGCCTCACCCCGCCGATCGGGTCGATCACCCAGATGGCGCACATCCGCCTCGGCACGAAGGAGGAGGGCCGCAACCCGCGGATCAACGAGTTCGTCCCGCTGGCCGACCTCGACGACCTCGTCTTCGGCGGCTGGGATCCGATCTCGCCGAACGCGATGGAGGCCGCCCGCACCGCCGGCGTGCTCGAGGCGGGCGACCTCGCCCAGATGTCGAGCGAGCTGGAGGCGATCGTCCCGATGGAGGCCGTCTTCGACCAGCGGTGGGTGTCGCGGCTCGACGGCGTGCGCGTCAAGTCCCAGACCAACAAGTGGGATCAGGCGATGGCGCTGATCGACGACATCGCCAACTTCAAGGCGGAGAACGACTGCGACCGCCTCGTCATGGTGTGGTGTGGCTCGACCGAGGCCTACCAGGAGCCGTCCGCCGTCCACGCCTCGGTCGCCGCGTTCGAGCAGGGGCTGAAGGACGACGACGACAACATCTCGCCGAGCCAGATCTACGCCTACGCCGCGCTCCAGTCCGACGTCCCGTTCGCCAACGGCGCCCCCAACCTGTCCGTCGACCTCGACTGCATGATCGAGCTGTCCAAGTCCCGCGGCGTGCCGATCGCCGGCAAGGACTTCAAGACCGGCCAGACGCTGATGAAGACGATGCTCGCCCCCGGGTTCAAGGCCCGCATGCTCGGCCTGCGCGGCTGGTACTCGACCAACATCCTCGGCAACCGCGACGGCGAGGTGCTCGACGACCCGGAGAACTTCAAGTCCAAGGAGGTCTCCAAGCTCGGCGTGCTCGACACGATCCTGCAGCCCGAGGTCTACCCCGACCTCTACGGCAACATCGACCATGTCGTGCGCATCAACTACTACCCGCCGCGGGGCGACAACAAGGAGGGCTGGGACGCGATCGACATCTTCGGCTGGCTCGGCTACCCGATGCAGATCAAGGTCGACTTCCTCTGCCGCGACTCGATCCTCGCCGCCCCGATCGTGCTCGACCTGGCGCTGTTCATGGACCTCGCCGCCCGCGCCGGCGAGTCGGGCGTGCAGGAGTGGCTGAGCTTCTACCTCAAGGCCCCGCAGGCGGCCGGCGAGTCGCCGGCGGAGGGCGACCTGTTCATCCAGCAGACCAAGCTGAAGAACACGCTGCGGGAGTGGATGGGCGAGCAGCCCGTCACCCACTCCGAAGCCGGCTGAGCTGAGTCGGTCCGACTCAGGGCCTTTCTCTTGGTCTTGTCGCGGCGCATCGCTGACGGGTTCGGCTGCGCCTTGCGTTGCTACTCGGCGTCGACGAGGGCGGGGACGGGGTGGGACTCGACACCGGTGACGGCGGGGAGGCCCGACGGGCAGGTGCCCTCGACGCCGGCGTCCTCGCCGCGACCGAGGTGGTCGGCGGGGCCGCCGAGGCGGCGCAGCAGCACGAGCGCCGGGAGCGCCAGGACGGTGAACGCGCCCCCGACGACGTAGCCCGCGCTGAACGAGCGGGCGTCGGCGACGGCCCCCAAGCCGACCTGCCCTCCGACCGCGCCGACCGATCCGACCATCGCGTCGAACGACACGATCGTCGCCCGATGCTCGGTCTGGGCGACCTGGTGCAGATACGCCTGGCGGACCGGCATGATCACCCCCATCGACCCGGCGACGACCAGCAGGCTGGCGACCGCGACGGCGAAGCTCGACGTCAGCCCGATCGCGACCGACGCGACGGTGGCGACCGCGCTGGCCCCGATCAACATCGTCGTGCGACGGCCGCAGCGCCGGCTGAGGACTTCCACGATCTGGTTGCCGCCGATCGTCGCCAGCGAGACGCCGGCGGTGACCAGCCCGATGATCCAGACGGCGTCGCGCTCGAGGAGGTCGAGCAGGTACGGCTGCGCGGCGTAGAACGCCCACCCGAAGAACACGCCGCGGATCGACGCGGAGACCATCAGCAGCCGCAGCCCGCGGTTCCGCCAGCCGAACGTGATGCCGACACTCGCCTGGACCCGCATCCGCGCGGGCACCTCGCGCGCCCGGAACGGCTCGGGTCGGAATCCGATGTCGTGCATCGTCGCCAGGGCGATGCCGAACACCCCCGCGAGGAGAACGGCGCGGACGATGAACGGCACGGCGAGGTCGACCTGGCCGAGAAAGCCGCCGGCGATCGTTCCGACGAACATCGCCGAGCCGCTGACCTGTTGGCCGCGGGCGAACACGTGGTCGAGCTGCTCGTCGGCGCCGACCGCCTTGAGACCGTCGACCAACCACGCTTCGAGCGCGCCGGAGTAGAACGTGAAGCCGAGTCCCATGAAGACCGAGATCACCGAGAAGACGACGATCCCGGCTTCGGCCTGCGCGGCGATCAGGTAGCACACCGTGGTGCCCCCGAGGGTCGCCGCGCTGAACAGGAACGACAGGCGCCGGCCGAGGGTGTCGGCGACGACGCCGGTCGGGATCTCGAACACGACGATGCCTGCGGAGAACAAGGCGTTGGCGACGAAGACCTCGCCGATCGACAGGCCGGCGTCGAGCAGGAACAGCGTGTTCACGCTCCAGATGAACGACGCGGCGAGCGTGTAGAGGCCGGCCAGCGTCGTGTAGGTGCGAACGATCCGCGCCCCGGTCACGCACCTCAGCCTCTCACAGCCGATCGGCGGGGGCCGGCGCTCGGGGAGGACGCCGCCCGCTCAGGATCTCGGGCCGGATCGTCCCGCCGGCCGGGCCGATACCGCCCGAGATGGCCGGTAGCCTCCCGGCCGTGACTGCGACGCTCATGAACGGGAACGGCCTGCGCGACGAGATCGTGGCG
>JBFGCT010000085.1:0-16752 GCA_041581055.1 Ilumatobacteraceae bacterium | reverse complement strand
TGCAGGTCAGCCATCGGAGGACACCTCCACCGCCACAGCGTCGGCCGTAGCGTCGGCCGTTCCCGCGGTGTGGGGCACCTGCCGCTCGAGCGCGGCGAGCTGCTCGTAGTAGTGCCACCGCTCGTCGATGTCGGCCTGCGCGAGGTCGAGGAGCACGTTGGCCCGATCGGGGTCGGTCCTGGCGAGCATGGCGTAACGGGCCTCCTTCAGCGCGAACTCACGCAGCGGGATCGTCGGCGGCGACGAGTCGAGCTGGAAGGGCTGCTCGTGCTCGTCCTCGGTCGGCCGGTACCGGTACAGCGGCCAGTAGCCGGACTTGACCGCCTCCTTTTGGTGCGACATCGACGTCTCCATGTCGATGCCGTGCGCGATGCACGTCGAGTAGGCGATGACCAGCGACGGCCCGTCCCACTCGTCCGCCTCCTGGAGCGCCTTGACCGTCTGGATGTCCGAGCCGCCGACCGCGATCTGGGCGACGTAGACGTTGCCGTAGCGCCGGGCGATCGCCCCGAGGTCCTTCTTGCCGGTCGGCTTGCCGGCCGTGGCGAACTTGGCGACCGCGCCGAGCGGCGTCGCCTTCGACGCCTGGCCGCCGGTGTTGGAGTACACCTCGGTGTCGAGCACGAGCAGGTTGACGTTGCGGCCGGTGCCGAGCACGTGGTCCAGGCCCCCGAAGCCAATGTCGTAGGCCCAGCCGTCGCCGCCGACGATCCAGGTGCTCGTCCGCACCAGCTCGTCGGCGATCGCCTCCAGCCGGCGCGCCCGGGCGTCGTCGATGTCGGCCAGGCGGCCGCGCAGCTCGCCCACGAGGCCCCGCTGGGCGGCGATCGCGTCCTCCGTCGGGCTCGAGTTGGCGAGCAGCCGACCGGCCAGGCCGGCCAGGTCGCCGCCGACCGAGTCGGCCAGTTCGACGAGCAGGCGGCGGGCGTCGCGTTGGTGGTTTTCGATCCCGAGGCGCATCCCGAGGCCGAACTCGGCGTTGTCCTCGAACAGCGAGTTGGACCACGCCGGCCCGTGCCCGCCGGCGTTGGCCGCGTACGGCGTCGTCGGCAGGTTGCCCCCGTAGATCGACGAGCAGCCGGTCGCGTTGGCGATCACCAGGCGGTCCCCGAACAACTGGGTCAGCAGCTTGATGTAGGGCGTCTCGCCGCAGCCGGAGCAGGCCCCGGAGAACTCGAACAGGGGCTCCAGCAACTGGGAGTTCTTGACCGACGTGTGGGTGAACGCCGACCGGTCGAGCTCGGGGATCGACAAGAAGAAGTCCCACCGCCCACGCTCGACGCCGCGGTGCTCCTCCGCCGGGCGCATGTTGATCGCCAGGCGCTTGACCTCGGTCTTGTCGTGGGCCGGGCAGACGTCGACACAGACACCGCACCCGGTGCAGTCGTCCGGCGCGACCTGGATCGTGAGCAGGTGCTCCTTCAGCTCGCGCGACCGGAATGACTTGCTCGGAAAGCCGTCCGGCGCGGTCGCCAGCGCATCGGGTGTGTAGGCCTTCATCCGGATCGCGGCGTGGGGGCAGACGATCGCGCACTTGCCGCAGTCGATGCACAGGTCGGGTTCCCAGATCGGGATCTCGGCGGCCAGCTTGCGCTTCTCGAACCTGGTGGTACCGGTCGGGAACGTCCCGTCGATCGGCATCGCCGACACGGGGAGCAGGTCGCCGCGTCCGGCGATCATCGCCATGGTCACCCGCCGCACGAAGTCGGGCTCGGCGGCCGTGGACAGCCGCTCGATCTGCGCCGCGGCGTCGTCCGCCGTCACCCCGGCGGGCGCCTTCACCTCGGCCAGCTCGTCGAGCGCCCGGTCGATCGCCGCGTTGTTGCGGTCGACGACCAGCGAGCCGCGCCGGCCGTACGCCTCCTCCACCGAGGCCTTGATCTCGGCGATCGCCTCGTCGACCGGCATCACGTCGGCGAGGGCGAAGAAGCACGGCTGCATGATCGTGTTGATCCGGCCGGCGAGCCCCTCCTCGCGGGCGATGCGGGCGGCGTCGATGACGAACAGCCGCAGGTCGCGCTCGACGATGCCGCGCTGGACGGGCGCCGGGAGGTGATCCCAGACCGCGTCGGCCGGGTACGGCGAGTTGAGCAGGAACGTCCCGCCCGGCTTGGCCCGCTCGAGCACGTCGAACCGGTCGAGCAGGCCGAACTGGTGACAGGCGACGAGGTCGGCGCGCGGCACGAGATACGTCGAGCGGATCGGCGCCGTGCCGAACCGCAGGTGCGACACGGTCATCGAGCCCGACTTCTTGGAGTCGTACACGAAGTAGCCCTGGGCGAAGGCGCCGTCGCGCGCGCCGAGGATCTTCACCGACGCCTTGTTGGCCCCGACGGTGCCGTCGCTGCCGAGGGCGTAGAACACCGCCGAACGCCCGCCGTCGTCGATGACGAACGACTCGTCGACGTCGAGACTCAGCCCGGTCACGTCGTCGACGATCCCGACGGTGAAGCGCCGCTTCGGCGCGTCCGACGCCATCTCGTCGAACACCGTCTTGGCCATCGCCGGGGTGAACTCCTTGGAGCCCAAGCCGTACCGGCCGCCGATCACGTCGACGTCGGTCCGCGCGCCGTCGAACAGCGTGGTGACGACGTCCTGGAGCAGCGGCTCGCCGACTGACCCCGGCTCCTTCGTGCGGTCGAGCACGGCGATCGAGCGGACCGTGGCGGGCAGCGCGGCGAGCAACGCCTCGGTCGGGAACGGGCGGAACAGGCGGACGGTGGCGAGACCGACCCGCTCGCCGGACGCGACGAGCGCGGCGACGGCCTCGCCGACCGCGCCGCTCCCCGACCCCATCATCACGATCACCCGCTCGGCGTCGGGCGCCCCCTCGTAATCGACCAGCGAGTACCGGCGGCCGGTGCGGGCGGCCAGCTCCCCGAAGACCTCGGTGACGATGCCCGGCACGGCGTCGTGGAAGTTGTTCGCCGCCTCCCGCGCCTGGAAGAACACGTCCGGGTTCTGCGCCGTCCCGCGGACGACCGGCGCCGTCGGGCGCAGCCGGCGCAGCTTGTGGGCGGCGATGTCGTCGTCGCGGCACAGCGCCCGCAGATCGTCGTCGTCGAGCAGCTCGACGCGGTTGACCTCGTGGGAGGTCCGGAAGCCGTCGAAGAAGTGGAGGAACGGCACTCGCGCCCGCAGCGTCGCGGCGTGGGAGGCGGCGGCGAAGTCGTGGGCCTCCTGCACCGAGCTGGCGCAGAGCATGGCGAACCCGGTCGTCCGGGCGGCCATCACGTCGCTGTGGTCGCCGAAGATCGAGAGCGCGTGCGTCGCCAGCGAGCGGGCGGCGACGTGGATCACCGCCGGCGTCAGCTCGCCGGCGATCTTGAACATGTTCGGCAGCATCAGCAGGAGCCCCTGCGACGCGGTGAACGTCGTGGCGAGCGCCCCGGTCTGCAACGCGCCGTGCAACGTCCCGGCGGCGCCCGCCTCCGACTGCATCTCCAGGATGTCGGGGACGGCGCCCCAGGCGTTCGGCTGGCCGGCGGCGGACCACGCGTCGGCGTGCTCCCCCATCGGGGAGGCGGGTGTGATCGGGTAGATCGCGACGACCTCGGAGAGCGCGTACGCGACGCGCGCCGCGGCTTCGTTCCCGTCGAGACATGCTGAGGGGGCCATACACCCGATGGTCGCAGGATCATCGTCGGTCCACGACGGCCCTAAGTCCCGAATGTTGCCCCGCGCAACGATCCGCCGCCGGCGTCACTCGAGCGTGGCGTAGGTGGTCGACCGGTCGGCGGTGCGGGCGCCGCCGACCGCCGCGACGCACTGGGCGAGGTCGGCCAGGTAGTCGTCGATCACGCCGGCGTTGGTGTTGCTGACCGTCGAGTGGAGGTTGTCGGGCGGCGTCTGCCGGTCGAGATACCAGCCCTTGTCGAGCAGCTCGTCGGCGAGGGCGAACATGTCGATCCGGGGTGTGGCGGCCGGGTCGGCGGCCATCGCGACCAGGTGGAACCGCCCGTCGCCGAGCACCCGGATCCCGTCGATCCCCGCCACGCCGGCGCGGATCCGATCGGCGTTCGCCAGCGTCTCCCGGGTGAGGTCGACATACCCCTCGACGCCGAGATGCGACATCACCGCCCACGCGCACGCCATCGGCAGCCCGGACCGCGTGCCCTGCATGTTGGGCGACGCGTAGAAGCCCCCGAGCCAGCCGTCGAAGACGAACGTCTGGTACTTCCGCGACGCCTTGCTGGCGTGGAGGATCACCGACACGCCCTTGGGCGCGTACCCCAGCTTGTGGATGTCGGCCGAGATCGTCGTCACGCCGTCGACCCGAAAGTCCCACGGCAGCACCTCGCGCCCCAGCATCTCGGCGAAGGGCAGCACGAACCCGCCCATGCAGGCGTCGACGTGGCAGCTGGCCCCGACCGAGCGGGCCAGCGCGGCGATCGCCGGGATGTCGTCCTGCACGCCCTGGGGGTACTGCGGCGCCGACCCGACGACGAGGGCGGTGTTCGGGCCGACGAGCGCGGCCATCGCGTCGACGTCGGCCGTCCAGTCGTCGCGCACCGGCGCCTTGCGCACCGCCAGGCCGAAGTTGTGGGCGGCCTTGTGGAACGCGGCGTGGGCCGACTCGGCGAGCACGATCTCGGGCTCGGTGATCCCCCGCTCCGCCGCCGCCCGCTCGCGGGCGGCCAACACCCCGCACAGGATCGACTCGGTGCCGCCACTGGTCAGGAAGCCGGCCGCCTGCCCCTCGTCGAGCTGGTCGCCGTGGAGCAATGACGACGTCCACCCGACGACCTCCCGCTGGATCTCGCCGAGCGACGGGAACGCCAGGGTGTTCAGGGCGTTCTCGTGGAGGTACAGGCGCGCCGCCTGCTCGGCGACCTCGTGCACCGACGGCCCGCCGTCGTAGACCATGCTGAACGTGCGGCCGTCCTCCCAGCGCAGGTCGCCGGCCCGCTTCGCCACCAGGTCGGCCATGACGTCCGCGACCGACCGACCCGACTCGTTGAGCGCACTCATCGGCTCAGTGTCGCGCGTCGACGATCGGTGTCAGACACCCGTCATGACGCGCGCGGCGAGGCGGCGGTCCGTCTGCACGACGACGCGGTGCATCACCCGCCGGTGCTGGCGGTAGTCGGACACGGCGTAGTGCTGCGTCGCCCGGTTGTCCCAGATCGCCGTCGTGCCGGGCCGCCACCGGAGGCGCACATGGTGATCGGGCCGGTTGATCATGTCGAACAACAGCGTCAGGATGCGGGCGCTCTCCGGCGCGCCGAGGCCGATGATCCACCGCGTGTTGGACTCGCTGACGTTGAGGTACGGACGGCCGGTGACAGGGTGGTGGGAGATGATCGGCCAGACCGCCGACCCGGCCTCGACCAGCATCGCGCCGATTCCCTCGTTGCCCCCCTCGGCGTACGCGCCGTTGCGGAACGCGCCGGGATCGTGGACCGCCGAGAGCTGCTCCAAGTCGGACCGCAACCCCGGATCGAGGGCGTCGTGCACCGAGTACATGCTGGCCCACAGCGTGTCGCCGCCGACCGGCGGCACGACGATCGCGTGGAGGATCGAGGCGAACACCGGCGCGGGGCGGAACGAGACGTCGGAGTGCCACTCGGCGGCGTCCGGCTTGGCGCCGGGCGCCCAGTCGAGCACGACCACGTCGTCGTTGTCCGGATGGGTCGCGTAGCTGTGGTGCCGCCCGGCGAGTTCGCCGAACGCGCGGGCGAGCGTCACGTGGTCGTCGGGCCCGAGTGGCTGGTCGCGCACGAACAACACCTGGTGCTCGATCAGCGCCGCGTACAGGCGGTCGGCGGTGTGGTCGTCGCCAGCGCCGAGGTCGAGGCCGACGACGTCCGCCCCGAGCGCGGGTGTCATCCGCTCGCACGAGAACGGGGCCATCGCCGGGAAAGCGTAGTCCCCCCGGCTCGGGACCTGTGACACCTGCCACCGGCAAATGTTAGGCATGCTTGACATCACGTATCAGGAGGGTCCTACACTACGGCGCCATGAGTCGAACGCTCCCCGCCCGCGCCGCGTGCGCCGGCCTCCTCGCCCTCGTGCTCGCCGCCTGCGGGAGCGACGGCGACGAGCCGGCGGCCACCGGCGACCCCGTCACCGCGGCGACCGCCGAGCCCGCCGCGTCGGGAGCGACGAGCGTGACCATCTACTCCGGCCGCAACGAGGAGCTGATCCAGCCGATCCTCGACAGCTTCAGCGAGGCGACCGGCATCGAGGTCCGCGCCAAGTACGGCGATTCGGCCGACCTCGCCCTGCTGATCGACGAGGAGGCCGCGGCCGGCCGGGTCGAGGCCGACGTGTTCCTGTCGCAGAGCCCGGGGTCGATCGGGTTCCTCGACGACCTCGGCCGGCTCGCGCCGCTCCCCGCCGACGTCCTCGAGCTGGTTCCCGAGGCCGTGCGCGACGACGACGGCCGCTGGGTCGGCTTCTCCGGCCGCCAGCGCGTGCTGGTCTACAACCCCGAGCTGGTCGCCGCCGACGAGCTGCCCGACTCGGTGTTCGGGCTGACCGACGAGCGGTGGCGCGGCCAGATCGGCGTGGCGCCGAGCAACGGATCGTTCCAGGACTTCGTCACCTCGATGCGGGCGACCGAGGGTGACGACGACACCAAGCGATTCCTCGAGGCGCTCGCCGCCAACGACCCCGTTTCGTACCCCAAGAACTCCGCCATCGTGGCGGCGGTCGCCCGCGGCGAGGTCGCCGTCGGGCTGGTGAACCACTACTACAACTACCGGGCGCTGGAGGAGGACCCGAGCATCCCCAGCCTGAACCACCAGTTCGCGCCCGACGACCCCGGCTCGATCCTGATCGTCACCGGCGCGGCGATCGTCGAGGGCACCGACCGGGCCGACGTGGCCGCCCAGCTGATCGCGTTCCTGCTCGGACCGGAAGGTCAGCAGTACTTCGCCACCGAGACGTTCGAGTACCCGCTCGCCGCGGGGCGGCAACCGGCGCCGCAGATCCCCCCGATCGACTTCGCCGACGTCGGCGGCATCGACTTCGACCAGCTCGGCGGCGGTCTCGGAAGCACGCGCGAGATGATCGCCGACGCCGGGCTCGAGGGCTGACCACGGGCGGCCGGTGGCGCTGATCCTGCCCCCGCTGGCGCCGGCCGCCGACGAGCCGGTCGGCGACGCGCCGCGCGTCGACCGCCGGGTCTACCTCGCCGAGCGCGTCGTCGGCGCCGCCATCGGCGCGGTCTTCGCGCTGCCGGCGGGCTTCGTGCTGTGGCGCACGTTCCGGCTGCACGCCTCGCTCTCCGACGCGCTCGACCAGATCCCGGCGCCGCTCTGGCGGACGGTCCAGCTCGCCGTCCTCGTGTCGGTCTCGGCGGCGGTGATCGGCACGGCGTTGGCGTGGCTGACCGTCCGCACCGACCTGCCGATGCGCCGGGTCTGGCGGGTCGTGCTCGTCCTCCCGCTGGTGCTGCCGTCGTTCGTCGGGGCGGCCGCGTTCATCACCGGCCTCGCGCCGGGCGGGATCATCCACGACGCGCTGGGCGCGGTCGGCGTCGCCCCGCCGCGCCGCTTCCGTGGGCTCGGCGCGTCGTGGCTGGTGCTGACCGCGTTCACCTATCCGTACGTGCTGTTGCCGGTCTCGGCGCGGCTGGTGACCGTCCGGTCGAGCATGGAAGAGAGCGCCCGGTTGCTCGGCATGACCGCGACGCAGGCGTTCTTGCGGGTGACGGTTCCCCAGCTGCGGCCGGCGATCCTCGGTGGTTCGCTCCTTGTCTTCCTCTACACGCTCAGCGAGTTCGGCGCAGTGCAGTTGCTCGGCTACGACACGCTGACCCGCGTGATCTACGCCACCCGCCAGGTCGATCGCTCGCTCTCGTTCTCGGCGGCGTCGGTGTTGCTGGTCTTCGCCGTCGTCGTCGTCGCGTTCGAGCGCCGGATGCGGGGGCCGGCGCGGCCCGATCCGGGCGCCGCCCGCCGATCCGGCACGCCGGTCGCCCTCGGCTGGGTCGCGATCCCGGCGACCCTGGCGTGCCTCGCTGTCGCCGCCGTCGGCCTGCTCGTCCCGATCGCCAGCCTGGCCACCTGGGCCCGGCGGGGGCTGGCCGACGGCCGGGTCGGCCTCGGCGACTACCTCGACCCGGCGATCAGCACCGCCGGCGTCGCGATCATGGCCGCGGTCGTCGCGGTGGTGGTCGTCGCGCCGATCGCCGTCACCACCACCCGCCGACCGAACGTCGCGTCGAGCGTCGCCGCCGGCGCGGTCGTCGGCGGGTTCGCCATCCCCGGGCTCGTCATCGCGTTGGCGCTCGCCGTGCTGGCGCTGAACACCCCGACGCTCGGGTCGCTGTACCAGACGATGGCGCTGCTGATCATCGCCTACGTCATCCACTTCGGGTCCCAGGCCCTGGCCAGCACCGAGCAGGCGGTTCGGGCGGTCCCCACGAAGCTGCGCGAGTCCAGCCGGCTGCTCGACGACAGCTCGATCCGCCGGTTCTTCCGGATCGACCTGCCGTTGATGCGGCCCGGGCTGCTCGCCGGCGGAGGGCTCGTGATGTTGGCGACGCTCAAGGAGCTCCCGGCGACGCTCCTGCTCGCCCCGATCGGCTTCTCGACCCTCGCCACGGAGATCTGGGCGTCGTTCGAGGAGGGCTTCTACGCCGCGACCGGGTTGGCCTCGCTGGTGCTGATCGCGCTGTCGGCGCTGCTCACCTGGCTGCTCGTGCTCCGCCACAGCGAGGTCACCGGCCGATGACGCCCCGGTCCGCCACCGCCGCGGCGCGGTTACCCTTCCATCCGATGGCCAGCGCCCCCGACATCACCACGGTGGACCGCGACGACGACGGCGCGACCGCGGCCAACGCGCGGGTGTCGCTCGAGGGCGTGACCATCACCTATCCGGGCGTCGGCGACGCCGTCCGCGCCGCCGATCTCGAGGTGGAGTCCGGCACGATCGCCGCCCTGCTCGGGCCGTCGGGGTGCGGCAAGACCTCACTCCTGCGGGCGATCGCCGGGCTCGAGCGACCGCGCCGGGGGACGATCCGCATCGGTGACATGGTGGTGTCGAGCGGCCGCCGGTGGGTCCGGCCCGAACGGCGCAGCGTGGGCATGGTGTTCCAGGACGGCTCGCTCTTCCCCCATCTGACCGTCGCCGAGAACATCGGGTTCGGGCTCCGCACCCGTGGCGCGGAGCGCGACGAGCGCGTCGCCGAACTGCTCGCGCTGGTCGACCTGGAGGGTGTCGGCGACCGGCTTCCGGACACGCTGTCGGGCGGCCAGCAGCAGCGCGTCGCGCTGGCGCGGTCGCTCGCCCCGTCACCCTCGGTGCTGCTGCTCGACGAGCCGTTCTCCGCGCTCGACGCCGCGCTGCGCGTGCAGGTGCGCCAGGAGGTCTCCTCGATCCTGCGCACGGTCGGCGTCACCACGATCTTCGTCACCCACGACCAGGACGAGGCGTTCGTCCTCGGCGACCGGGTGGCGATCATGCGCGACGGCCGGATCGAGCAGGTCGGCACGCCCGACCAGCTGTACCGCACTCCCGACACCCCGTGGGTCGCCGGGTTCGTCGGCGAGGCCAACTTCGTCGCCGGCCGGCTCGAGCAGGCCGGCGAAAATCTCGCCGGCGAGCACGTGGGCGGCCCGATTCCGAGCCGGCGCGCCACGACCGCGTTCGGCTCCGTGCCGATCAACCGCTCCCGCCTGTTCGGCGACGGCGGTGGCGAGGTCACGGTCCTCGTCCGGCCGGAGCAGGTCGAGCTGGCCGACGGCGACGACGCCGAGATCACCGCCGTCGAGTACTACGGCCACGACGTCCGGTACGAGCTCCGCCTCAGCGACGGATCGTCGCTCGCCGCCCGCTCGCCGTCGACTGCGCTCCACCAGCGCGGCGACCGGGTGCGCGTGCAGTTCGCCGGCACGGCGACCGAGGCCTGGCCGGCCTGACCGCCCTCAGCCGTCGTCGACCTCGGCGCGCAGGTCGTCGATCAGCTCGAACGCCGTCTCGGCGACATCGAACTCGTCGCCGGCCACGACGACCGTCGTGTCCGGTCGTGTGCGGCGCAGGCGGTCGACGATCTCCTCGGCGTACGGGTGGTCGGGCGGGAAGCTCGACAGCACGACGTCGGCGCCGTCGACCAGCGGGCAGGCGTCGCCACAGAGCACCGGGCAGCGGTCGGCGTCGTCGAGCGGGCCCGGGCAGATCCGCATGTCGAACCCCGCGTCGCTGGCGAGTTGCTCGCCCCACCACATCCCCCTGACCCCCTCGACCAGCAGCCGGGGGCGGGTCCGGACGGCCGGCCAGCCGGGGGTCGTCTCGCCGGTCCCGATGACCAGGCGAACCTGCCCGACGTCGGGGTGCTCGACCGTCGCTGTCGACCGCCGGCGGAGCATGCCGAGCATCGGTCGGTTGAGGAGCAGGACGTCGGCGTGCAGGTTGGGCACGCCTCGGTCGGCGGCGACGTCGACCAGCACGCCGAGCAGCCACGTCCCGAGCCCGCCCCGATAGTCGGCGTCGACCGTGATCGCCAGCTCCCCGTCGCCGTCGGCCAGCAGCGAGTAGCCGGCCTCGCCGACGATCACCGGCCCGTTGCCGTCGACCAGCTCGGCGACCAGCGCCGCGCCGCCGCGGTCGGGCGAGACCCAGTGCTCGACGCGCTCGGGGGACGGCATGCGGGGGGTGAAGAAGCGCCGCCCCAGGTCCTCGCGCGACAGCCGGGCGTAGAGGTCGTAGACGCCCGGGACGTCGTCGTACGTCGCCGGGCGGGCGATGATCCGCCGGCCGTCGTCGAGCTCGATCGAGCGGATCACCGGGGACGCGCCCTCACGCGCGACGTCGGGGGCCATACCTGCATTGTCGCCACCGCCGCCGTCGGCGCCCCGGGCCGTTCGGCACTTCCGCCCGACGGCCGGCGGACCACTACCGTCCGGGGGTGAGCGAGATCACCGTCTTCCCGGCCCGCACCGTCGTCACGATGGACCCCGGCCAGCCCGTGGTGGAGGCGGTCGCCGTGCGCGACGGCCGGGTGCTGGCCGCCGGGTCGCTCGACGAGTGCGCGTCGTGGGGGCCGCACACCGTCGACCGCCGGTTCGCCGACCACGTGCTCGTGCCCGGGATGATCGAAGCCCACGCCCACACCCTCGAAGGGGCGTTCTCCCAGCTCCCGTACGTCGGCTGGTTCGACCGGCACCGCGTCGACGGCGGGACGGCGCCGGGGTTGCGGACCTACGACGCCGTCCTCGACCGGCTGCGCCAGATCGACGCCGCCACCGCCGGGTCGAGCGATCCGATCGTCGTCGGCGGGTTCGACCCGATCTACTTCCGCGACGAGGAGCGGCTGACACGCGAGCACCTCGACCGGGTGTCGACCGACCGGCCGATCTTCGTGTTCCACGCCAGCGCCCACCTGGCGACGGTCAACTCGGCGATGCTCGAACGTCACGAGATCAGCCGCGACACCGCGACGCCCGGCGTCGCCCGGGGCCCGGACGGCGAGCCGAACGGCGAGCTCCAGGAGATGCCGGCGATCTCGCTCGCGCTGTCGGGGCTGCAGGTGGTCATCCGGGCGATGACCGACCCGGCCTCGATCGAGGCGCTCGGCGCGATCTGCGCCAACCAGGGCGTCACGATGCTGGTCGACCTCGCGTCGTTCGGCCTGGCCCGCCCCGCCACGCAGGAGCTGTTCCACGACGTCGTCAACCGGCCGGGCTACCCCGCCCGGCTGCTCCAGCGCCACACCGCGACGCTGCCGCCCGGCGTGACCGACTGGGCCGAGGCCGCCGACGCGCTGCTCGCCCTCGCCGCCGCCGACACCGACAAGCTGCGCACCGCCGGGCTGAAGGTCATCCTCGACGGCTCGATCCAGGGCTGGACGGCGAAGATGGGCTGGCCGGGCTACTACACCGGCGCCGACCACGGCCAGTGGATGACGGCGCCCGACCAGCTGCTCGACATCTGCCGGCCGTTCCACGAGCGGCGGGTCAACATCCACGCCCACTGCAACGGCGACCTGACGATCGACCTCTGGATCGACACGGTCGAGCGGCTCCTCCTCGAGTCGGCCTGGCTCGACCACCGCCACACCGTGCAGCACTGCCAGCTGACCACCGCCGCGCAGTACCGGCGGATGGCCGCGCTCGGGATGTGCGCCAACATCTTCGCCAACCACCTCTGGTACTGGGGCGACCAGCACCACGACCTGACCGTCGGCCCGGAGCGGGCGCGGCGGATGGAGGCGTGCGCCACCGCCGAGCGGGAGGGCGTCTCGTTCTCCCTGCACAGCGACGCCAACGTCACGCCGCTCGGCCAGCTGCACACGATGTGGTGCGCGGTCAACCGGGTCACGCCGTCGGGCCGCGTGCTCGGCGAGCACGAGCGGATCCCGGCCGAGTCCGCGCTGCGCTCGGTCACCCTCGGCTCGGCGTACCAGCTCCACCTCGACCACGAGTTCGGTTCGATCGAATGCGGCAAGGCCGCCGACTTCACGGTGCTGGAGGACAACCCGCTGACCGTCGACCCGCTGGCGATCCGCGAGATCGGCGTGTGGGGCACCGTCGTCGGCGGGGTGCCGTTCGAGGCGGCGCGGGCGGGTTGAGTCGTGGTGGGGTCCGCCGCCGTGATGCACGAACCGTGGCGGAGGCGTACGGTCTGGGGATGGACAACGACCTTCCCACACACGCGGAGGTACGGGACGAGACGGCGGCCAGGGCGCGCGACATGGCGCCGCAGCGCGTCCCGGTCAACGCGTACGAGACGTCGAACGCCTTTGTCGTCGTCGCGCCCGTCCCGGCCGTGACGGCCGACGACGTCACGATCGAGCTGCGTGATGGAACGCTCCGGTTCTGGGCCAGTCTGCGCAGTGCCGGCCCCCGGGAGTTCACCATCCACGAGTGGGAGTACGGCGGCTACGAGCGCAGCCTCGACGTGCCCGACGGCTACGGGGCAGGGCTCGAGGCCACCCTCGCCAACGGCCAGATGGCGATCCGGGTGCTGAGGGGCGCGGCGAGCGGCGATCTCACCGTCCAGCCGTCCTCGCCGTCGTCGTCGTCGGGCTGACCCCCGGCTCGGACTGGGGGTCAATCGCCGGCCCGTTCGAGGACGGCCTTCAGGTTCGCCAGATGACGACTCGTCTGCCGACGAAGCACTCGGGACGCAAGCGGTTCGAGTAGCCGCTCGACCAGCCGATCGGCCTTCGACGAGGCGACCAGCGTGAACCGACACCCGCCATCGACCGGCGAGAGTCGATACGTCACCGTCAGGTCGGTGAAGCCCTCGACCACCGAGTACGTCAGGGTCGTCGGCGGATCGAACTCGTCCAGGACGAGATCCCAACGCCACGTGCGACCCAGCACTCGGGTGGTGGCCCCGAACGGCGAACCCGCCTCCAGCACGTCGGGCGGGTCGACGGACTGCACCGACGTGCGCCACTGCGGCGTCGCGGCGAGGTCGGCAACGTAGCTCCAGACATCGGACGGGGCCCGAGCGACGACGACCGAGCCCTCGTACTCGCTCACCGAGACAAACGTAGTCCCGCGGGCCGCGCTCGGCCTGCGGCGCTGGACCCAACCAGCAAGAATCCATGCATGCCCCGGATCGACGAGACCACCATCGCCACAGTGCTGGATGTCTATCCTCCCGAGCGTGAACGACTGATCGCCCTACTCCGGACGCTGGATGACGAGCAGTGGGCAGCGCCGACCGAATGCCCGGCATACTCGGTGAAGGGCATTGCGACCCATGTGCTCGGTGACGACCTCAGCCTTCTGAGCCGTCAGCGTGACGGGGCGGTGCAGGGCGTTGTGTTGATCGCGGAGACCATGCCCGGCGCCGACTTCCGCGCGTTGCTCGACGGGTTCAACGACCGATGGGTCGAGTCCGCGCGCTTCCTGAGCCCGACGCTTCTTCTCGATCTGCTCGAGGTCGTTGGGCGGTGGACACACCGTTTCTATCGCGACGTCGATCCGACGCAGCCGGGTGAGGCCGTGCCACTGTTCGGTGTGCCGTTCGGGGAGACCTCTCCGTACTGGCACGCGATCGCACGCGAGTACTTGGAGCGCTGGGCGCACCATTCCCAGATCCGCCGCGCCCTTGGCCTCGGCTCACTCGCCGACTCACCGTTCCTCGAGACCGGCCATGACATCGTCGCCACCGTCGCGGGAGCTCCCACCGGCAACCGAGACGTTGCGACGGACGGGGAGGCCACCTGGGCTGTCGGCCCGCTTGTTCTCGGCAACCGTCAGCAAGCGGCGGACGTGCTGACGCTCGCCCACGACGCTTCGGAGGTTGCCGCCCTCGTTGATGGGCCGAGCGACCTGGTGAGCCAGTTCGCCGCTCGGGTTGGCCGCCGCTGAGCGATTCGCATCGGCGCGACACCCGGCAACGTGCACGGGCGGTCTCCTCGACGATTGTGGTGTCGGAGGACCGTCGTGAACCTGCACGAACGGTTCGAATCGGGCTGTGACACCGTCGGGTCAGAATGGGTGTATGACCGTTTTGGAGCGGCCGGCGCCGGCTCGTCCTGGTGACTTCGTCGAGGGTTCGACGCGGTGGTTGCGGCACGTCCGGGCGGCCCAGCTCGACGAGGTGCGGGAGGCCGTGGCGGCCGGGGTCTGGGCCACCGCGGGGTTTCGGTCGCCCACGGCGTGGTTGATGCGTCTGACCGGCGAGCCGGCGGGGACGTGTGGCGCCACGTTGTTCTTGGCGAAGCGGATGGCGCACATGCCGTTGGCGCGCGAGGCGTTCGCCGCCGGGCGGCTGTCCGAGGCCGGGTTGGGGTTGTTGGCCCGGGCGTGGTCGGCGCGGGTCGCCGAGCCGTTCGCCCGTGACGAGGAGCTGTTGTTGCGGTGGACGATGCGGCTGGCGTACCGCGACGCGAAGGTGCTGGTCGACACCTGGGTCGCCCGTGCCGACCCCGAACGCGCCGAGTCCGCCGAGCAGGAGCGGTTCGACCGGCGGCGGCTGCACGTGTCGGAGATGTTCGACGGGATGGTGCGCGGCGACTTCCTGCTCGACCCGGAGGGCGCGGCGATCGTCCGCGACGCGATCGCCTACCTGTCGCGCCCCGCCGCCGACGACACCCGCACGCCCGCCCAGCGCCGGGCCGACGCGCTCGTGTCGATGGCCAAGAGCCACGGCAGCGACCAGCCCGAACCCGCCGACCCCGCCGACCCCGCCGCAACCGCCGGGGCCGCCGAGACCGCCGAGAGCACCGAGACGGTTTCGGACAACGGCCCGCGGCCGACGCGGCGGCGGGTGCCGCGCCTGGTCGCCACCATCGACTACGCCGACCTCGTCGCCGGCGCCGGCGTCGGGCTGCTCGAGTCCGGGCACAGCGGGCCGACCGTCGTGTCCTCCGCTGCGATCCAACGCCTCGCCTGCGACGCCGGCATCCACCGCTACGTCGCTAACGCCCCCGACCTCAAAGTCCACTACGGCCGCCAGACCCGCTCCATCTCCGACCCCCTGTACGAGCTGCTGTGCCTCCGCGACCACGGATGCCGCTGGCCGGGCTGCGACACGCCCTCCGCGCTGTGCGAGGGACACCACGCCCAGACCTGGACACTCGACCACGGCCACACCGAACCCGACAACCTCGTGCTCATCTGCTGGTACCACCACCACCTCCTCCACGAGCAGCGATGGAGACTCCAGCCCCTCGGGGCCGGCCACTTCCAACTCCACGCACCGCACGGGCACGGCGTCGAACTGCTCCGCCCACCGATGGTCGGCCCGAACCTGCCCGACCTGACCGACCATCCCCGCTGAGCCCGGGCGTGCCCCCGGCCGGGCGACCGGAACGGGGCCGGCCGACCCGGGCTACGCGAAGACTCCGAGGTCGGCGCCGGGCGATCCGGCCCGCGAGATCACGACGAGTTGTGAGCGGGCCGGTGCCGGCCGCGCCGTGGTGTGGACGGTCCGACCGACGACCTGCACGTCGACTCCGGTGCCGTCGACAAACGCGATGAGGCCCTTGGCGCGGATCACCCCGGCGGGCAGCTCGGCGAGGAAGCGGTCGAGCGAGTCGGCAGGCACGGGTTCGAGCGACGACCACTCCTGGCCGACATACAGGTCGCCGAGCGCGTGCACCGCCCCCGGCACCCGGTCCGGCACGCGATCAGGGCGGGCGCCGAGCACGACGTCGACGGGGACGTCGCCGCCGGTGACCGCCAGCCGGGGAACGCCGGGGAACCGCTCCTCCAACCACTCGTCCACGAGCCGCAGCTCCCCGTCGGCGCACAGATCGGAGCGGGTGACGAGGATCATGTCCGCCCCGGCCAATTGGCGCACGACCTCGCCGCCCACGTAGCGGTCCTGCGCCGTCGCCCGCACGGCGTCGGCGGCGGCGAGCACGAGGACGCCGCCGGGCTGGAACGGCGGCACGGTTCCCCACGCCGCCGCCACCGCCGGGTCGGCCACCCCGCTCGCCTCGATCACGACGTGGTCGGGTGGCGCCGGCGTGTCCATCATCGCGGTGAGCGCCTCGTACAGGTCGGCGCCGAGCGTGCAGCAGACGCACCCGTTGGGCAGGCTGACGACATCGCCGGCGCCAGCACCGGCCAGCAGCTCGGCGTCGATCGCCAGCGTGCCGAAGTCGTTGACGATCACGCCGAGCCGGCGACCCTCCGGCCCCCGCAGCAGCCGGTTGAGCAGCGTCGTCTTCCCGGCGCCGAGGTACCCGCCGAGCACCGTCAGCGGCACGCCGTCACCGATCATCGCAGCGGCCACCGGCCGAGCGTACCCAACGCCCCGGGTCGGGGGTCAGACCGTCCTTGCGGTGAGAGGTGAGACCTACAGGTGGTCTCACCTCTCACCGACGCCCGGGTCGGGCGC
>JBFGCT010000084.1:0-17096 GCA_041581055.1 Ilumatobacteraceae bacterium | reverse complement strand
TGCTGGCTGCTGACGGTCGTGTTCTTCGCGGCGACCGGCAACCGCAACGTCGCGCAGATGGCCGCGACCTTCGTCTTCGCCCAGGCGCTGTTCGTGCCACTTGTCTGGCGGATGGCTCGGGCGACCTCGCCGTCGGGCCTCGCGATCGACCGCTCGCTGTTCAGGCCGATGCTGCGCTACGGGGTCCCGCTCCTCCTCGCGGCCTTGCCGAAGACACTGAACGCCCGGCTCGACCAGTTGTTCCTCGCCAACGCGGCGACTGCGGAGGAATTGGGCCGATACGCCGTCACGGTGTCGTGGACCGGTCTCGGCCTTCCGCTGATCGGCGCGATCGGGGCCATCCTGTTCCCGCGGTTGGCGTCGATGCCGAGAACGCAGGCGACCGACGCCTTCGCCCGCGCGGCGCGTGGCTCGACCATCGTCGCCGTCCTGACCGGCCTCCTCGCCGCGGGCAGTGCTCCGTTCGTCGTGCCGCTGCTGTTCGGATCGTCGTTCGAGGTGCCCCTGACCGTCTCCGTCGTGCTCGGCGGAGCAACGGCCCTCCTCGGGCTGAACATGGTGCTCGAGGAGGGGCTGCGCGGATTGGGTCTCACGCGTCCGATCTTCGTCGCCGAAGCGGCGGGGCTGCTGGTGACCGTCGTGTCGCTACTGTTCCTCATTCCCCGGCTCGGCATCACCGGAGCGGCGCTCTCGTCGGCGCTGGGCTACTCGTCGGTCCTGGTCGTTCTCACCTGGAGCATCTTCGGGAACCTGCGCCTCGGGCCGGGGAGCGTCGTCGTGCCGCGTCGGGCCGACCTCGCGTCGATCATCTCTCGGGTGCAACAGATTCGCCGGTCGAGCGAGGCGTGATCGGCAAATGGCCGATGACGTCGACGTCGACGTCGACGTAGCCGCCGCGCTGACAATCGCGCCAGAGCGGACCAGCGCCGCGAGACACTCCTCGCTCCTCGTCGGGCTGGCGTTCATCGTCGCCGCCGTCGCGATCATCTTCGCCCAGCACGCCGCCGCGTTCTCCGCGATCCGCTGGGGCATTGCGAGTGTTGTCCTGTCAGCGCTGGTCTCGTGCCTGGTGCTGTTCTCGAGCGACCGAATCCGAGGCGAAGGGCTGATCCTGCCGTTGAGCATGGTCGCGCTGTGGGTCTTTGGCTACGGCCTGGCGACACTCGCCTGGACGCGGCCCCGCGATCTTCGCAACGTTGTCGCCTCGGGGCTTCGACCTGAGAGCGTTCCTCCGGCGCTCGCAATCGCCAGCGTCGGGCTGCTCGCCTGGATCACCGGTTTCTGGTTGTTGCGCTTCCGGCTCCTTCATCTCGGCCTCGACGCCGTCCGACGATGGGCGACCCGCGGCGCGCGCTACCCGTCGATGGACTACCGGATGCGGCGCGTCGTCGCGGTCTACTGCCTCGGACTCATCGCACGGTTCGGTCAGCTCGTGATCGGGCGTTTCTCGTTCATCACCACCAACCTTCAGGGCTCGCTGACCCAGAGCTCACCGATTGCGTCGGTGTTCGGGCTGGTCGAGCAACTCGCGTTCGTCGGCCTGATTCTGGCCTCGTTCGCGTACTTCAGCCGCCCGAGTCCCGGGCGGAGGTCGTTCGTCGTCGCGGTCCTCGTGCTCGAGATCGGCTTCGGTCTGCTGAGCGGCTTCCGATCGGTGATCGTCCTGAAGTGTCTGGCCGTCGGCTTGGTCTACATCGTGGTCCGGAGGAAGGTTCCGCTTGCCGCGTTCGCAGCCGTGGTGGTCGGCCTCGCCTTCCTCACGCCCTTCACCGTCGCGTATCGCGATGAGGTCCGAGAGTCGAACCGAACCGAGGTGACGGCCGCCGAGGCGGTATCGCTGATCCCGACGCTCACTCGGTCGACGATGCGCGAGTTGACCCCGAACGCGCTGAGCTCCGCTCCGGTCGACTTCGTGACCAAGCGGCTCCGGTTCATCGACGAGGTGGCGATCATCTACCAGCGGACCCCTTCCGAGCTTCCGTACATCGCCCCGACCGAGACGGTCGGCCAGGCGATCGGTGTGATGGTGCCGAGAATCGTGTGACCGGACAAGCCGATCTACGCGGTCGGACTTGTGTATGCCCAGATCTACTGGAATCAACCGCGCGAGACGATCAGCTTCCGCGCGCCGACACTCGTCGGCGAGGGGTACCTGCGCGGCGGCTGGACCGGCGTGGTCGTCGTGCTCGCCCTCATGGGCGGGCTGACGCGGTTGGTCAACGCCGCGTTCAGCACGAGGCGGTTCGTCGAGGCGACGCCGCTCTTCGTCATCTTGTGGACCCAGATCACCGACGTCGAGGCAGCGCTCATCATCATCGTCGCCAGCGCAATCCAGGTGCTGTTGTTGACGACAATTGCGATGCGGTGGGCGATCATCGCGATCGATGACCACGCGAGTTCGCCGCGTGGTGATCGACCCGTGGTCGCGGCCTGAGCGGATCTGCGCCCGGATGCCGGCGCATCACGACCACTCGAGGCGCCACCTGATCTCGGTGGGCAACGCCGCATCGGCCGACATCGCCAGCACCGTCGCCGGCCGGAGACGGCCGAACTCCCGGGCGTGACTCTGCGCCTCGTCGATCTCGAGCGGGCGGTCACCGGTGACCCGCAGCCGGGTCGCTCCCGTGGCGACGTCGGCGCCGCCGTCCGGACTGCCCGTGCGCTCGGCCGCCCCGGTGAGGCGGAGCCGCGAGACGACCTCGTGGACGTCGCTGCCGACGACGGTGTCGGTCACGGTCATCGCGTCCGCCGAGATCTCGAAGCGGCGTCGGTGCACCGGACGGCCGGACAGGCTGCGGTACCCGTCGTGTTCCGCCTCCACGACGATCGTCTCGCCCCGGTCGGCGACCTCGATGATCGTGGGTCGGGCCCGCCGGCCCGCCCGGAACGCCCCCCACACCTCGGTCTGGTCGGTCCGATCGATCTCGACGGTGTTGTGCGCGGCGGTCGAGCGTTCGAACGCCCGCCGTGCTGTCGCTCCGTACTGGGATGTTCCGGCGTCGACGACGACCCGGTCGGCGCCGATCACCAGCTCGTACGACAGGCAGTCGGCGTGCGCGTGGGCGGGGAGTTCGGCGGGGCCGGGGTGGCCGACGTCGATGACGAGCTGCACGTCCGGTCGGGGCCGGCACACGATGTACCCACTCGAGCCGAACTCGGTCAGCCGATCGGACGACGGCGCGGGCACGCCGAGACGGCGGAGCTCGGCCGCCTCGACGGCGTGCCCGTCGTTGAACACGGGGACCTCGCCGTCGGGCCCGAGAAGGTCGGCGAGCCACCGGCGCATCGCGGGGATCGCCCGCTCGAGCGGGACGGTCGGCGATCGGCCGTTCGCCGCCAGCCGCTCGCTCACGTCGAGCAGATCGCCGAGCACCTGGGCGTGATACGACGGGGAGAGCTCGTAGTGACCGCCGTCGTCGAGCACCTGGATCGAGATCTGCCGGTCGAGCCGGTCGAGGCTGTCGACCAGCAGCGGCTCGTCACCCAGGAAGATCGCCGCGCCGACGAGGGCCTTGAGGTTCTTGATCAGGTGGTTGCCGCCGACGTCGGTTTCGAGGTTGACGCGGAGGAACCCCGCGTGGCGTCCGATCTCCGAACCGAGCGCGGCCGCGAGCGCTGAACCCCCGTCCAGATTTCCGTGGAGTCCACACCACGTCCAGAGGCGCAACGACGCGACGTACGGAGACCACGCGTCGAGTCGTCCGTAGACCGTCGAAGCCGACCAGTCGTCGTACAGCCGTTCGACGATGGCGGTGAGCTCGTGTCGGCCGCGATGGCCGACGAGATGCCAACACCAGTCCCAGTAGTGCAGGCTGAAGCGCCAGAGTTGGGGGAGCGCGATCTTCTCCCAGTCGCCGCGGACGGTCGATCGCCGGTTGAGGAAGACGAACTCGTCCCGTTCGATCTCGGCGGCCCGCTCCGCGGACGCGTGCCGATCGGCGTCGAGCGGGCGGAACCCGGACGGCCAGCCCGGCGTCGCCGTCGAGGGACGGAGTGTCCACCGCGACTCGAGGAATGACGGCCACCGCTTGAGCGCCTGGCGCAGCGCCCGGAGACGGACCCGCGAGCGCAACTGGTTCGGCGGCACGTGGCGAACGGTCCGCAGATACCGGCTGAATTGCCGTACCGCGCTGACTCGGCCCGAGCCCGATCGGTCGGGGAAGAGGAGTTCGGCCTCAGCGCGGATGCCGTCCTCGAAGGACAGCGGCGTGAATGCGAAATCCCGACTCGCGGCGGTGATGTCGAACGACTTGTCCTCGGCGAGACGTTCGAACTGCTCCGCTCTGAACCGGGGCGTCGTCGAGAATCGCTCGTACAGGGAGGCCGCCGCCACGAGCGGTGCGAGCGGCACCCGGACCTTCACGATGTCGCGCGACAACGCCTGCGCGACGTCGTCGATCATCTCTTCGAACGGCAGCGCACGAGGGCCGCCGATGTCGTAGGCGCGGTTGACCGTCGTCGGATGGTCGAGCACGTCGGCGATCGCCGACGCCACATCGTCGACATGTACGGGTTGCTGGAGACGCGCGCCGCCGCCCATGAGCGGCATCACAGGGAACCGCCGGAGCGCCTTCAGCAGGTCGGCCAGATTCCGATCGTCGGGCGCGCCGTAGATCATCGTCGGTCGGAGGATCGTCCAATCGAGGCTGCTCTCGACGATGGCCTGCTCCGCCGCGATGCGAACGCTCTTCGTCTGGGCGTTGAGCTTGGTGAAGATCGCCGTCGTCGAGATGAAGACGCATCGCTGGAGGCCCGCTTCCGCGGCGGCGCGGACGATGTCGGGTCCGTGACCGAACCCGAGGCTGGCGATGTTGGCGAGGGCGTCGGCCCGGGCGGCGCGGAAGGCGTCGATCATCGACTCGAGGTCGTCGAGGTCGCCGCGCACCGAGTCGGCGCCCATGTTCGCCAGCTTGGCGGCGGCGGCGTCGCTGCGGGCGAGCCCGATGACGTCGTGGCCGCGGGCGACCAGCAGCGGGACCGCGCGCCGCCCGACGAACCCCGTTCCGCCGGTGACGAGAACTCGGCTCATCGTGTCGCGGCCAGCTCGTCGAAGATCTGCTCGTAGCGCTCGGCGAGCCTGGCTCGGTCGAAGTTGGCCTCGACGAATCGGCGCGCCTCGACCCCCATCTGCGTCCGCCGATCCGGGTCAGCGGCGAGCTCCCGGATCGCGGCGGCGAGCGCTGCGGAGTCCTCGGGAGGGACGACGACGGCACCGGCGTCGCGAAGGATCTGGGCGGGCTCGCCGGCGACCGCGCCGATCACCGCCTTCCCGGCCCCCAGGAACTCGAAGATCTTCGACGGGATGAACGTGGTGAACAACGGGATGTCGCGCAGGGTGACGAGGCAGATGTCGGCGGTGGCGACGACGGCGGCCACGTCGTCGCGGGCGACCGAAGGCCGCATCGTGACGTTCCCGATGCCGAGCTGTGCGAGGTGTGTCTCGACCCGCTGTCTGTCGGCCCCGTCGCCGACCAGCGCGACGCGGACTCCGCCGTTGTCGAGGAGCGCCGCCGCGTCGACGACGGTTGTCAGGCCCTGTGAGATGCCGTGGGCTCCGATGTAGAGCGCGAGCACCTCGGCATCACCGGCGAGCTCGGCTCGCCAGACGGGGTCGGGATCGTCGGCGGGCCGGAACCGATCGAGGTCGACACCGTTGCGGATCGTGTGGACCTTCGCCGGCGCCACACCGCGGTCGATCAGTTGCGCGCGGAACCCCTCCGACACGACGACGACGGCGTCGGCCGCACGATAGGCGGCCATCTCGAGCACCTCGAGCAGCCGGATCAGCGGTCGATTGGTGAGCACGCCGAGCTCGACGAAGATCGCCGGCCACAGGTCGCGCACCTCGACGACCAGCTTCGACCGTTTGAAGAGCGAGAGCACCCAGGCCGCGCCGATCGAGAAGAACGTCGGCGACGACACGACGATGATGTCCGGTCGGCCGATGCGGCGGAAGCCGAGCACGCTGGCGGTGGACATGAAGCTCAGGTGGCCGAGCGTCTTCTTGACGATGCCCTCGTTCGGGGTCGCGTACAGCCAGCAGCGGGTGATGTCGTACCCGTCACCCCGCTCGTGCAGCCGGATCTTGCCGCGATACTCCGGGGGGACGCGCCCGGTCGGATGGTTTGGCATACCGGTCACGACGTGGACGTCGTGGCCGGTGCCGGCCCAGAGCCGGGCGAAGTCGCCGAGCCGCGCCTGCGGTGCTCCGACCTCTGGCGGGAAGTAGTGGGTGACGATGACGATCTTCATGAGACGGGGGTCGGGTTCCGACGTTGGAGTGTTGCGGGCAGAGCCGTGAAACTCAACACGAGGGCGACCGACGCCGCGAACGCGGCCGCCCGAACGGCGGGGGGAGAGCTCTCGGTCGCCAGCATCGAGCCGCTCGTCGCCGCGATGACCACCCCGGCGAGTCCTGACACCTGAAGGTGCGTCCACCCGCGCCGCACGAGCCGCTGGTAGGCGTGCTCCCGGTGCGCGCTGATCAGCCGTTCGCCCCGCCGCGCCCGGCGGATCACCGTCGTCGCGGTGTCGGCGATGTACAGCAGGAACGGGCCGATCGCGACCGTCGGCGCCACTCCGTCGGCCACCGCGACGATGAGGAGCGATGCCAGCCAGCTCCCGATGAAGTACGACCCGACGTCACCGAGGAAGATCGACGCCCTCCAGACGTTGAACGGCCCGAAACCGGCACACGCTCCGGCGATCGCGAGGCCGCCCGCCGTCAGGATCGGAAGGTCGTGCCACTCGCCGATCAACGCGAAGCTCAGGCCCGCGGTGACCGCCTGGACGACGGAGATCCCATTGATGCCGTCCATGAAGTTGAACGCGTTCACGTACCCGATGCTCCAAAACACGGCCAGACCAGCCAGCAGCGCGCCGCGGGCGCCTCCTGGCAGTCCCCCGGACACCAAGAGGGGCAACGCGACCGCCGGCACGACGAGTTGCGCGCTGAGGCGCGGAACCGCCCCCAGACCGAAGCGGTCGTCGGCGAACCCGACGCCGCCGAGCACCACCGCCGCACCGGCGAGACCGACCATGGTCGAACCGAATTCGATCGAGGAGATCGCCACCGCGGCGAGCGTCGCGACGACGACCGCGATGCCGCCGCCGCGGGCGGTCACGGTGCGGTGCGAGGAGCGGACGTTCGGCCGATCCACCACGTCGGAGCGCAGCAGGAGCTGACGGACGACCGGGGTCAAGGCGAGGGAGCTGAGGAGTGCCGCGGGGAAGGTCCAGGTCATATTGCGAGCTGAACCGGTGCGGTCGGTCCTTAGAGCGACTCGGCCGACCCGTCGACGATGCGTCGGCGGCAGTCCAACACGTACGTCGCAATCCGGCTGATCAGCGTGTAGTCGGTGTTGTCGTGGTCGGTGACGATCACGACCGCGTCGGCCTGGCTCAGCTGTTCGGCCGAGAGCTCGACGCGCGGCGCAACCAGGTCGATGTGGTGCGGGCCCGTCCAGTCGTCGTGGACGAAGACGTCGGCGCCGAGGTCGAGCAGACCCTGGATGACCGCGGTCGCTGGGCTCTCGCGGGCGTCGTTGGAGTTCTTCTTGTAGGAGAGGCCGACGACGAGCACGCGCGATCCGTTGACCGACTTGCGCCGCTCGTTGAGGCCGTTCTGCACCCGGCTGACCACGTACGCCGGCATCTGCTTGTTGATGTCGTTGGCGATCTCGACGAACCGGGACGCCGAGCCGAGTTGCTGCTCCACCTTCCACGACAGGTAGCTCGGGTCGATCGGCAGGCAGTGTCCGCCAACGCCCGGACCCGGCCAGAACGGGGTGAACCCGAACGGCTTTGTGCTCGCCGCTTCGACGACTTCCCAAATGTCGATGCCCAGCGCCTTCGAGTGGATGGCCAACTCGTTGACGAGGGCGATGTTGACGTGGCGGAACGTGTTCTCGAGGAGTTTGGTCAGCTCGGCGGCGCCGGTCGTGCTGACCGGAACGGTGCGGTCGACGAGCCGGTCGTAGAACGCCTTGACGACGACCAGGCAGTCAGGTGTCACGCCGGCGACGACCTTCGGCGTCCGCACCAGATCCCAGACCTTGTTGCCGGGATCGATCCGTTCGGGCGAGAAGCCGACGTGGAAGTCGACGCCCGCCTTGAGCCCGCTGGCCTCCTCGAGGCGCGGGACGACAACTTCCTCGGTGGTGCCGGGATAGGTCGTCGACTCGAGGATGACCGTCGACCCGACGGTGACGTGCGGGCCGAGGAGGTCGAGGGCGCCGTCGATGTACGACAGGTCCGGCGCGCCGTGCTTCAGCGGGGTGGGAACCGTGATGACGGCGACGTCGAATCCCTCGAGATCACAGACCGCCGATGTCGCGCGGTACCGCCCGCTGGCGAGTGCCCGCGCGACGTCGGCGTCGGTGACGTCGTCGATGTGTGAGGAGCCGTCGGCGAGAACGCGCACCTTCGATTCGTCGACGTCGAAGCCGATGACGTCCATCCCGGCCTCGACCGCCCGCACCGCGAGCGGGAGCCCGACGTAGCCCTGGCCGACCACCACGACCCTGTGCGCGAGCTTCACGCGGACACCTCGATGGTGGCCGGACGCAAGGCGATCTCGATCATCACGTCGACGGACGGCGGCGGGCCACCGGCCATCTCGGCAGTGGGCGCCAGCGCCGCAGCGCCGACGTGCGTGATGAGCGGATGGTGCCGTGCTTCGCCGAGTTCGCCGGGTGAGACGAGGTCTTCGTGCATCTTCTCGTTGGGTCGCAGGCCGGTGAAGACGATCTCGAGGGGCGGGTCGTGCTGCGCGGCGAAGTGCTTGGCGACCTCGACGATCTTCACCGGCTCGCCCATGTCGAGGATCATGACCTCACCCGGAGCGCCGATCGCGCCGGCGTGGATCGTCAGCCGCGACGCCTCCTCGGTGGTCATGAAGTACCGCGTGATCTCCGGGTGGGTGACGGTGATCGGCCCACCGTTCGCAGCCTGGGCCTCGAACGCCTTCAGCACCGAGCCGTTCGAGCCGAGCACGTTGCCGAACCGGACCGACACGAACACCGTGTCACCGAGCTGGTTCGCCCAGGAGGTCATTCGCTCGGTGATCCGCTTCGTCCAGCCGAGCACGCTCGTCGGGTTCGCCGCCTTGTCGGTGCTGACGTTGACGAAGCGACTGACGTTCTGGCCGGCGGCGGCGCGGATCAGGTTGAGCGTGCCACAGACGTTGGTCTTCCACGCCTCGGCGGGGTGTGTTTCGAGCAGGGGGAGGTGTTTGAGCGCCGCCGTGTGGAACACGACGTCGGGACGGCACATCTCGAACACCTCGGCCACTCGCTCGGCGTCGCGGATGTCGGCGAGGATCAGGTTCGGGCTGTCGAGCAGCGCGCGGCCCTCGATCGAGAGCTGCGTCGAGTGCAGGCCGCTCTCGTCGCGGTCGAGCATCAGGAGCTCGCTCGGTTCGAACTTGACCAGCTGGCGGCACAGTTCGCTGCCGATCGAGCCGCCCGCGCCGGTGACGAGCACACGCCGACCGGTGACGTATCCGGCGATCTCCTCCGTGCTGATCTCGGCGGGACGACGGCCGAGCAGGTCGGCGTGCTGAACCGGGCGGATGTCGGCGGCGTTGACCCCTCCGAGGAGCTGTTCCAGCGGCGGCAGGATGTACACATGGAGGCCGAGGCCCTCGGCCAAGGTCGTGACGCGGCGGATCAAGTCCGGCCCCGCGCTCGGGATCGCGATGAGCACCGCGTCGGCGTCGTAGTGCTTGGCGACCTCGGCGAGATCGTCCAGCTGGCCGCGGACCCGCACGTTGGACAGCCTGAGGTTGCGCTTGGAGCGGTCGTCGTCGAGGAGGGCGACGGGGTGGAACCGGTCCTGTGGCGTGTCGCGGATCGTCCGGAGGATCTGCTCCGCGCCCTCTCCGGCGCCGACGACGATGGTCCGCTCGACCTCGTCGGACGACTGGCGGTTGCGCCGTGCCTTGTACAGGCGCCAGATCGAGCGGGCCGCAACCTGGCCGAGCAGGGTGAAGCCCATCGCCAACAGGGGGACCGAGCGCGGCGCGCCGGTGTTCCGCCAGAAGGCCACGGTCAGGACGAGACCGACGATGACGGCGGTGGCGGCGACGATGAGGACCTCGTCGAACGTCCCGTAGCGCCGGCTCGCGCGGTACAGCCCCAACGCCGTGCCGACGATCGCTTGGAGCGCGATCGCCGCGAGAACCACCCAGAGTGTTCCGGTGCCGATGTGGCTGGCGTCGAAGTCGTATCGCACCCACACCGCGTACGGCACGCTGGCCACCCAGAAGGAGCTGTCGACCGCGAATTGAACCGCGGGCAGGTGGCTTTGCGCCGCTCGGCGCAGCCGGTCGAACATCTTCGTGCGTCCTCCTCACCAACTCGACGTCGTCGGGCGCTCTCGCGCCGGCCGTATCGTACTCCCGTTCCTCACCCGTTGAACGCGAGCGTTCCGGGGCGTTCGAAATTCGCGCCCAATTCGGTAACGTTCGGCGGTCATGAATCAAGACTGGATTGCCTACGCGGTTGTTGCCGTCCTGTCGATCGGGGCTGGCGTCGCGATCGCCGGGGTTCCGACGAGCGGGGGCGCCGATCCGACGATCGTCCCGCCGTCGACCACCGAGGCGACCGGACTCGAGGCGGTGGCGACGACCGTTCCGCTCGAGACGACGACCCTCCCGACGGAGACCACGACCCTCCCACCGGAGACGACGACGAACGCGACCGAGACCACCACCACCACGACGGTCCCCGAGCCGACGCTGCCGGATCGGTCCGAGGAGGTCGTCGTGGTGGCGAACGCGGCCAGCATCGGCGGCCTGGCGTCGTCGACGGTGGCCCGGCTCGAGGAACTCGGCTACGTCGACGTGCGGGCGACCGACGGCAGCGACATCGTCGACACGACGGTTGTCTACTTCGCCGACGGCTTCGAGGCCAGCGCGGCCCGGCTGGCGGTCGATCTCGGTGTTGAGCCCACGGCGATCGAGCCGATCATCCTCGCCCCCGACATCGTGGGTGGCCTGGACGGTGAGAGTCTCCTCGCCTACCTCGGTGTCGATCAAGAGTTGATCGCCGGCTGACCGTCATGCGACGGGTGAGCCGCCGCGACGAGCGCCCCGCGGCGCACGGCGCGTGAGTCGTCAGACGATCGTCAACCTCGCCCTGGGGGTGCTCGTGGTCGTGCTCGTCGGCACGGTGTTCCTCCTCGAGACCCGCGCGTCGGCGCCCGCCACGACGACGACGACCACCACGATCCCGCCGACGACCACCTCGACGACGACGACCACCACCACGACCACCTCGACGACGACCACCACCACGACGACCACGATCCCGCCGACGACGTTGCCGCCGCCACCTCGGTCGTTCATCGACGTGGTCGTGGTCAACGGCAGCACGGCCGGTGAGCGGCTCGAGCCGACGATCGGTCAGCTTCGTGACACCGGGTACGTGATTCTCCGGGGGTTGGTCGGCGCCGTGCCGACGCCCGACACGGTCGTGTACTACCTGGACGAGACGGTTGAGGGGGCCGCCGAGGTGCTGGCGCTCGACGTCGGCCTTACGGTGGAGGACATCGCCCTGCTCGACGACGCCCCACCGATCTCGGGCTTGGCGACGGCGCAGCTCGTGCTCTACCTCGGCGGGGACTAGCAGCCCTGGGTGAGCCCGCGTCGGACCACTGGCAGACACGGGTCGAGACTCCGGTTCTGGCCGTGTTACACCGTCGGCTCATGATAGTGACATGGAGCTCGTGTCGACCGTCGATTTCGCCCAGGCGGCTCGGGTCTTGACGCGCCTGGCCCGAACCCGCCGGCTGATCGCGCCCAGTTTTCGATGTCCGCCCCGGCTCGCCGGTGCCGATCGCACCATCCGGCGTCGGCGCAGCGGCGCCGTGGTCTCGGTTCGGATCCGTGGCCGCCCACGTGCGGCGGTCTACGCGGACATGATCGAGGGAGTGGTCGTGGCCAACGCGCTCGCGTCGCCAGACGCGGACCGTCTTCGATCCGACCTCTGGGAGTCGCTTGCGCCGACGGCTCCGCCCGTCGCGGGAGCGGCCTGACCAACGTCGTAGCCTGACAACGCGGCCCGGGTGGCGAAACTGGCAGACGCGGGGGGCTTAAACCCCCCTAGATCGAAAGATCTGTGAGGGTTCGAGTCCCTCCCCGGGCACTATCTAGCTGGTGTTATGCGGAACAAGATTCCGTTGTTGTCGATTAGTGAAGACACCGGCGGTCACGAAACGGTCACGGAATCGTCTAGACGGGCCTCGCCCCGCCCATCGACCCGATGCGGCCTCACCTTCTCGAGGACTTGGCCAACGAGCAGATCAGTTAACTGGTCCTCGCCACCGGCGCGGTCCAAACCCCACCCGACAGCGGCGTCGATGTAGCGGCGAACCGTCTTGCGGTCCATGCCAACCAACTCGCTGATCGGTCGCTCCAACTCGCTGATCGGTCGCTGACCCTTGCCGCGCAGCCACAACCGCAGAACTTCTCGTACTTCGAACACACGAACCTCCCGGAACGCCATGCCGCCTCCTGTTGGTCTCGTCGACAACGGCGACGGCAAGCCGAGCGTCCACGAACCGGAACTGGCGAACCCCAGAAGAGGCGGTCCCATCACTGGCGAACGGGTGGTCCCATCACTGGCGACGATATGGTCCCATCCCACTGGCGAAACTCACGCCCAACTGGTCCCATCCCACTGGCGGGCGACACGGTCATCAACCTCCGACGACTCCTCAACCTCGGACTCACCTGGAACAACACCTGGCAACTCGCCACCTGACCGCCCGAGACAAACAAGCAGAGAACGACACCTACGGGTCCCACCCAACCCAACGCGGCCGGCGCTCACCCTGAACACCGACTCCCCGGGTCGCTCACGCCCCCGGCCCACCAACACCTTCCGACAGACCCGATTGCTCAGCAGTCTCCTAGCTAGGGCGACGAGTCCGTCGGCGAGCAGCGAGGCGAACAGTTCCCATGGGCCGTAGTGACGCGGCGGCGTTCGCCAGGCGATCGGCGCCAGCACCGCAATGCGGAGCGCTGACTGGGCCACCTCATCCGGTCTTGAAGGAGGAATACTGGCGATGGTACCGACGTCTCGATACGAAGTGCCCGCCGTAGGATGGAGCCAAGTCTCCTTGGAAGAGTGCGCCTCGCTTGGGCTGGACGGCCGTTCGGGCTCCGTCGCCCTCCGCAGGCCCGACGCCTCGACTGAGCCGAAGCCAGGAGTTTTGTCGTGCGCGTCCCTACCCCAGTCGTCCCAGCTGCACTTGCGGGCGGTGACGACGTCCGTTCGTTCGGCATTCTCTCCACGTTCCCGCCCACGTCGTGTGGCATCGCCACGTTCTCGGCGGCGCTGGCAACCGGCCTGATCGCGAACGGCGGCTCGGTGGACGTCGTTCGGACCGGCTCGAGGCCGGAGCTGGAAGATCCATTGGTGCTGGCCTCCCTCGAAGACGGCTCCCCTGGTCGTCTCATCGAGGCGCTCAACGCACTCAACTCAACCGACGTCGCCATCGTGCAACACGAGTACGGCATCTACAGCGGTGACGACGGTGCGGCCGTCCTCGACGTGATGGCCGGCGTCGTCGTCCCGACGGTGGTCGTCGCCCACACCGTGATCAGTCAACCCACCGCGAATCAACGGCGGATCCTCGAGCAGGTCTGCGATGCGGCCGACGTCATCGTGCTGATGACGGAGACCGCCCACGTGAGGCTGCTGGGCGGATTCGATGTGGATCCGACGAAGGCTGTCGTGATCCCGCACGGCGCCGCGACCCCACAATCGGACCTGGCGATCGACGTCGTTGAAGGTGCCGCGCACTCGTCACGCCTGCTGACGTGGGGTCTGCTCGGCCCTGGCAAGGGGATCGAGTGGGCCATCGACGCGGTCGCCGACCTGGCCGACTTGCGTCCTCGCCCGCACTACGTCATCGCCGGCGCGACCCATCCGAAGGTCCGCGAGCACTCCGGTGAGTCGTATCGCCAGATGTTGTCGGACCGAGCGTCGAATTCCGCCGCGTCAACTCATGTGTCGTTCGACGACACCTATCGCGATCTTGCCTCGCTCACCGAACTGATTCGTTCCGCAGACCTCGTCGTCCTGCCCTACGACTCCAAGGACCAAGTCACCTCAGGAGTACTTGTGGACGCCGTGGCCGCCGGGCGCCCGGTGGTGTCGACCGCCTTCCCCCACGCCGTCGAATTGCTGGCCAGCGGTGCCGGCATCGTCGTGCCCCAGCGCGACCCCGCTGCGCTGGCCGCGGCCATCCGCGCAGTGCTGACCGACGCCGGCCTCGCCCGATCGATGGCTGCCGAAGCGCGCCGCCTGGCACCGGAGCTGTCTTGGACGGCGGTCGCCGGTCGGTACAACGAACTCGCTGGCCGGTTGCTCGCCGCCCGCCGCTCGGTCGCGTCATGACGCCGCCCTCCTTCGACCACATCTTGTCGATCAGCAACGCCATCGGCACGTTCGAACACGCCGACCACGCCAAGGCCCGGCGCGGTCATGGCTACTGCACCGACGACGTTGCGCGGGTGTTGATCGCCGTTAGCCGCGAGCCCAATCCCACCGATGCCGTGCGCGAGCTCGGCCGGACCTCCTTCCGGTTTGTCGCCGATTCACAAGGCGCCGACGGTCGAATCCGCAACCGGCGAACGGCACGCGGCCGATGGCGGGGCGAACGAGGGGTCGACGACTGCTGGGGCCGCAGCGTCTGGGCGTTCGGGACCGCCGTTCGGCACGCGCCGGACAACGCATCGCGTCAGCGCGCTCTCGCCCACTTCAACAGGGGTGTGGAGCAACGTTCGCTCTCCCGGCGATCGATGGCGTTCGCCGCCCTCGGCGCAGCCGAGGTACTCAACGTCGACGTTCGACACCAGCGCGCCCGCGACCTGCTCCGCGACGCAGTCACCAGGATCGGCCCGCTGGCGACCACCACCGACTGGCCCTGGCCCGAACCACGCCTGGCCTACGCCAACGCCGCGCTGCCCGAAGTGCTCATCGCCGCCGGCCACTTCCTCGAGCGGCCGGACATCACCCACGATGGTGTGACGCTCCTGAGCTGGCTGCTCGACCGCGAAACAGTCGAGGGCCACCTGTCACCCACACCGGTCGGTGGCGCTGGTCCGGACGACCACGCCCCATCGTTCGACCAGCAGCCCATCGAGGTCGCGGCGATGGCCGACGCGTGTGCGCGCGCCGCGGCGGTGACGGGCAACGAGAGATGGCGACGTGGGATAGAGCTGGCGATTCAGTGGTTCGACGGTGACAATGACGCCGAAGCGTTGATGTGGGATCCCGACACGGGTGGGGGATACGACGGTCTGCAAGCCGCCGGCCCCAACCTCAACCAAGGGGCCGAGTCGACGCTGGCGCTGATCTCAACCCTCCAGCATGCTGGCCTGTTCCCGCCCGCTGTCAAGGTGGGCGACCGGCCTACTGCGTCAATCGAGTGAGCAGATTCTCGAGCGCAATCGTGGCAACGCTCGCCCCGACATCGGCAAATCCGTAAGGCAGGACGACGTGGTCGGCATGGATCATGCTGCCGCAGGAATACACGACGTTGGGGACGTACCCTTCGCGCTCGTCGGCCACGGGAACGAGGAGCGGCTCTTTCAGGTGGCCGATCACGCGGCACGGATCATCGAGATCGAGCAGCACGGCGCCAAGTGCGTAGCGTCGAAATGCACCGACCCCATGGGTGATCACGAGCCACCCGGCCTCGGTCTCCATCGGTGACCCGCAGTTTCCCAGCTGCATGAGCTCCCACGGGCGGTTCGGCTCCTGGATCAGCTCGGTTTCGCGCCAGATGCGCACGTCGGTCGATGTCATCACGAAGTTGTTGACGTTGTCGTGTCGCCCAAGGGCGACGAACTGGCCGCCGAGCTTTCTGGGGAAGAGCGCGATGCCCTTGTTCTGCGCGCATTCTCCGCTCAGCGTGGCGATCCGAAACGACCCGAAATCGCTGGTCTCGATGAGCTGCGGCAGGATTTGGAAGCCATTGAACGCCGTGTACGTCGCGTAGTACACGACGAGGCCGTCGTCGTGGACGAAACGCACCATGCGGGCGTCTTCCATGCCCTGGCTTTCGGTGGGTCCGCTCGGGAAGATCACCCGCTCGGAGATGTCGGTCGAGTCGGGAAACGAGACCTTGTAGTTCGACGAGGCCAGCAAGTGCAGCAATCGCGTCGTCTCGAACGAGATCGCGCGATCGACACCCCGCTCGTCGAGTCCGCGGATGGCCGCCTCCAGCGCTGCCATCGTGAAGTGAGACTCGAGACCACCCAGCACCATGTTGGCCACGTCGTTCATGGCCCCCAGGTCGCCCAGCTTGGTCGCGAAGAATTCCTTGTCGTAGATCGCGTCCGTCCGGCTGCCGGTCTGAGCGTGACGACTGGGTTCTTCCATCACGATCTTCATGTCGTCGCCGATCACACCGGACCGGAACTCGATCGAAGAGATGTGGCCCTCGCCCACCGCCCGCAGACTCATGATGAACCGAACCGCACCGTCAGCGAGGCCCGACTGGTCCGGCGCGGCGACGATCGAAGGGTTCCCGAGCGCGGCGCCCTCGATCGAGTACTCGTGCGTGAAGTAGGCCCCGATCAATCGTCGACGGTCCTCGGAGAGCGCGGTTGGATCATCCAACCGCCCGGCCACCATCTTGAAGTGACGGTCGAGCACCGCATCGAGGTCGCGGTGCCGCCCGACGAACTCCTCGGCCGTCGACGCGAGTGTCGCGACGACATCGGCCTCGGACATCGCCATGATGCGGCGGAGGACGACATCGATGCGCGACGACCCGTCGGGGTAGCTCTCCTCGCCCGGCAGGAACGGCTTCGTGATCACGCGGAGCGGGTCCGGGAGCCACCTCAGCTCCTCGTGACGGTCCACCGGGAACACGCTCATGGAAATCCCCGCTCGATCTGGTCGTTCCGGCCGTCGAACCGACGGCGACGATCAACCGTACCGTTCCGGGGCGCCTGGGTGGTCGATCACCAGGTCGTGCCGCCGGCCCAGAAGCTCGCGCCGCCCGGATCGGTGAGCGCCGCATGCGGAAATCCGCCCGCACAGTTCACAGTTCCGAGGTGCGTCAAACCGAGAACGCTC
>JBFGCT010000083.1:0-17144 GCA_041581055.1 Ilumatobacteraceae bacterium | reverse complement strand
CGGGATGTACGCCTCGGGCTGGTAGTAGTCGTAGTAGCTGACGAAGTACTCGACGCGGTTGTGGGGGAAGAACTCGCGCATCTCCTGGGCGAGCTGGGCGGCGAGCGACTTGTTCGGGGCGAGGATCAGCGTCGGGCGCTGCGTGCGCTCGATCGTCCACGCGATCGTCGCCGACTTGCCCGAGCCGGTGATGCCGAGCAGCGTCTGGAACCGATGGCCCTGGTCGACCCCGGAGGTGAGGGCGGCGATCGCCGCGGGCTGGTCGCCGGCGGGGTCGAACTCGGACACCACTTTGAAGGCGTGGTCGTCGCCGGCGTCGTACGCGCTGGCCAGCGTGCCACCGGCGAGCTCGACGTCGGTGCGCAGATCGGGCACCGGTTGGGACGGCCGGACGGCAGGTTCCGGTGCGGCGTTCACGATCTCGGTCACCCCGACGATCTTACCCTCGGGAACACCTGTTCGCCATGCTCCGGTGAGAGGTGAGACCACCCCCTGGTCTCACCTCTCACCGGAAAGGGCTGGGGAGGGCTGGGGAGGCTCAGTCGTGGGGGTCGAGGTCGACGCGGAGGGCGTCGATCGCATAGCCGTCCATCGCCAGCACCTCGAACTCGCCGATCTCGGTGCGGACGTGGTCGCCGACCGACGGGATCTCATCGAGCGCGGCGATGACGTACCCGGCCACGGTCTGCCAGTCGCCCTCGGGAAGCGGCCGGCCGGTGCACTCGGCGAACTCATCGGAGCGCAGCGTGCCGTTCATCCGATAGACGTCGTCACCGAGCCGCTCGCACTCGCCGTGTCCGGCGTCGGACTCGTCGTCGAAGTCCCCGATCAGCTCCTCCAACACGTCTTCGAGCGTGAGCAGCCCGACGACCGTCCCGTGCTCGTCGACGACGAGCGCGACGTGCTGGCGCTCGGTCCGCATCTCGAGCAGCAGGTCCTCGAGGCGGTGGTGGTCGGGCGTGACCATGATCGGGCGGGTCAGGCTCCCCACCAGCGTCGTGGGCCACGTGCCGTCCGGGAGGCGCAACAGGTCCTTGGCGTGGATGAACCCGCTGGCGTGGTCGAGTTCGCCGTCGTGCACGATCACGCGGGTGCGGCCGGTGCGGTGGGCTTCGGCGGCGACCTGCTCGGCGGTCGCGTCGGCCCGCACGGCGACGATGTCGCGGCGGACGGTCATCGCGTCGGCGGCGGTCAGCCCGGAGAGCTCGAGCGAGCGGGTGAGCAGCGCGTGCTCCTGCTCGGCGAGGCCCCCGCGACCGGCGGACTCGTTGAGCAGCAGCAGCAGGTCAGCCGGGGAGTGGGCCATCGCCCGCTCGTCCTGCGGCTCGACGCCGACCGCCTTGACGACGAGGTTGGCGAGCCAGTTGAGCAACACGATCAGCGGGCGGAACAGCAGGACGAACAGGCGGAACGGCCGCGCCAGGCGCATCGCCGACTCCTCCGGGTGGGAGATCGCCCACGACTTCGGCGCCATCTCGCCGACGACCATGTGCAAGAAGACGACGATCGAGAGGCCGAACGCGAACCCGATCACGTGCCGCGCGGTGTCCGAGATGGTGAACACCTCTCCGATGACCCCCTCGATGATTCCGGCGAGCGCCGGCTCGGCGAGGGCGCCGAGGCCGAGCGAGCACATCGTGATCCCGAGCTGCGCCCCGGCGAGCATCATCGACAGGTTCTTGATGCTGGCCAGCGCGTGCTTCGCCGAGCGCACGCCGTCGGCCGCCAACTGCTCGATGCGCGAGCGGCGGGCGGCGAGCACCGCGAACTCGGCGGCGACGAAGAAGCCGTTGGCGGCGAGGAGGGCGACGGCGATGCCGAGGGCGGTCCAATCGACGTGGACGCCCTGCTCGGCGGCGACGAGGATCATGACGCCTGCCCGTTCTCCGGCTGGTGCTCGGCCTCCGCGTCGCCGTCGTGATCGTCACGGCCGCTCGGGTCCGGCCGCAGCAGGAGCTGTTCGATGGCGAAGCCGTCGAGCTCGAGCACCTCGATCATCACCCCGTCGACCACGACCGAGTCGCCCTTCTCGGGGATCCGCTCGAGGCGGTCGAGGACGAGTCCGGCGACCGTGTCGTACTCGCCGTCGGGCAGCTCGAAGCCGGTCGTCCGCTCGATCTCGTCGGGGCGCGACGAGGCCGACACCGACCAGACGCCCGGCTCGACCTCGATGTGCTCGCCGGGGACGTTCGGGTCGTACTCGTCCTCGATCTCGCCGACGAGTTCCTCGACCACGTCTTCGAGCGTGACGACGCCCGCCGGACCGCCGTACTCGTCGACGACGATCGCCATCTCGGTCGAGTGCGCCCGCAGCTCGGACAGCACCACGATCAGCCCGGCGGCCTCCGGCACGACGAGGATCTCCTGGTACAGCGACGACACCGGCGTCGCGTCGTACTCGCCGCGGGGGACGCCGAGCAGATCCTTGGCGTGGACGACGCCTCGCACCTTGCCCTCGCCGTCGACCACCGGGAACCGGGAGTGCGCCGAGGCCATCAGGTCGCGCAGGTCGGCCGCCGACGCGTCGTCGCCGATCGTGACGACCCGGTTCCACGGAACCATCGCGTCCGACGCCTCGAGCTCGGCGAAATCGATCGCCCGCTCGAGCAGCGCGGCCTGCCCCCCGGTGAGGTGGCCGCTCTCGGCCGACGAGTCGACGATGATGTCGAGCTCCTCGCTCGACACCGCGCCGTGCAACTCCTCGACCGGCTCGATCCCGAACAGGCGCAGCAGGCGGTTGGCCGAGCCGTCGAAGAACCGGATCACCGGCCCGAACACCTGCATGTACCACCAGGTCGACCGCGCCACCCGCAGCGCGACCTGTTCCGGCTTGGCGATCGCCAAGTTCTTCGGGGCCAGCTCGCCGAACACCATCTGCGACATCGTCGCCAACACGAACGCCAGCACGAGCGACACGGCACGGGCGGCCGAACCCAACCCGACCGACTCGAGCGCGGGCTTGATCGCCTGGGCGATCGCCGGCTCGGCGATGAACCCCAGCACCAGCGAGGTCACGGTGATGCCGAGCTGCGCCCCGGACAACATGAAGCTCAACCGCCGGTGGACCTTGACCGCCCCCTGTCCCCGCTTGCTCCCCTCGTCGGCCAGCTCGACGAACCGGGACCGCCTCGACGCGACGAACGCGAACTCTCCGGCGACGAAGTACCCGTTGGCGGCGATCAGTGCGACGACGGCGAGCAGCAGAACGGCGGTCAGCACGGCCTCGATCGGTTCGGGGGTGAGGGCTCGCCGATCGGCGCGCCCCCGTGTTGTCGGTCTGCGGACATGGGCAGAACGGAATGTTATCGACGGACACCGCACGGCGTCGCCACCGGCGCCGCGTGGCCGGACCGCACGATGGCGGCCGGCCCCCGGTACGGTCACGCCCCATGTCCTCATTCCATGACATCACGATGACGTCGATCACCGGCGACCAGGTCTCGTTCGAGCAGTTCAGGGGCCAGATCTGCTTGGTCGTCAACGTCGCCAGCGCTTGAGGCCTCACGCCCCAGTACGCAGGTCTGCGTGCGCTTCACAACGACAACGACGACCTGACCGTTCTCGGCTTCCCGTGCAACCAGTTCGGCGGGCAGGAGCCCGGTACCGACGCCGAGATCCTCGAGTTCGCGACGTCGAAGTACGACGCCAACTTCCCGCTGTTCTCCAAGATCGAGGTCAACGGCGAGGGGGCGGCGCCGCTGTACAAGGTGCTCAAGGAAGCCCAGCCCGGCGACGGCGCCAGCTCGGACATCGTCTGGAACTTCGAGAAGTTCCTGGTCGACGGCGACGGCACGGCCATCGCCCGCTTCGGGCCGACGACGACGCCGGAGGAGATCGCCGAGGTCATCCCGACGTTCCGCTGACCGTCGGATCCGCGGTGCCGGGCGTGGCACGGGACGACAGCGGGGGGTCGTCGGGGACGGGGCTACGCTCCTCGACGTGGTGCACCTCTTGTCCGACGAGCTCGCAGCCGATCGCCCGACGACGGCATGACGCCGACCCGGAGCGGACAACGCTCGATCGACAGTTGGCTCGCCGAGCACGGTGAGGGCTTGATCGCCATCCGCCGCCAGCTCCATGCGCATCCCGAGCTCAGCGGCGAGGAGCACGCCACCACCGCGCTCGTCGTCGAGCGGCTGCGACTGGCCGGGCTCGAACCGCGCCAACTCTCCGTGGGCACCGGGCTGGTCTGCGACATCGACCCCGTCACCGCGGTCCACGCACGGCTGGCACTGCGCGCCGACATCGACGCGCTGGCGATGCACGACGAGAAGCAGGTTCACTACCGCAGCCAGGTCGCGGGCGTCGCGCACGCCTGCGGACACGACGTGCACACCGCCGTCGTGCTCGGGACGGCGCTGTACTTCGCCCATCACCGCGACGAGCTGCCCGGGCCGCTGCGGTTCGTGTTCCAACCGGCCGAGGAGCGGGTCCCCGGCGGCGCGCTCGACACGATCGCCGACGGCGCGCTCGACGGCGTCGACGCGATCGTCGGCGTCCACTGCGATCCGAAGCTCGACGTCGGATCGGTCGGGCTGAAGTCGGGAGCGATCTCCTCGGCGGCCGACATGGCCTGCATCACGCTGACGGGGCCCGGCGGCCACACCGCCCGGCCGGAGGAGACCGTCGACATGATCTCGGTCGCGTCGCGCGTCGTCGCCGAGCTGCCGGGGCGGGTCGCCGCGCAGCTCGACGATCCCGCCGACGTCAAGGTGGTGTTCGGCGCGATCCACTCGGGTGACGCGGCCAACGTGATCCCCTCGCAGTGTTTCCTCAAGGCGTCGATCCGCACGCCGTCCGACGTCGTCTGGCAGCGTCTGCCCCACGTCGTCGACCGAGCGCTGTGCGATCTCCTCGACGGGTCGGGCGCCGAGCATCGGCTCGACTACACCAGTGGAGTCCCGCCGGTCGTCAACCACGAATCGATCACCGAGATCGTGCAACGGGCCGCGGCCGCCGAGCTCGGGTCCGACGCGATCACGCCGGCGACGCGCAGCTGGGGCGGCGACGACTTCGCGTGGTACCTGCGCGAGGTCCCCGGCACGTACGTGCGGGTCGGCGTCCACGACCCGACGTCGAACGGACCACGCCTCGACCTGCACGCCGGGTCGTTCGACGTCGACGAGTCGGCGATCGCCGTCGGTGTGCGGTTGATGGTCCGCACGGCTTCGACGTTCTTCTCGTGACGTTCTTCTCGTGACGATGCGCCGGCTCGCCGACCGCGAGGATCAGCTCCCGACGAGGTCGTGCAACTCCATGCCCCGCCTGACGTGCTCGATGCGGTAGTGGGTGTCGGGCTGGTCGAGGTAGGACGGGCGGAACGGGGGCGGCACGAGCACCTCGCGGCGCTGCAGCTCCTCGATCACCGACACGTGCTCGGTCGCGATCTTGCCGACGAAGAGCGTGTCGAGCCGTCCGCCCTTCTTCAGGTAGTCGGCCACCTTCTTCAAGCCCTGGAGGTACACGGCGTCCTTCGTCAGCCCGCCGCCGCGATGGACGCGCATCGCGATCATGAACGCGGCGCGCTCGCCGAACCCGTGGTCATCGTGCAGGAGTTGGAAGGTCTCGATGAACGACGCCCCACCGACGACGCTGTTCGCCGCGAGCACCCTGCCGGCGAGTGTCCGCATGCGGGCCGGGGTGAGGCCGCCGACCAGGTACTCCACGAAGACCGCGAGCCCCTCCTGCAACTCGTCGTGTCCGGCGAGCCCGGTGGCCAGCAGCTTGAAGGGCTGGGCGCGGCCGTTCCAGTACGTCAGGACGTGTGTGCCCACCTCGTGCTGGATGAGCGGGCCGACGCGGTCGGCGGGGAACGACATGTTCGCCCCGATGATCAGGTTGCCCGACGAGACCATCAGCGAGGACACGTCGTCACGCAGGACGATCTTGCCGTCCATCACGTGCTGACCGTTGCGCATGCGGTCGAACTCGTGTTGCGCCCGGGTGACGAAGTCGTTCGCGCTGACCTTGCGGGCCGCTCGGCCGCCCCCGCCGCCGGGTAGCTCCTCGAGCATCTTCGTCGCCAGCTTGATCAGACGGTCGGGGATGCGCCCGTAGAGCGCGAGGCTCGTCGGCAGAAACTGTGGTCGCTCGCGCTCGGCGATCATGGTGATCTTCAGGTCGAGTTCGCGCCGTTTCTCCCGAAACAGCTGCTCGAGGACGAGGTCTTCGACCCGCTCGATCTTGATGTCCCACAACGTCCGCTTCAGGAGATCCGGATCGACCGGCGACGGCCGGTAGTGGAACCGCGGCAACCGGCCGTGCTTGGATCGCCGGAACTTGCGGAACGCGGCCTCGGTGTCGGCCGGCGTGATCGTCTGCAGCAGGTCGAACGACTCGGCCAGAGCGGTCAGCTGCTGGTCGACGTTCTTGACCGCGGCGACGAACATCCGACGGCCGAGGGCGTGGTAGTGCAGCGAAGGTTCCGTCGTCTCGGTGCGGGCGAACTCGAACGCGGATTCCTGGAGCGACCGGGACACCTGACGCGCCAGTGCCCGCCCGACCAGCGGCAGCTCCTGATCCCTCTCCCGGTCGAGGTAGATCGGGTCGACCTGGACGCCGATCAGCGTCGCGTTCAGCGACGCCAGTTGGCTGGCGGTCAACAGGGCGGGCAGGCCGGCCGGGGAACGACGCGGCGACACGCGACTGGTCACCGTGGCCGTCTGCTTCATGATCGCGACCTTCGCCAAGGTCGCGGCCAAGGTCGCGACCGTCGTGGAATGCTGGTCGGACTTGTCGTACAGCAGCTCGAACGCCGGCCGGGCGACGAGCTCGCCGTTGCTGTCTGGACTGTGCTCCAGGCGTTCGGGCCACAGTTCGATGATCAGCACCGAGCCGAAGGTCTCGGCGAGCACCGCCGCGCACCGTCGGACGCCGCGGCTCACCCAGGGACGCGAGCGCGGCGTCGACGGCGCGAGCAGGAACGACGCCCCGCTCGCCAGCAGCCTGCTGAAGAGCGGGTCCGGCACGGACGCGCGCTGGCGGTACACGAACAGGAAGGGCAACTGGCGATCGACGTTCATTCGCCCGTCGGGCGGCAGGATCCGCCGCACCGGCGAGTTGGCGGCCAAGAGGCTGACGATCGAGTCGGCCAGGTGCTCATCCAACCGGACCGTGGAGGCCGTCGCCATGGGAAACCTCTCAGATGTGGACGGACGATGCGCGGGCCAGTGTAGGGCGACCGCCGTGCGACCGACGTCGCCCGCACCGGATCAAACGCGCACGCGATAGGTTCATGTCGTTCGGCGACTCAGGCCGTTCGACCCGCCCGGGTCGATCTGATTTCGCGGCAGATGGAGAGTTGTGGTGAGAATCGGATTCGTCGTGAACGACCTCAAGACCGAGGAAGCGGGGTTCACGACCACTCGGCTGAGCGTCGCGGCCACCAATCGCGGCCACGAGGCGTGGGTGATCAGCGTCGGTGACCTGGCCTACGACCCCGACGAGCTGGTCCGGGCGCGGGCGACGCGGGTCCCCAAGGCCCGTTACAAGGACGGGACGACGTACCTGCGCGATCTGCACGGCCGGCACGCGATCCGCGAGCGCATCACCGTCGACGAGTTGGATGTGCTGTTCTTGCGCAACGTGCCGTCCGACGAGAAGGGCAAGCGCGACTGGGCGAAGACCGCGGCGCTGGACTTCGGGCGTGTCGCCATGCGCCATGGCGTGATCGTGCTGAACGACCCGAACGGGCTGGCCAAGGCGCAGGACAAGATGTACTTCCAGCTCTTCCCCGAGGAGGTACGCCCGCGCACCCTGATCACGCGCGACCGCGACGAGATCAAGGGCTTCGTGATGCACGAGGGACGAGCGGTGATCAAGCCGCTGCACGGCTCCGGCGGCGAGGGCGTCTTCCTGGTGCGCGCCGACGACACCTCGAACCTGAACCAGATGATCGACGCGGTCGCCCGGGACGGCTACATCATCGCCCAGGAGTACCTGGTCGACGCCGAGCACGGCGACACCCGCCTGTTCCTCATGAACGGTCTCCCACTGCGTCACAAGGGTCGGTACGCGGCCTTCCGCCGAGTTCGCCGAGGCGGCGACATGCGGTCGAACCTGCACGCGGGCGGCGCCTTGGCCAAGGCAACGCTGACCGACGAGGCGTTCCGGCTGGCCGAGATCGTCCGACCGAAGCTGGTCCAGGACGGCATGTTCCTGGTCGGGCTCGACATCGTCGGCGAGAAGCTGATGGAGATCAACGTCTTCAGCCCGGGCGGGCTCGGTTCGGCGCAGAAGCTCGAGGGCGTCAACTTCACCGACGCGGTCATCGACGCCCTCGAACGCAAGGCCGGGTACATGGGGTTCTACCGGCGCAGCTTCAGCAACACGGAAATGTCCACGCTGTGAACGCGTCACCCTGGACGATCGCCCGCGGCGGCGATCCGATCATCGCCACCGCAATCCACGCCGGCCACGACCTGCGGCCCGACGTGAAGGCCGCGATGAAGCTGCCCGCGGCGGATCGCCTGCGCGAGGAGGATCCCCACACCGACGTCTGGACCCGTGCCGCGAAGAACTCGATCGTGGTGGCCCAGTCCCGGTTCGAGTTCGACCTGAATCGCACCCGCGACAAAGCGATCTACCGGAAGCCGGAGGACGCGTGGGGGTTGGAGGTCTGGAAGACCGAGCCGTCCGAGGAGATCGTCGACGCGTCGCTGGCGATGTACGACCGGTTCTACGACGACGTCGGCAAGCTGTGCGACGAGGTGCTCGCCACCCACGAGCGGTTCGTGGTCCTCGACATCCACTCCTACAACCACCGTCGCGGCGGGCCCGACGGGGCGGTCGACGATCCGGCGCTGAACCCGGAGATCAACCTGGGCACGGAGTCGATCGACCGGGCGCACTGGGGCGACGTGATCGACACGTTCAGCGCGGCCCTCGCCAGCGTCCCGTTCGACGACGAAGCGCTCGACATCCGCGAGAACGTCCGATTCAAGGGCGGCGCGATGACGCGTTGGATCAACGCCCGCTACGGCGACCGCGGCTGTTCGATCGCGGTCGAGGTGAAGAAGATCTACATGGACGAGTGGACCGGCGTCGTCGACGAGAGCGCGCTGTCGAACCTCGACCAGATCATCGCCGCCGCCGGCGGCGCGGTGCGGGCGACACTCCAGCCCGGGGAGTGAGGCGCGCGTCGCGTCAGCTCGCCGGCTCGAGCGCGGTGAGCTCGTTCCAGATCTGCTCGACCCGACGCTCCAGCGACGCGAGGTCGCCGCTGTTGTCGATCACGTGCGTCGCCGTCGCCAGCCGCTCCTCACGCGAGACCTGGCTCTCGACCCGGGCCATGGCGTCGGCCTCGTCCATCCCGCGCTGAGCGACCAATCGTTCGACGGCGACGTCCACCGGGACATCGACGACGATCGTCGCCTGAAGCCCGCGCCGCGGGTTCTCGCCGAGCAGCGGGAAGTCGAGCACGACGACCCGGTCGGTCTCCCGGTGCTCGTCGATCTGGCGTTGGATCTCGTCCTGCATCGCCGGATGGACGATGCCGTTGAGGTCGGCCAGGGCCTGCTCGTCGTGGAAGACGATCGCGGCGACCGCCGGCCGGTCGAGCGAGCCGTCGTCGCGGATGATGTCGGGGCCGAATCGCTCCGCCATCGCGTCGAGCACCGGGCTGCCCGGCGACTGCAGGCTGCGGGCGATCTCGTCGGCGTCGACGATCACCGCACCCCGATCGGCGAGCATCGCCGACACCGTCGACTTGCCGGCGCCGATGCCCCCCGTCAATCCCGCGACGATCATGGGGCGATCCCGTCGGCGACCGGGGGGGTCAGCTCATTCGGCGGCGACGGAAGCGATGTCGTCGGCGACCGGCGCCACGTCGTCGGCGACCGGCGCCACGTCGTCGGCGGCGGGAGCGACATCGTCGGTGCCAACCGGGGCGGCATCGGCGGCGGCGACCGGGGCGACGTCGTCGGCGACGGTGCCGCCGGCCGTCTCCACGGCCTCCGCGGCGCCCTCGGCGGCCGGTGCGGGGGGCTCGTCGGTCGACGCCCCGGCAGCCGCGGCGGCCTTGGCCGCCCCTTCGGGGTCGCCGGCGTAGTACTCGGACCATGCGGCCTCGGCCTCGGCGGATGTCTCGCCCTGGACCCAGTTGCCCGACTCGTCGACGTCGAAGTGCTCGCGGTACTCCGCGGCCAGCTCGCCGCCCTCGGCGGCCTGCTTGATCGACAGGCTGATCCGGCGACGGGCGAGGTCGAGATCGATGATCTTGACCCACAGCTCCTCGCCGGGCGTCACGACCAGGTCGGGCGACTCGACGTGGTGCGCCGACATCTCCGAGATGTGCACGAGGCCCTCGATGCCGTCGCCGACCTGGACGAACGCGCCGAACTGGACGAGCTTGGTGACCCGCCCGTAGACGAGTTGGCCGACCTGGTGGCCCTCGGCGAACTCTTGCCACGGATCCTGCTGGGTGGCCTTGAGCGAGAGGCTGATGCGCTCGCGGCTGAAGTCGACGTCGAGCACCTGCACCTTGACAGGATCGCCGACGGTCACGACCGAGCCCGGATGGTCGACGTGCTTCCACGACAGCTCGCTGACGTGGATCAGGCCGTCCATGCCGCCGAGGTCGACGAACGCGCCGAACGACACGACGCTGGAGACCGTGCCCTCGCGCACCTCGCCGACCTTGAGGTTGTTGAGGAACTGGTCGCGGGTCTCTTTCTGGTTCTCCTCCAGGTAGGCCCGGCGGGAGAGGACGACGTTGTTGCGGTTCTTGTCGAGCTCGATGATCTTGGCGTGCACGGTCTGGCCGATGTACGGCGCCAGGTCGCGCACCCGGCGGAGCTCGACCAGCGAGGCGGGCAGGAAGCCGCGCAGCCCGATGTCGACGATGAGACCGCCCTTGACGACCTCGATGACCGGCCCCTCGACGACCTCGTCGGCCTCTTTCTTGGCCTCGATGTCGCCCCACGCCCGCTCGTACTGCGCCCGCTTCTTGGAGAGCAGCAGCCGGCCCTCCTTGTCCTCCTTGGTCAGGACGAGGGCTTCGACCTGCTCGCCCAGGCTGACGACCTCGGACGGATCGACGTCGTTGCGGATGCTCAGCTCGCGGCTGGGGATGACCCCCTCGCTCTTGTAGCCGATGTCGAGGAGCACCTCGTCTTTGTCGATCTTGACGACGGTGCCGTTGACCATCTGGCCGTCCTCGACGGCGACCATCGTGCCCTCGATCGCGTCGGCGAAGGACATGCCGAGATCGTCGGACGTGATCTCGCGGGGTGTGTAATTGCCCTCGTCATCGAACGTCCCCATCGTGGAGGCGTTGGTTTCGGAGGTGGTCGAGGTATCGGACAAGGGACGGACTGCTTTCGAAAACGTTTGGTCGATGGACAGGACGGCGACCACGCAGGCGCGTCGCACGGGGTTCAAGGGTAGCAGTGAGCTGCGGAAACCACTCGTGCTCGCCGTCCGCGCCGCTGACGACTCCGATTCCGCGATGACCCCGCCCCGACCTGCGTGTCGCCGCCGGTGGCGATCAGCTCACGGCGCATCGAGCCGGGCGATCACGAGATACTCGGGCGACTCGGTCGTCGCGGGGTCGGTGCCGTACGCGCCGGGCTCGACGCCGCTGATCGACTCGACCCGCAGCCGGTACCGGTCGAGCAGCAGCCGCAGCTCGCGCGGCGTGTAGCAGCCGGTCCACAACTCGACGGTCTTCGGCTCGCCGGACTCCGAGCGGATCTCGGTGACCTCGTGGCTGACGCCGGCCGCCGCGTCGAAGTCGGCGCCGACGTGGTACTTCACGGCGTAGTAGGCGTTGATGGCGGTCAGCGCCAACCGACCTCCGGGTCGCAGCGCCCGCGCAATCCCCTTCACGACCAGGCCGTCGTCACCGTCGGCGGTCATCATCCCGAACGCGCCCTGGCACAGGCAGATCGCGGCGTCGAACTGTGCCACGAACGGCAACATGCGGGCGTCGAGGCGCTCGAACGTCGCCCCCTCCGGGGCCCGGGACCTGGCGATCTCGACGAAGCGGGCGCTGACGTCGACACCGTGCGCCGAGTACCCGCGGCGGGCCAGCTCATGGGTGTGGCGGCCGGTCCCGCAGCCGACGTCGAGGACTCGGTCGCCCGGCTCGAGGCCCAGCGCGGAGACGATGTGGTCGACCTCCTGCGCGGTGCCCTTGGTGTGGGCGTAGCGGTCGTACCCCGCGCCCATGTGGTCGGCCAGCTCCTCGAACCAGTGGTCGCCCCCGGCCACGCGACCGCTCAGCTCTTCGCGTCGGCCCACGTGTCACCCCAGGCGATGTTGACCTCGAGCGGCACGTCGAGGTCGGCGGCGCCGTGCATGATGTCGACGACCAGCGCCTCGATCTCGGCTCGCTCGTCGTCGGGCACCTCGACGAGCACCTCGTCGTGGACTTGGAGGATCAGGCGGCTGGCGAACACGCCGGCCACCAGCGCCTCGTCGATGCGCACCACGGCGACCTTGAAGATGTCGGCGGCCAGCCCCTGGATGCCGGCGTTCATCGCCTGCCGCTCCCCCGCCTGGCGCACCCGGAAGTTCGAGTTCATCAACTCCGGGATCGGGCGGCGGCGGCCGAACAGCGTCTCGGTGTACCCCCGCTCACGCGCCTCGAGCACCGTGCCGTCCATGTACGCCTTGACGTTGGGGAACGCCTCGAAGTAGGCGGCGAGGATCAGCGCCGCGTCCTCGGTCGGGATGTTCAACCGCTGTCCGAGCCCGTACGACTCCATCCCGTAGGCCAGCCCGTAGGAGACCATCTTCGCCTTGGAGCGCTGGTCGAGGGTGACGGCGGAGGGGTCGACGGAGAACACGCGGGCGGCGGTCGCGTTGTGGATGTCCTGCCCGCTGCGAAACGCCTCGATCAGGCCGGGGTCGGCGGCGAGGTGGGCGATGCAGCGCAACTCGATCTGGTTGTAGTCGGCGACGAGGAGGGTCGTCCCCGGGGCCGGGACGAACGCCCTGCGGAACAGCCGGCCCTCCTCGCTGCGCACCGGGATGTTGTGCAGGTTCGGCTTGTCCGACGAGAGCCGCCCGGTGCGGGCGACGGTCTGGTTGAACGTGGCGTGGATCCGGCCGTCGGCGGCGACCTCGTGCAAGAGCCCCTCGCCGTAGGTGCCGCGCAGCTTCTCCACCTCCCGGTAGCGCATCAGCGGGCCGAGGAACTCGGGCCACTCGTCTTTCAGCTTCTCCAGCGTCGCGGCGTCGGTCGACGCGCCCGTCTTGGTCTTCTTCAACGGCTTGAGGCCGCGCTCTTCGTACAGGATCTCCCGCAACTGCTTGGGGGAGTTGAGGTTCAGGTCGTCGTGGCCGGCCTCGTGGCGCAATTGCCCGATCAACGTCTCGCACTCGTCGCCGAGCCGCTGGTTCAGCGCCTCCAGCTCGGCGACGTCGACCCCCACGCCGACGTGCTCCATCTTGGCGAGCACGACGACCAGCGGATTCTCGACCTCGCGGTACAGCCCGGCCATCCCCTGGGCGTCGAGGCTGGCCATGATCGGGTCGGCGAGGTGGTGAACCGCCAGCGCGTCGCGGCCGGCGAGCTCGGCGTCGCCCAACGAGGTGCCGTCCAGATCGAGCTGCCCGTGGGTCGCCGCGTCGTCGGACGGACGGGCGAACCGGGTGAACTTCTCGATCAGGTCGGGCAGCGCGTAGCGCGCCTCGGCCGGATCGATCAGGTACGCGGCGATCGCCGTGTCGAGCGCCAGCCCACCGAGCTCGGTTCCGAGGGCGAGCATCGACCGCATCAGCTCCTTGACGTTGTGCCCGCGGACCGTGCGGTGGGCGGCGAGCGCGGACCGAACCGCCTCGTCGACGAGCACGTGACCGGGGATCCACGCCACCTCGGCGGCGTCGCCGTCGGTCACGACCGCCAGCCCCGCGAGCGGCGAGCGGCCGGGCTCGCCCTCCCAGGCGGCCGCGAGGTCGAGCGTCGGCAGCCCTTCGAGCAGCGCGACCGCGGCGTCGACGGTCCCGATCTCGTCGACCTCGGCCACCAGCTCCTGCCGCTCCTCGCCGGCGCCCAGCTCGACCGCGCTGCCCATCGCGCCGAGTGCCTCGGTCAACCGGTCGCCGAGCGTGCGGAACTCGAGGAACTCGAAAAGGCGCTTCAACTCGTCGGCGTTCGGCGTGACGCCGAGCGCGGCAACGTCGAGGTCGCCCATCGGCGCGTCGTGGCGGAGCTGCATCAGCTCGAAGTTCTTGCGCACCCGCTCCTCGTGCGCGGCCAGCGACTCGCGCAATTTCGGCGTCTGCTCGTCGACGTGGCCGAAGATCCCGTCGAGGCCGCCGTACTTGTTGATCAGCTTGGCCGCGGTCTTCTCGCCGACGCCGGGGACGCCGGGCAGATTGTCGCTCGTGTCGCCGCGCAGCGCGGCGTACTGCACATACATGTCGGGCCGGACGCCGGTCTTCTCCTCGATGCCGGCCTCGTCGTACAGCGCGTAGTCGCTGACGCCGCGCTTGTTGTACAGGACCCGTACGCCGTCCTCGTCGTCGACCAGCTGATAGCTGTCGCGGTCGCCGGTGACGATGATCACCTCGTCGCCGCCCGCGACCACCGCGTCGACCGCGGTGGCGATCAGGTCGTCGGCCTCCCAACCCGCCAGGTCGATCGTCGTGATCCCCAGCGCGTCGAGCACTTCCCGGACGAGGCCCATCTGCTGGCGCAGGATGTCGGGAGCCGCCTCGCGCTGCGCCTTGTACTCGGGCTCGGCCTCGTGGCGGAACGTCGGCTCGGGCCGGTCGAAGGCGACCAGGATGCCGTCGGGCTGCTGGTCCTTGATGACGTAGGCGAGCATCGAGGTGAACCCGAACACGGCGTTGGTGACCTGGCCGCTGGCGGTCGCCATGTCGGTCGGGAGCGCGAAGAACGCCCGGTAGGTGAGCGAGTTGCCGTCGACGAGGAGATAGGTGCCCATGGCGGTGGTCAATCGCCGCCGGGGCGGAGTGAGCCGTCGAGCACACGGGCGGCGACGTCGCGCATCCGGGTGCGCTCGCTCATCGCGGTCCGCTGCACGAAGCCGAACGCCTCGGCCTCGGTCATCCCGAGTTCGTCCATCAGCACCCCCTTCGCCCGGTCGACCGCCTTGCGCGACTCGAGTTGATCCTCGAGGGCCTCGACCGCGCCCGACAGCTTGGCCAGCTCGCGGAACCTGCCCATGGCGACCTCGATCGCCGGCACGAGGTCGCTCTTCTGGAACGGTTTGACCAGAAAGGCGAGGGCGCCGGCGTCGCGGGCCTCCTCGACGACCTCGCGCTGGCTGAACGCGGTCAGCATCAACACACCGCAGAGCTGCTCCTGGTTGATCACGCGCGCCGCCGACAGCCCGTCGCTGCCCGGCATCTTGATGTCGAGGATCGCCAGGTCCGGCTTCAGCTCGCGGACGAGGTCGATCGCCTGATCGCCGCGGCCGGTCTCGCCGACGACCTCGTAGCCCTCTTCCTCGAGGGTCTCACGCAGGTCCATCCGGATGATTGCCTCGTCCTCGGCGATCACGACGCGCAACGGCATCCCCCGTATCTATCAGACGTCCGGGCACATGGGCACGGCCGCGGCCGTTCCCGGCAGCCGGGGCCGCCGCCTCACGTGACGATCGAAACAGGTTCAGGTCGTCGGCAGCGGCTCGTAGTAGCCGATGATGTCGATGATGACGTGCGCCGCCGCGCCCGCAGGCCCGCCGACGGCGATCTGCAGGTAGCCGGCGATGTCGTCGAACGGCCCGAGATGCACTGAACCGCTGTTGGCCACGTCGACGTTCTCGACGCCGTCAGCTCGTCGACGCCGTCAGCTCGTCGAGCAACTCGTCCTGCCGAGCCTCCAGCTCGGCGATCTCGTCGACCACGTGGGCCCGATGCTTCGACATCGCATCGACGTGCCGCCGAGCGTCCCTCGCCTCGAACGACGACCCGGCGGTCTCGGCGACGAGGGCGCGGATCGCCTGGTCGTCGGCGTCGTCGCCGAGCGAGACCAGTTGCTCGTCGATCACGGCCAGCTCGGCGCGCAACGACCGCAGGCGGTCGGACACCTTCGCCAGCCGGCGCTGCAACAACCACGTTCCCATCAGCAAGGCACGATTCTACGACCCGTCCCGCCGGCGCCGTGTCACCCGAATGTCGACGCCAGGGCGCGACTCGCCGGCCGGACCAGCGCCCGCAGGCGCTCGCAGGCCTGCTCGCCGAGGGCGGCGTACGGCGCGGTCGCCAGCTCGTCGGTCCGCGATTCGATCGCTTGGCGACGCTCCCGGCCGACCTCGGTGAGCGCGCCGCCGGCGTCGAGCCACCCGCGCCCGCGCAACGCCTCCACGGCCGCCTTCCACTCGTCGTCGGATCGCCGGCGGCTCGACCGCAGGACCGTCGCCGGGACATCACCGGCCGCGGCGTGCGTGACCAGCGCCTCGCACCCGGTCAACCCCTCGACGGTCAGCGCCGCGACGTGCCCGTCCCCGCGAAACTCGCGCAGGAGCGTCTGCGCGTGCCACAGCGCGAGATGGGGTTCCTCGGGCCAGGGCAGCGCGGCGTGGCCGGCGAACAGCGGCCGACCCTCGGGATGCTCGCCGGCGACCTCGGCGGCCCGCCGCGCGAGATCGGCCGCCTCGATCACGTCGCCGCCGGACACGGCGTCGGGCGCGAGGCGACGGATCATCCGGTCGGCGGCGCGCGACCGGGCGGCGAGCACCTCGGTCGGCGTCGCGCGTTCCCACACGCCGTCCATGCACCGGGCGACGAAGCCGGGTTCGAAGTTGAAGAACGTGGCGACCACGACGGCGGCGGGCACCGAACCCATCGCCGCCGAGCGCGAAGCGAAGTACCCGGCCATCCGATCGTCGATCCCGGCTCGTCGGTACTCCTCGGCCGCCTCGGTCACGAAGTAGATGGCGGCGTGATACGGCTCGAGCGTGCGCCAGGTCCTTCGAGCAATCAGTGAATCCATCACCGCAGCATGCACGGTCCACGACCCCGCCGCCGAAGCGCCCGGCGTCGACGAACCGCCGGGCCACGATTTGTGTGACCGAAAACCCCCGGGGTCGACCTGTTCGCTCACACAAATCCGCGACGAACCGCCGGGCCACGAATCTGTGTGACCGAAAACCCCCGGGGTCGACCTGTTCGCTCACACAAATCCGCGACGAACCGCCGGGCCACGAATCTGTGTGACCGAAAACCCCCGG
>JBFGCT010000082.1:0-17278 GCA_041581055.1 Ilumatobacteraceae bacterium | reverse complement strand
CGATGACCGCCACCAGGCGGGGAATCAAGCCTGCGATCCGCACAGGTCGCCCAAGCTACTGGCGTTCGACTCCGAGATCACGGCACTCGTGCCCTGACCGCAAACGTTTGCGGTGTTCCGCCGGCCGAGTTCGCCGCTCGCGGCGTTGCCGCTCCTCACCGCAGGGCCAGGCTGCGCAGTCGTCGCCGCGCCTTGCGACCGACGAACTCGACTCGACGTCGACACCCCGAACGTTCACGGTCACGGCACTAGCTTCGGGCGGGTGCCAATCTCACCGTTCCCCATCCGGCCATTCCGGTTCGGCGTCCAACTCTCGACCGCGTCGACCCGAGCGGAGTGGGTCGAGACCGCCCGACGAATCGAGGCCAACGGATACGACATCGCCACCATGCCCGATCACTTCGGCGACCAGTTGGCGCCCGTCCCGGCGATGCAGTCGATCCTCGAGAACACCACCGCGTTGCGGGCCAGCGCGCTGGTCTTCGACAACGACTACAAGCATCCCGTCGTGTTGGCGAAGGAGCTGGCGACGATGGACGTGTTGTCCGACGGTCGGATGGAGATCGGCCTCGGCGCCGGCTGGATGATCTCGGACTACGAACAGGCGGGGATGCCCTACGACCGGGCCGGCGTGCGCATCGACCGCTTCGTCGAGGGGTTGGCGGTGATCAAGGGGGCGATGGCCGAGGGCCCGTTCTCCTTCCAGGGCGAGCACTACACGATCACGGGGTACGACGGGCTGCCCAAGCCGGTGCAGGCGCCGCACCCCCCGGTGATCATCGGCGGCGGCGGCAAGCGGGTGTTGTCGATCGCCGCCCGCGAGGCCGACATCGTCGGCGTCAACGCCACGCTCCACGCCGGGGTCATCGGGCCCGAGGCGATCGCCACGATGACGGCGGAGGCGGTGACCGACAAGGTCGCCGTCGTCGCCGAGGCGGCCGGCGAGCGCCTCATCAACATCGAGATGAACATCCGCACCTTCTTCGTCACGGTGACCGACGACCGGGCCGCCACGATCGCCGGCATCGCGCAGATGATCGGATCCGCCGAGTCGGTCGTCGAGCACTCGCCGTTCGCGCTCGTCGGGAGCCCGGACAAGATCGTCGAGGATCTGCTCGAGCGCCGGGAGCGGTACGGGTTCAGCTACGTCATCGTCGGGCCCGACGAGATCGACTCGTTCGCCCCGGTGGTCGCCGAGCTCGCCGGAAGATAGCCGGCGCCCGACGCTCAATCGGGCTCGATGACCCGCCCCTTGTCGATCACGACGATGCCGCCGTCGCTGATCGTGAAGCGGGTGCGATCGTGTTCGGCGTCCTCGCCGATCACGGTCCCCGCCGGCACGGTGACGTTCTTGTCGATGATGCACCGGTGGACCCGGGCCCCGGCCTCGACACGCACCCCGGGGAACAGGATCGAGTCGGTCACCAGCGCGTCGTCGAGGACACGTGAGCTCGGTCCGATGATCGAGCGCTCGACGCGCGAGCCCGAGATGATCGAGCCCTGACACAACAGGCTGCCGTCGACGAACGAGTTCGTCCCGCTCTGGCCGCCGGAGACCTTCGCCGGCGGCAGCGCCTTGCGGCCGGTGAACACCGGCCACCGGTCGTTGTAGAGGTCGAAGACCGGGAGCGGCGCGATCAGGTCCATGTTCGCCGACCAGAAGGCGTCGAGGGTCCCGACGTCGCGCCAGTACCCGCGCTCGCGCTCGGACTGGCCCGGGACGACGTTCTGCGAGAAGTCGTAGACCCGGGCGACCCCGGACCGGGTCAGCGCGGGGATGACGTCGCCGCCGAGGTCGGTGTGGGTGTCCTCCTTGGGCGTCACGACGTCGATCAGGGTCTTGGTGTCGAACACGTAGTTGCCCATGCTCGCCAGGCAGCGGGAGTCGTCGCCCGGCATGGTCGGCGGGTTCGCCACCTTCTCGTGGAAGTCGACGATCCGACCCTCCGCGTCGGACTCGATGACGCCGAAGTCGACGGCCTCGTGCTTGGGCACGGGGATGGCGGCGACGGTCACCCCCGCGCCGCTCCGCCCGTGCTCCTCGACCATCTGGCGCGGGTCCATCCGGTAGATGTGGTCGGCGCCGAACACGCAGACGATGTCCGGTTCCTCGTCGTAGATCAGGTTCAGGTTCTGGTAGATCGCGTCGGCCGACCCGGCGAACCAGTGGGGCCCGCGCCGCATCTGGGCCGGCACGGCGGTGACGTAATCGTCGAACATCGACGACACGCTCCAGGTCTGGGAGATGTGCCGGTCGAGGCTGTGGCTCTTGTACTGCGTCAGCACGATCACCTTGCGGTAGTCCGCGTTGGCGAAGTTCGACAGCGCGAAGTCGATCATCCGATAGGTGCCGGCGAACGGAACGGCCGGCTTGGCACGGTCGTTGGTCAGCGGTTGCAGCCGCTTGCCCTCGCCGCCGGCGAGGACGATGACGAGTACTTTCGGTTCGGATCGCATTGCGGCCAAACGTACCGCAACGGTCAACGACCGCCAGCGGCGACGAGGTCCTCGTACAGCTCGACGTAGCGCGTGGCCGGCTCGCGCCACGACCAGTCGACGGCCATCATCCGCTTCTGGAGCGCGGCGCGGCGCCGCTTGTCGCGCGTTCGGCGGGCGGCGCGGAACAAGGCGGCGAGGAGGTCGGTCGGCTCGGCCCGCCGGGCGACGAAGCCGAGCCCCGACTTGACCCAGTCGGCGTCGGGCACGGTGTCGACGAGCCCGCCGACCGCGGTCACCACCGGGATGTTGCCGTAGCGCATCGCCTGCATCTGGGTCAGACCGCAGGGCTCGAACCGGCTCGGCATGAGAAACACGTCGCCCCCGGCGAACATCAGGTGCGACAGCGCCTCGTCGTACCCCTCGACGAACGCCAGCGCGTCCGGATGCGCCGCCGACAGCCGGTGGAGCTCGGCGGCGGTGACCGCGTCGCCCGAGCCGAGGACGGCGAGTCGCAGGGGGATCTCGTCGAGCAGCGGGACGAGCGGCGTGACGAGATCGACGCCCTTCTGGTGCGTCAGTCGGGTGACGATCGTCGCCAACGGCACGGCGTCGTCCGGGAAGCCGACCCGCGCCGACAGCGCGGCCCGGTTGGCGGCTCGCCGGTCGAGCGTGGTGGCGTCGAACGTCTCGGCGACGAGCTGGTCGGTCGCCGGGTCCCAGACGCCGGTGTCGATCCCGTTGAGGATCCCGATCACGACCTCGCCGCGCAGTCGCAGCGGCCCGTCCAGACCCATCCCTCCCGCCGGCGTGCGGATCTCCGTCGCGTAGTTCGGCGACACGGCGACGATCCGGTCGGCGAGCGCGATGGCCCCCGACAGCGGGTTGGTGTCGCCCCACCACTCGAAATGGCGCGCCCGGGGCCCGATCAGGTGCAGCCACTCCCCGCCGGCCACGCCCTGGTAGGCGAGGTTGTGGATCGACAACACGGTCGGGGGCTGGTCGGCCAGCCCCGCCAACACCGCGCCGGTGTGCCAGTCGTTCAGGTGCAACACGTCGGGCGGACGCGACTCGACGTACGCCGCGACCGCGCGGGCGAAGCGGAAGAAGCGCTCGTCGTTGTCCGGCCAGCCCTCGCCCGACGGCGTGAGGTACGGGTGCGGACGCGCCATGCCGGGCACCGACACGAGATGCAGGGGTCCGACCACCGGGTGCACGCCGTGGCGGATCGTCGCCGCGCCGACCCACGGCGGGACGGCGAGCTCGACCACGGTCTCGTCGACCAGCGTCACGTCGCCGTAGTCCGGCATCACCAGCTCGAGCTCCACACCGGCCCGGCGCAGCTCGACGCCGAGCCCAGCGGCGGCGGCGGCGAGACCGCCGACGGCGGCGACCGGGGACAACTCGGCGGTGGCGAAGACGACGCGCATACGCTCATCATTGCCGACCGGTACCGTCGTGCCATGCGGCTCGGCCGTCCCGACGGACTTCTGTACGGGATGCGCGAGCTGACGCACGACCACGCGGGCGAGCAGCCGTTCACCCGATCGCTCAGCGGCGTCGAGATCCCCGCCGGCGTCGAGCGGGTCACGATCGAGGGTCGCGACCAGCTGAACGGCTGGGGTGGCGCCACCGCCGACGTCGCCCTCCGCTGACCCGGTCGCCGCGGTAGCGTCGAGGGGCCATGCGCTCCGCCGACGACGCCCTCAGCGACGACATCCGCCTGCTCGGCCGGCTCCTCGGCGACGTCATCCGCGCCCAGGCCGGCGACGACACGTTCGAGCTGATCGAGCGGGTCAGGCGGATCGCCGTCGGCGGTCGGCGCGACGGGTCGAGCTCGGTGGGCGCGCTCCGGACGGCGTTGAGCGCCGAGCCGATCGAGCAGCAGCTCCACGTGATCCGCGCGTTCGACTGGCTGGCCCTGCTCGCCAACACCGCCGAGGACGTGCACCTCGACCGCCGGAGCCGGTTCCACCGTGCGGCCGGCCACCAGGCCCGTCCCGGCAGCCTCGACGCGTCGTTCGCGCGGCTCGCGGCGGAGGCGGTGCCGGCCCGGGAGGTCGCCGCCGCGGTCGACGAGCTCGAGGTCAGCCCGGTGATCACGGCGCACCCGACCGAGGTGCGCCGGCAGACCATCCTCGACGTCCTCAAGCACGTCGCCACGCTGCTCGACGCCCGCGACCGGCTCGGCGACGACGCGCCCGCCGTCGCCGACATCGACGCCCAGCTCGAGGTCGACGTGCTCACCCTGTGGCAGACCGCGTTGCTGCGCCTCTCGAAGCTGCGCGTGCGCGACGAGATCAACGAGGCGCTCAGGTACTACGAGGCGAGCTTGTTCCAGACCGTGCCGGCGCTGTCGCGGGACCTGGCCCGGGTCGCCGAGCGGCACACCGCCGTCCCGGGACTCGACACGACGCTGGCGGTCAACATGGGCTCGTGGATCGGCGGCGACCGGGACGGCAACCCGTTCGTCACCGCCGACGTCGTCCACTTCGCGACGCAGCGCCAGGCGTACGTGGCGTTCGCCCACCATCTCGCGACGCTGGGGCGGCTGTCGATCGAGCTGTCGATGTCGGCCCGCCTCGTCGTCCCGACGCCCGAGCTGCTGGCCCTCGCCGACGCGTCGGGCGACGATTCGCCGTTCCGCGCCGACGAGCCCTACCGCCGCGCCCTGCGCGGCATGCACGCCCGGCTCCACGCGTTCGCCACCGCCGTGCTCGACCCCGACCTGCACGACCCGCCCGGCCCCGCCCCCGGCGTGCCGCGGCCGCGCTACGGGTCGATCGCCGAGCTGGTCAGCGACTATGACGCCGTCGCCGCGTCGTTGCGCTCCCATGGCGCCGGCGACCTCGTCGAGGCCAAGATCGAGCCCGCCCGGCGGGCGGCGCAGATCTTCGGCGCCCATCTGTGCGGGCTCGACATGCGCCAGAACGCGGCGGTCCACGAGGAGGTCGTCGCCGACCTGCTGGCCAACGCCGGGGTCTGCCCCGACTACGCCGCGCGCTCGGAGTCCGAGCGGGTCGCGCTCCTGACGGCCGAGCTGGCGTCGCCCCGCGTGCTGCGCTATCCCGGCGCCGAGTACGCCGAACGGACGCTCGGCGAGCTGGCGATCCTCGACGAGGCGGCGGCGGCGGTCGACCGCGTCGGGCGGCGCGTCATCCCGCACTACGTGATCTCGATGGCGACCGCCGTCTCCGACGTCCTCGAGGTGGCCGTCCTGCTCAAGGAGGTCGGCCTCGTCCGGCCGGCTCACGCCGGCTCGCCCGCCGCCTCGGAGCTCGACATCGTCCCGCTGTTCGAGACGATCGGCGACCTGGAGCGCGCGGCGTCGACGCTCACCGCCATGCTCGAGGTGCCGGTCTACCGCCAGCTGGTCGCGTCGCGGGACGGCCGGCAGGAGGTGATGATCGGGTACTCGGACTCGAACAAGGACGGCGGCTACCTGGCCTCGCAGTGGAACCTCTTCGCCGCCCAGGCCGCGCTCGTCGACGCCGCCAGGGCCGCCGGCGTGCGCCTGCGGCTGTTCCACGGCCGTGGCGGGACGGTCGGGCGCGGCGGCGGGCCCGCGTACCAGGCGATCCTCGCCCAGCCGCCGCACTCGGTCGACCGGTCGATCCGGCTCACCGAGCAGGGCGAGATGGTCGCCGCCAAGTACTCCCACCCGGCGATCGCCCGGCGCAACCTCGAAACCCTGGTGGCCGCGACGCTCGAAGCGTCGTGTGTCGTCACCGACCGGTCGGGCGGGGCGCACGGTGTGTTCGGCGACGGGATGCGCGAGATGGCCGACCACGCGTTCGCCGCGTACCGCGATCTGGTCTACGGCGACGAGCGCTTCGTCGGGTTCTTCCGCTCGATCACGCCGACGAACGAGATCGCGACGCTCAACGTCGGCAGCCGCCCGGCGTCGCGCACGCGGTCGCAGGCGATCGAGGATCTCCGGGCGATCCCCTGGGTGTTCGGCTGGACGCAGTGCCGGCTGATGATCCCCGCGTGGTACGGCGCCGGGTCGGGGTTCGAGTCGTTCGCCGGGGCCGATCCGCAACGGGCCGAAACGCTGGTGCGGATGTACGCCGAGTGGCCGTTCTTCCAGGCGATCGTCAACAACATGGGCATGGTCCTCGCCAAGGTCGACATCGAGATCGGGCGCCGCTACGCGGAGGCGCTCGTCGAGGACGACGGCACGCGCAAGGACATCTTCGGGCGGATCGAGGCCGAGCACGCGCTCACCAGGTCGTGGCACGCGCGCATCACCGGCTCGGCCGACCCGCTGGCCGACAACCCGGTGCTCGCCCGTAGCCTGCGCAACCGCTACCCGTACCTCGACCCGTTGCACGTGATGCAGGTCGACCTGCTGCGCCGCTTCCGCGACGGCGACGACGACGAGCTGGTGCAACGCGGCATCCAGTTGACGATCAACGCCATTGCCACCGGCATCCGCAACTCGGGGTGATCGGTACGCTGTCGGCATGGCCACGCACCATGTCCGCCTCACCTATTGCGTCCCTTGAAACTACGCGGACCACGCCGTGCGCGCGGTCGACGACCTGATCTCCAACTACCAGCACGTCATCGCCGATCTGACGCTGGTGATGGGGAGCAAGGGGGTGTTCGACGTCGAGGTCGACGGCGAGCTGCTGTACTCCAAGGGCGCCACCGGCCGCCATGCCGAGCCCGGCGAGGTGCTGGGCCTGTTCGCCGAACGCCACGCCGCGGGAGTCGCGCGCTATGGCACCTGAGCCGACCCGATGAGCGGCAGCCGTCGCGCCAATCTGTTCCGCCGCGGCCTGGCCCTGTTCGGGTCCGGCGACGACGCGACGCTCGACGAGCGGCGGGCGGCGATGGACCGCATCGACCTACTGCCCCGGCCGCGCAAGGTCGACTACGCCGACGCGGCGATCGCCGGCGTCCCCGCGATCGTCGCCACGCCGACGCGCGGCGTTCCCGAGCGGCACATCCTCTACGTCCACGGCGGCGGATACGTGGTCGGGTCGCCGCGCAGCCACATCGCGATGGCCGCCCGGCTCGCCAAGCGGGCGAACGCCGTCACGTCGGTCATCGACTACCGGCTGGCGCCGGAGCACCCGTACCCGGCGGCGGTCGACGACTGCGTCGCGGCGTACCGGGCGATCGTCGAGCGCACCGACCCGGCGCTCCTCACGATCGCCGGCGACTCCGCGGGCGGCGGGGCGGCGTTGGCGACGCTGGTCGCCCTGCGCGACGCGGGCGATCCGCTGCCCGGGTGCGCCTACCTGCTCTCGCCGTGGATCGACCTCACCGGTCCCAGCGATTCCGCCGCGCAGTACGCGGGCGACACGCCGCGCGACCACCCCGGCGTCTCGCCGTTGTTCGCTGAACTGCGCGGCCTGCCGCCGATGCTCGTCCAGGCCGGATCCAAGGAGGTGCTGCTCTCCGATTCGATCACCCTGGCCGAGCGGGCGACCGCCGCCGGCGCCGAGGTCCTGCTCGACGTCCGCGAGGGCATGTGGCACGTGTTCCAGATCTTCGCCGGCTACCTGCCCGAGGCGACGCGCGCCCTCATCGACGCGGCCACGTTCATCCGCACGCACACCCCCGCGGCCCGCGTGACCGCTGGTGTCTGACGCCACCGGTGACGCGGGCGGCGGGGACGACCCGGCTCGGCTTCGGCGGACGGGCGCGTTCGTCCTCGTCGGCCTCGTCGTGGTCGTCGTCGCCGTCTTCGCCCTCGGCGGTGACGCCCGCCCGGAGATGGCCGGCGCGCAGTTCCCGTCGCTCGCCGCCCGCGTGCAGCAGCCGGGCACGCGCGAATGGGTCGAGCTCGTGCCCAGCGACCGTTCGTTCCGCGAGGGCTTTCCGGTCCCGATGATCGCCCGCGGGGACCAGGTGTGCTTCGGGTTCGGCCGGCTCGACTTCGATCCGATCCGGCCCTCGCTCGCCCGCTGCGTTGAGGCCGACGACATCCCCGAGCTGCCCGCCGAGGGACTGATCTCATTGGTCACGGTGCGGGCCGGCGTCGACACGTGGCATCTGCTGGCGACGGCCGGTGAGCTGAGCGCGGTGCGGGTCGCCGACGGCGACGGCTCGACCATCGACCCCGGACGGATCCACCTCGACGGCGAGTTCGTCGCGCTGCGGCTCGACACGTCGGCCGACGTGACCGGCATCGACTGGATCATCGGGCGCACGCGGTTCGTCTGCACGCCCGACGGCGACGCCGCGGTGTCGGGTCGGTTCTGCGCGCCGGACGCGTCGGGCGCGTCGGGCTGAGGGCGCGCCAAGCGTTGGAAACTACGCTCGGCCGATGTCTTCCAACGAGCCGATCCAAGGGTGCATGGAGAAGTGGCGCCGCCATCTGCGCGGCGACCTACCGGGCGGGCTCGAGGCGGTCCTGCACCCCGATGTCGTGTTCCTCTCCCCCATCGTGTTCACCCCCCAGGTGGGGCGCGAGATCACGACGCTCTACCTGACCGCCGCCGGCGGCACGCTCGGCGGCGGGCCCGAGGAGGACGACCGGGATGACGACATCGACGTCGTCGGCGACGGCCGGCCGAGCGCGGGCGCCTTCGGGTACACCAAGACGATCCTCCAGGGCCATCACGCGATGCTCGAGTTCGAGACGTCGATCGACGGCAAGTACGTCAACGGCGTCGACATCATCACGTGTGACGACGACGGGTTGATCACCGAGTTCAAGGTGATGATCCGCCCGCTCCAGGCGGTCAACCTCGTCCACGCCCGGATGAAGGCGATGCTGGAACGCATGTCGGGCTGACGGCTCTCGTCGGTGTCCAGACCCCGGCTACCGTGAGCTCGATGGAACTCAACCCGTACTCCCCCGGCTGTGGCGTCGTCGTCGGTGGCGTGCAGCTCGCCGAGCTGAAGGGCGACGACTTGGCCGCGGTGCGCACCGCGCTCGGCGAGCACGGGCTGCTGTTCTTCCGCGACCAGGACCTCTCCCCCGACGAGCATCTCGAGTTCGCCCGGCGGTTCGGCGACATCGTCGTCAACAAGTTCTTCACCGCGACCGACACGCACCCCGAGATCGCCGAGGTCCGCAAGGAGCCCGGCCAGCAGACGAACATCGGCGGGGGCTGGCACGCCGACCACTCCTACGACGACGAGCCGGCGCTCGGTTCGATCCTCGTCGCCCGCGAGCTGCCCTCGGCCGGCGGCGACACGCGGTTCGCCAACCTCTACGCCGCGTTCGACGGGCTGTCGGCGGGCTTCCGGGAGATGCTCGAGTCGCTGCGCGCCGTGCACTCCAACCGCCACATCTACGGCGAGGGCGGGATCTACCGCACCACCGATCTGGCCGATCAACTCGGCGGGATCGACCGCGTCGGCGACGCCGTCCACCCGGTCGTGATCCGCCATCCCGAGAGTGGCCGCAAGGCGCTCTACGTCAACCCCGGCCACACGATCGGCATCGAGGGCTGGTCCGCCGCCGAGAGCCGGGCGCTGCTGCGCTTTCTCTACAAGCACGTCGACCAACCCGAGTACACGTGCGACTTCCGCTGGGCGCCGGGCTCGGTCGCGTTCTGGGACAACCGGTGCACCTGGCACGAGGCGAACAACGACTACCACGGAGAGCGCCGGCTGATGCACCGCATCACGATCGCCGGCGGCGCGCTCGCCGGCGCCTGAGCCCCATCGCACGGGCGCGCGCTACGGTACGCCGATGGTTGCGGTGTTCGTCCACGGTGTGCCCGAGACCCCGGCGATCTGGCACCCACTCGTCGCCGAGCTCGGCGTCGACGGCGCCGTCCTGTTGCAGCTCCCCGGCTTCGGGCGTCCCCTACCCGACGGCTTCGAGCCGACGATGGGACGGCTCGCCGACTGGATGGCCGACGAGCTCGAGGCGATCGACGGCCCGATCGACCTCGTCGTCCACGACTGGGGCGCGATCCTGGCGTGGCGCGCCCTCGCCGCCCGCCCCGGCCTCGTGCGCTCGCTGGTGACCGACGGCCCGAACCTCGACGAGCACTTCGAATGGCACGACATGGCCAAGCTGTGGCAGACGCCGGGCGACGGCGAGGCGTTCATGGAGACGTTCGTCAGCGTCTCCGACGGCGATCGCGGCGCGATGCTCGCCGGCTCTGGTGTCCCGGAGCACGCGGCGACGGCGATGGCCGCGGCGATCGACACGACGATGGCCGAGACGATCCTCGTGCTCTACCGGTCGGCGACCGACATCGGCAACGAGTGGGGCCCGGCCATCGACTCGATCGATGTCCCGACGCTGGTCGTCGACTCGGCGACCGACCCTTACCGCAGCGAGGGGTCGGTGGCGCAGGTTGTCGAGCGCCTCGGCGCCGGCCATCACGTGCTCCCCGACCAGGGCCACTGGTGGATGCTCGGCGACCCGGTGGGCGGGGCGCGGGCGATCGCCGACTTCTGGGCCTCCCTCCCCTCTCGGTGATGGAGTCGTCCAGCTTCGCGGCCGACCGCAGCGTCACATCCGAGGCGGCGCACGGCCAGTTGGGCCATCGCGAGCACATCGCCCACAGCGCACGGTTCGAGCGGCGCGTCCACCGGGTGCGCGACGGCGTGTGGTCGGTCGTCGGCAACGGGCTGTCGAACCAGAACTTCGTCGAGGGGCCCGGCGGGCTGATCGCCATCGACACCGGCGAGTCGGTCGAGGAGATGCGGTGGGCGCTCGACGCCGTGCGGGCCGAAACCGGCGCCCCGGTCGTCGCCGTCGTCTACACCCACTACCACTACGTCGGCGGGACGGCGGCGGTCGGCGGCGCCGGCGAGTCGGTCCCGGTCTGGGGCCACGAGCGGATCGTCGGCAACCGCCGCAAGGTCGGGGTCGAGCTGAGCGCCGCCGCCGGCCGGGGGCTCGTGCACCAGTTCGGGATTCTGCTCCCGAGCGACGGGCCCGACGGGCTGATCAACGTCGGCCTCGGCCTCGAGTTCCGCCGCCCCGACCACGCGCCCTTCACCCCCGGCTTCGTCGCCCCCACCGACACCTTCGACACGCCGACGACGACAACGCTGGCCGGCCTGGCCGTCGAGCTGACGCCGGCCCCGTCCGACGCCGACGACTCGATCACGATCTGGTTCCCCGAACTCGGTGTGTGCGTCAACAACCTCGCGTGGCCGGCGCTGTTCAACGTGTTCGCCATCCGCGGCGAGGCGTTCCGCGACCCGAACGTCCTGCTGACCGGCTTCGACCACCTGCTCGGCCTCGGCGCCGACCACCTCCTCGGCGCGCACGGGCCGCCGCTGAGCGGCGCCGACCGGATCCGCGGCGAGGTGACCCTCGCCCGCGACGCCGTGCAGTTCTTGCTCGACCAAACCGTGAGAGGGATCAACAAGGGCCTGACCCTGGGCGAGCTGACCTCGTTCGTGCGGCTTCCCGATCCGTACGGCGGGAGCTACTTCACCCAACAGCTCTACGGCGTCGCCGAACACCACGTCCGCCAGATCCACGGCGGGCTGCGGGGATGGTTCGACGGCGACGAGTCGACGCTCTTCCCGCTGCCGCCGGCCGAGCGCGCCACCCGCCTCGGCGAGGGGTTCGGCGGCGCCGACGCGGTGCGCGCCGAGGTGCGGACCGCGATCGAGGGCGACGACCTCCGCTGGGCGCTCGAGCTCGCGACGTGGCTCGTCCGGCGCGAGGACCCGGCCGACGACGCCGACCGCCAACTCCTCGCCGACGCGCTGCGGGCGGTCGCCCAGCGCACCACCGCGGCGAACATCCGCAACTGGTGCCTGACCCGGGCGCTCGAGTTGGAGCGCCGGCTCGACCTCGACCGGTTCCGGGTCCACCGGTTCGGCCGCGACCTCGTGCGGTCGACGCCGCCGGCGGCGGTCGTCCACGGGCTGCGCGTCGTGCTCGACCCCGACGCGGCGGGCGACCTCGACGACGAGCTGCGCTGGCGCTTCTCCGACGGTTCGGCGGCCGGGCTCCACATCCGCAACCGCGTCGCCGTCCCGACCGACGGCAGCGAGGCCGACATCGAGCTCGCGGTCGACCTCGCCGCCTGGCCCGACCTGATCGGCGGCCGGGTCGGCCTCGACGACGCCATCGCCGCCGGGTCGGTCGGCGCCACCGGCCCCGTCGATCGCATCCGCCGGTTCCTCGCGTGCTTCGACCTGCCGGGGCTCGCACGGTGAGCGGCGCCGACCGCCTCCCACCGCCGACACCGCCGTTCGAGGGAACGATCGCCCGCCTGATCGACGACGCGATCGCCGCGCCGCTCGACGCCCCGTCGTCGCCGGAGGGCGCCCCGAACGTGCTGCTGATCATGCTCGACGACGTCGGCTTCGGGTCGTGCGCGACGTTCGGCGGGCCGATCCCGACGCCCGGCGTCGACCGCGTCGCCGCCGCCGGGCTGCGGTACAACCGATTCCACACGACGGCGCTGTGCTCACCGACGCGCGCCGCGCTGCTCACCGGCCGCAACCACCACACCGTCCACATGGGCGGCATCACCGAGATCGCCAACAGCTTCCCCGGCTACGACAGCGCGATCCCCCGCGAGTCGGCGACCGTCGCCGAGATCCTGCGCCGCAACGGCTACTCGACGGCTTGCTTCGGCAAGTGGCACCTCACCCCGTCGTGGGAGCAGGGCCCGGCCGGGCCGTTCGACCGCTGGCCGACCGGCATGGGCTTCGATCGGTTCTACGGCATCATCGGCGCCGAGGCCTCGCACTGGGAGCCCGCGGTCTACGACCAGACCACCCCGATCGCCCCGTACGTCGGCCGCGACGACTACCACCTCACCGAGGACCTGGCGGACCGGGCGATCGAGTGGATCGAGCGCCAGCGGGCCGGCGCGCCACACCGCCCGTTCTTCGCCTACTTCGCACCCGCCGCCGTCCACGCGCCGCACCACGTGTGGCCGGAGTGGATCGAGCGCTTCGCCGGCCGCTTCGACGGCGGCTGGGACGCGCTGCGCGAGGAGATCTACGAGCGCCAACTGGCGATGGGCGTGATCCCCGCCGACACCGAGCTGACGCCGCGCCCCGGGCAGATCCCGTCGTGGAGCGAGTATCCCGACCGGTACAAGCCGGTCGCCCGCCGGCTGATGGAGGTCTTCGCCGCGTTCCTCGCGCACACCGACGCCCAGGCCGACCGCGTCCTCCAGGCGTTGGAGCGGATGGGCTGCTTCGACGACACGCTCGTCATCTACGTCACCGGCGACAACGGGGCGTCGGCGGAGGGGACGATCCACGGGGCGTGGAGCGCGCCGTCGTTCCAGAACGGCGTGCACGAGGATCCGGAGTGGCTGCTCGACCACATCGACGACTTCGGCACCGCCCGCTGCGAGAACCACTTCAACGTCGGCTGGGCGTGGGCGCTCGACTCGCCGTTCCAATGGATGAAGCAGGTCGCCTCCCACTTCGGCGGGACGCGCAACGGCCTGGCGATCTCCTGGCCGGCGCGCATCGCCGATCCCGGCGGCCTGCGCGACCAGTTCCACCACGTGGTCGACATCGCCCCGACGATCCTCGCCGCCGCCGGCGTCCCCGCGCCGTCGCAGGTCGACGGCATCGAGCAGCTCCCGGTCGCCGGCGTCCCGATGAACGACACGTTCCACGACGCCGCCGCGCCCGAGCGGCGCGGCACGCAGTACTTCGAGATCCTCGGCAACCGGGCGATCTACCACGACGGCTGGATCGCGTCGTGCTTTCACGGCCGGCTGCCGTGGATCCGGCTCCAGGGCTTCGAGTTCGACGGCGAGCAGGAGCGCTGGGAGCTGTACCGGGTCAGCGACGACTTCAGCCAGGCGCGCGACCTGGCCGACGAGCACCCCGACACGCTCGCCGAGCTGCGCGCGCTGTTCGAGCGGGAAGCGGCGCGCAACGGCGTCTACCCCTTGCGCGACGCCGGCTCGCACCGCGGCGGCGACCGCCGCGTCCCGCACGCGCTCGGCGGGCGCCGGAGGATGACGTACACGCCGGCGCATGTCCGCATGCCCGAGTCGTCGGTGGTCAACTTGAAGAACGCGTCGTCGCGGATCTCCGCCGCGATCACCGTGCCGGCGGACGGCGCCCACGGCGTGATCGCCTGCCAGGGCGGCAACATGGCCGGCTGGAGCATGTACCTCGACGACGGCGTCCCGACCTACCTCTACAACTGCTTCGGCCACGACTTGACATTCGTCCGCGCCGCCGAGCCGCTCGCCCCCGGCGACCACGAGCTCGTCGTGCACTACGCCCACGACGGCGGATTCGGCGCCGGCGGCCTCGTCACGCTGTCGGTCGACGGAACCGAGGTCGACCGCGCCCGTGTCGAGCGCACGGTGCCGATCGTGTTCTCGATGAGCGGCGAGACGTTCGACGTCGGCGTCGACACCGGCGCCCCGGTCGGCCCGTACGAGCACGGGTTCCCATGCACCGCCGACATCCACGGCGTCACCCTCGAACGCCTCGACGACCCCGACCGGGCGACTGCCGACCGGATGCGCGCCGGCGAGCGAACCGCCGCCATGCGCACCCAGTAACCCACGTTCCCCCCACGTTTGCGTCGCGATTCTGGCGACCCGTGCGGTCACAATCGCGACGCAAACGGATCGGGATCGAGGTGGTCGTGGTCAGGCGCGGAGCGCGGCTGGGGCGCCTTCGGGCACGGCCGGGGCGCGCGGCGGCACCGGCGCGAGGGGCCGGTACGCGTCGCCGAGCGGCGGGCGTGGGTCGGGCTCGCCCCGGTTCGGCCAGAAGGCCATCGCCCGCTCGGACTGGGCGGTGATCGTGAGCGACGGGTTGACGCCGAGGTTGGCGCTGATCGCCGAGCCGTCGGCCACGTGCAGCCCGGGATGGCCGTAGACCCGCTGGTAGGCGTCGATGACGCCGTGCTCGGCGTCGACGCCGATCACGCAGCCGCCGAGGATGTGCGCCGTGACCGGCACGTCGAGCAGCGCCTCGTTGACCGAGCCGTAGGCGTCGCCGCCCATGATGTCGGCCGCGTGCCGGGCCGCCTCCTCGGCTTCGGGGATGAACGTCGGGTTCGGCTCGCCCGTCCCCTGCTCCGAGCGCAGCCGCACCCCGTGCTTGCGACGCCTCCACCGCAGGTTGATGCTGTTGTCGCGGCTTTGCATCACGAGCAGGATCACCGAGCGCTCCGACCATCGGCGCACGGACAGGCTGCGCAGGAAGTGGAGCGGGTGGCGCAGCGTCTGGCCGATGAATCGGAGTTGCCGGGGCATCCTCCCTCCGCCCGGGACGAGCAGCGTCGTCAGCAGCCCCATCGAGTTGGAACCCGTCGAGTAGCGCACGCCCTCGATGTGGGTGTGCTCGTTCGGGTAGATCGACGAGCTGATCGCGATGCCTTGCGAGTAGTCGGTGTCGGTCACCTTCAGCGTCGAGGCGCCGGGGATCGACTCGGAGTTGGTGCGCACGAGCTCGCCGAGCCGGTCGGACAGCCGCGGCAGGCGCCCGCGTTCCTTCAGGTCGGCGAGCAGCCGCATCGTGCCGAGGACACCGGCCGACAGGATCACCTGCTCGGTGGTGACCCGCTGGACCGCTCGCCCGCGCCGCGCTCCGGGCCGCTCCGAGACGACCTCGTAGCCGCCGCCGTCGAGGGGGACGATGTCGGTCACCTTCCGCTCCGCCAGCACGGTCGCCCCGCCGGCCTCGGCGAGGTACAGGTAGTTGCGGTCGAGGGTGTTCTTGGCGTTGTGGCGGCATCCGACCATGCAGGCGCCGCACTTCACGCACCCGCTCCGCTCCGGGCCGGCCCCGCCGAAGTACGGGTCGGCGACCGTCTCGCCGGGCTCGCCGAAGTACACCCCGACGTCGGTCGGGCGATACGTGTGGCCGACGCCCATCCGCTCGCCGATCTCGCGGATCACCGCGTCGTTCGGGCTGTCGTCGGGCGCCGGGGTGACGCCGAGCATCCGCTTGGCCTGGTCGTAGTGCGGAGCCAGCTCGTCGCGCCAGTCGGTGATCGCCGACCACTGCCGGTCCGCGTAGAACTGGCCGAGCGGCTCGTACAGCGTGTTCGCGTAGACGAGCGAGCCGCCGCCGACGCCGGCACCGGACAGCACGAGCACGTCGCTGAGCAGGTTGAGCCGCTGGATGCCCCGCATCCCGAGCTGGGGGACGTAGAGGAACTTGCGCAGGTTCCAGTTCGTCTTCGGGAAGTCGGACGCGGTGAAGCGTCGGCCCGCTTCGAGCACCGTGACGCGGTAGCCCTTCTCCGTCAGCCGGAGCGCGCTGACGCTGCCACCGAATCCGCTGCCGACGATCACGACATCGGTGTCAAAGGTCGGCTGCGGTTCCACGGCACGCTCCGTCGGTGATCGGTGATCGGTGATCGGTGATCGGTGATCGGTCGACCAAGCGTCGCACAGCGCGCCGCCTCAGACGAAGACGATCTGGCCGCCTTCGGAGAGCTCGATGAACTCGCTGACGTTGATGATGTCGATCACCTCGTCGAACAGGTCGTCCTTCTCGAGGCCCATCATGTCGGCCGACATCCGGCAGGCCCACAGGTGGGCGCCCATGTCGGAGAGCATCTGGAGGAACTCGGGGATCTCGGGGACGTCGACGTCGGCGATCTGCTTCTTCAGCATCTTGGTCGCCATCGCGGTCATCCCCGGCAGGCCGCCGAGGCCCTGCGGCATGTGCTTGTCGGACAGGCCGCCGAGCCCCGGGGGCATGTGCATGGCGGCGTTGCCGAGCGGCGTGAACTTGAGGTCGTCCATCGTCTTCTTGTTGACCATGTCGAGGCCCCAGAAGGTGAAGAAGATGTGGGTCTCGATGCCCTCACCGAGGGCGCCGTTGGCCATGATCAGCGCGGGGTAGGCCATGTCGAGGCCGCCCTTGGAGCAGATGAAGCAGATCTTGCGATCCGGCGCGTCGTCGCCGAAGTCGGGGACGACGGTCGGCGCGGTGGTCGTGGTGGTGGTCG
>JBFGCT010000081.1:0-17288 GCA_041581055.1 Ilumatobacteraceae bacterium | reverse complement strand
GGCCGAAGTTCGACGCGATGTCGGCGGCCCGCTCCCCCTGGAGGATCGGCGGCAGCGACGACTTGGCCATGGCGTTGTTGAACACCGCGGGGAACGTGCTGCCGAGCGGGATGAACAGCACTGCGGTCTGGTTGTTCGCGATGTCGGAGACGGCGGTCTTGACGTTGTCGAGTGTCGCCGCCGCCGGAAGGAACCTGACGCGATCGGTGTCGGGGTTCGGCGGATCGGCCACCGCGTCCAATTGCTTGAAGAACTCCGACCGCCGGCCGAAGTTGACCTTCGCGTCGCGGTCGCCATCGTCGACCTTGAGCTTGAAACCGATCTCACCGGGCGCGAAGTCGCCGGCGAGCACGTCGGTCAGCGCGTCGTTGTCCGTGTTCGTCGAGCCGGTCCACGTGCTTCCGAAGTCGTCGAAGTTGACGATGATGGTGGGCTTGGCCTTGTCGTAGGACGTCTTGCCCTTCTGCCAGCGGAGCACGGCCGCGGTGACGAGGGCGGCGCCGAAGGCGGCATTCTGGTTGAAGTCGACGTTCTCGGCGCGCAGGCCGTACACCGCCTGCAGCTGGTAGTCCTTCAAGACGTCGTCGGAGACGAGGTACCGGACGATCTCGAGCTTGGTCTTGTCCTCCTGCGGGTACCCGGCGTCAAGGAACGTCTGCCACGCCGGCTTCGCGTACAGCGACTCGTCGACGGTGTAGAGGCGGCGCGGGAACCGCTCGCCGCCGACCTCTGCGGTCTTGGTCAGGTCGACCGGGTCCTTGCCGTCCTCCAGGAACTCGATCTGTTCCGGACCGTCGCCGCCGAACGGCTGGAGCCGCAGGCAGTAGTTGACGTTCAGCTTCTCCGCCAGCCCGACCGTCGCGCCGGCGGTGGCCGTGAACCCGAAGTTGACCGCCGACGCGGGCGGGTCCTGCGCGAAGTCGATGAGCTTGACGGTGGCCCCGTCGACCTTGCCGCTGGTCTTGACGCCGAGCTCGGGGATCAGCGCGGAGAGACCCGCCAGCTCGGCGCTTCCCGTGTAGTAGACCTCGATCGTTCCGGCGTAGCCGAACTCGAGCTTCTGCTCGCCCACCGGGCGGGCGAGGCGGTACATGATGTTGACCGTCGACCATTGGTGCCCGTAGGCGGAATCGGGCTCGATCCACAGCCGGACGACCTTGTTCTCGTCCGATTCGTCGTCGAGCCGCTTCTTGAACTCGTCGAGCTGCTTGCCGACGGCGTCCGCCGAGAACTCCTTCGTCGTGGAACTCAGCGCGCCGAAGATACCGGGAAGGAAGTCGCCGCTCATCGTTCTGACTCTCCTCGTGCCGATGGGCTGATCATCATTTAACCAGCCGCCTTCTCAGCCGCTTTTTTGGCTTTGTTGAAGATCGCGAACCACCCAAGCCCCGTCGAGTCCGCGGCGTCCGGGTCGCCGAACAGGAGGAACGCGGTGTTTCCGCTCGGCGGGATCTTGAGCAGGCCGAGCAGTTTCAGCGCGATCTCGTTCAGGACGAGAAGGAATCCACCCTTCTTGTCCGCGCCGTCTTCGGCCGTCGTCGGCGGCACGTAGATGAGCTGGATGAGCCCGATCGACAACTTGATCACCGTCTGCAGGCTGAACAGGTCGCCGCCCGACCCGGCGCCCGGCAGCTCGATCGCCACCATCGCCTGCAGGTCGGTCGACCCGGCGGCGGCCCCGCTGTCGTCGGCCCAGGCGACGAGCAGGCTGGAGTCGAGATTGACCTTGCCCGCCAATGCGCCCGGCGTGCCGAGGTTGAGCTTGAAGTTCAGCCCGTGCCAGCCACCGGCGCCGGACGTGACGCCGCGCAAGCCGTACTGCGTGACGGCGGGCAGGTAGCCGAGGCTCGCCGGATCGCTCTTGTCGCCGGGGTCCTCCGCGTTGGCATTCCCGGAGAGCAGACCCAAGAGCTCGAGTTGGAAGCTCTTGTAGATGCTCGCGTCCCGCGGGTGGCTCGCCGACGTGTTGAACGACATCTCGGTCTCGAGGAGCACCAACTCGGTCGCCGGCTGCGTGCCGCCGGACTCCGGCGGGATCGTGATCTGGAGGCCGAGGTTGCTGAAGTTCAACCCGCTCCGCAGCTCGCCCTCCTTGTCCGGGTCGGGACCGAACGAGAAGATGTCGAACGCCGGCAGGTTGTCTTTGGGCTCGGCGCCGGTCACCGGCGGAACGATCGAGAAGTTCATGTACCCGGTCATCCCGATCCACGACACGATCTGCCCGCTGGTGGCCCCGTCGTCGCGTGTCGACATCTGAGCCGTGTCGATCTCGACGGTGGTCAAGACGTTGTTGCGCAGCGTGTACCGATTCGGCCAACGCGACGCCAGGCTGTAGACGACGGCTTCGCCGTTGCGCTGCACCCCGCCCTCGAGGAGGACGGCGTTGTATCGGTTCGGCGCCGGCGGTTCGGACGGCTTGATGTCGACCATCGAGGCGACCTGGCTCCCGAAGATCTGGTTGAGCACCATCTGCGCCAGGCTGTCGAACTTCTTGATCGACGAGTTCTCGAAGAGGGCCTTCAACGTCAACAGCGTGAAGTCGAAGGTCGCGTCGAGATCGCTCGGAGCGATCGCGTGCGGACCCTGGCGGTCGTCGTAGCGCGGGTCGATGTAGTGGATCAGGCCGAACATCGAGGTCGTGTCGGTCTGCTGCACCTTGTCCTTGTCGATCTGGCCGATCTCGATGCCGATGTGGTGGGCGAAGAAGTCCGTTGGGTCCTTGACCCCGGCGAGGATCCCGGCGAGCTCCGGCGGCACATCGCGGATCGTCGCCTTCAAGATCAGCACACCGGTCCAGTTCGGGTCCTGGACGATCTTGGCGAAGTTGACGAAATACGGGTCGGGCACGGCGCCGGGGTCGGTCGGATTCGCCTGTTCCCAGGCGTCGAGGCAGTAGTCGACGAGCCAGTTCGACAGCGCGCCCAGCTGCGGCGGGCCCGTCGAGTCCGGGGTCGCGAACTCCTTGGTCATCGTCCACTTGTCCGGGCTCATCACCAGGCTGTGGTCGGTCGGTCGCCTCGTGCTCGGGTCGATGTCGAGGATCCTCCCCTTCACGCCCTTCACGATCATCACGCTGCGGTAGTCGCCGAACTGGTTGTGCTGGCCGACCTCCGCCGCGAAGTTCCACTTCCCGATGTTGACCGTGTTGTAGAACCCCTCCGGCGGTGTCGATGGTGGGTTGTACGGCGGCATGAAGCCGTATGGGGTCGTCGGATCCTTCGGCGGCGGGTGGGGCACCGGCGCGCCGAGATGGTCGGCGTTGGCGACGACGAGGAACTGGTCGCTCGTCTGGAACGCCGCCTGGAGGCTGTCGTCGAGGCCGTTGAACCCCATCTGCCGGGTGACCTTCTTGGGGTCCTCGTGATCGCCCTGAACCTGCGCGAGCAGCAGTTGTTCCCACTTGCCGCTCGTCAGGCCATATCGGGTGATGAAGCCGGTCGGCGTCGTCGTGCTCTCCAGCCCGTCGGCCACCGCGGCGTGCGCCGAGAGCTCGTCGCCGTTCGCCAGAGCCGATGCGGCGGTCACGGTCGCCGTCGACGCCGTGATCGCGGCCTTGCGAGTCGGACCCAGGATCTCGCGTGCGACCTGCGCCAGTTGCGCGCTCGACAGGTCCTGGTCGCCGGACCCGGCCCTGAACCCGGCGAGCGGCACCATCGGAAAGACGATGCTCTCGTGGAGACCGAGGCCCGGGTCCTTCGGACCGAGCAGCCCGCTCGGAACCAAGTCGGTCGTGCCGTCCGCCGACTTCTGCTGGCTGATCCCGAAGAGCTCGGCGCCCTTCGGCGCCGCGGTGTAGTGCGCCGTCGCGCTGGGAGGCGCGACGATCGACACCCACGAGGTTTCGAACCGGTCGTCGAGCAGTTGCGCGTCGGCCGTGACCGGCGGACCGATCGGGGAGGCCGCCTTGAGCGGGAACTCTGGGATGTTTCCCGCCAGGTTGGGATGGAATCGCAGCACCGACCCTTGCTGCGCCGGGCTCGTGAGATGTGGTGTGAACGCGATCGTCTCGGTGCCCGACAACCCACAGAGGAGTTGGCGAGCCTCGTTCGGCTGGGCCCCGTCGACCGACATCGCGAAGTCGCCGGCGGGCGCCAGACGGAAGCCCTTCTGCCCGCCGGGATCGCTCGATGTGAGCGAGTAGCCCGCGTTGATGACGAGCCGTGCTGGCGCGCTCCCGCCGACGACCGGCGTCAGCGTGACCTTCTTGCCGTAGTTCGTGCGATAGCCCGACACCAGCGTCAGATCGGATCCCCGCCCGTCGAAGAACAGGGCGGTTGGCGACGCCGTGGCGATGCGGTTCCGCGGGTTGACCACGCTCACCTGAGCCGAGAACCCGAGGACGGCGCCGGGGGCGCCCCGCTCCGCCAGCGGGAACCAAGCGGCCACGAACTCGGTCGGCCCATCGCCGGAGGCCGCAGCCGCCTGCGCCTCGGGCTGGTCGTTCGGGATCAGGAGTTGGAAGCCCCAGTTGGTGTCGTCGTGAAGAGATCGCTGCTCGAGGGTGAGCGGGAACGTGAACGTGCCACTGGCCGATCCGGCGAAATGAAGTTGCGCCGAGTTCGAGGGCGGCGACACCGGCGCTGGGCGATGAGCCCCGGTCAACGTCGCCACGGGCTGGCTCGGGTTGCTCAGCTCGATGAACTCGCCAGACCCGCCATCGCCGACCGCCAACGACGAGTTCGGGTTGATGCTCAGACTGAACCCGTTGACCCCGGTCAGGTTGACCTGCAGCCCAGGTCCACCTCCCAACGACACCGTGCCGGCCGATCGGTTGAGCAGGACGAAGGTCTGCGGGTCCGCCGGCAACACCCCCGTCTCGAGGAAGATGATGGCTCCCAGCTTCCCGATGGACGATCGTTCGACAAGTGACCGGACGTCGCCGATGAAGCTGCCGTCGGGTCCGGGGCCCGGCCCCTCGGCGACGTAGACGAAACTGCCTTGCCAGGTCAGGTTCTCCAGCGCGTCCTGCAGCGCGATCGGTCCGGCGGGGAGCTCGTCACCCTCGGGAAGGTCCCGAGTGATGACGAACCCCCACCAGTCGCCGTTGGAACCGCTGGTGTCCGCGACGTACAGCGCGGAGTCCGCAACACGATGAAAACTCGTCATGAACCACTCCGCTCAAGGTCGACCGGACACCCGCGACGCGGATCGGTCAGGTCGAGAACGTCGCGGACGCCGCAAGCGCGGTGCGGCCTGCGGGGTCGGCGGCCATGAAGTACCCCACCGAATACGTCGAGCCGATCACGATCTGGACTCCCTGGATGGTTGCCAGCCCGCTGCTGTTCCCCGATGTCACGTCCGCCTTGGCCATCGGCGCACCGCTGTACGGCACGTGGTCGCTGCGCCAGATCCCCACCCAGTTACCGTTTGCGCTGGGTGAATAGTCGGCCAAACCTTCGAACCGAACCTGGCAGATATTGTTACCGAAGTAGTTGATCTTGAGGCCCAATTCACTCGTCACGTAGGTCGACGGATCATTCACTCCCGTCGACGGGATATAGACCTGAGCACAGGTCGCGGTCGGCGAGTCGCCGACTGCATACCCGACGACGTAGCCCGTGCCGACCTGGAATGCGAAGTCGAGCATCTGGGTGCTCACGGGCGCGTCGGTGGCCACCGCGGCGTTCCCGACGGGAGCGGCAGCCCACGGAATCGCGGCGCTGGTCGTCTCCCACACGTACAGCTTGTTGCTGTACGTCTTCGGCCGGTTGCGTTGCGACGTCACGTAGTTGACCAACGCCCCATCACCGCTGGCCGAGCCGACGACCTTGATCTCGGTCTGGGTCCCCGCCGTAGCGGTCATTGCCAATATTTCATCCATCAGTGCCTCCAGAGTCAGCCACAGCCGACACTTCGCTAGTTTGCCCACGTTTCTCGCCTCAAGTCGAGACAGGACCTCACCCTAACAAACGAACACACGGAGCGCAAGCGGCCCGATCGCGCGCGCCGCCACCCCGGCCACCGCCGCCCGCCGGGGCTCGAAATGTGGTTCGCACGCTGGGACGTTCAGCCGCTGACCTCGAAGCAGAGGGTTGACCCGACGTTCGTTCCACCAGCGCCGTCGACCGACGGGCCCATGAAGTAGATGAGCGTGTAATAATACGGGCGCGGCCTCATCGCGACACCAGAAATTGTCACTTGTCCGATGTTCGAAGTACCCAGGATAGGGGCCATACCGAGTGGCTTTCCAGCGCCGAAAATGCGCGGAGCACCCATCCAGACCCCCACCCAATTGTTCGAGGTTTCCGGTTCGTAGCCACTGAGCGTGCTGTAGAAGACTGTCACCGTGGTGTCGGTGACGTCGACAATGGTCAGGTCCACTCCCTGGGCCGGAGTGACCGACATGGCCACCAGTTCGAGCGACAGGCGGTAGCTGGCACACATCGTCGTGACCGACTGACCGACTTGATAGCTCAACAGGTAATTCCCCCCTGAGAACGGGTAGTTCACCACGATGCTGTTCGCCTGTTGGTCGGTCGGCACGTTCACCACGTGCGAGAGATCGGCGGACTCGCCGCTGCTCAGATCGGGGTACCACGTATCCCAGACTGCGACCGTATTGCCGTATGTCTTTGGAAGATTTCCAGGAATTCCTTTCACATTGATGATGACACCGTCACCGGTTGGTTCGTTAGCTGGCAGAATCGAGAAGTTGACCGGGTCGTTGGGCGGCGAGATGACGGTTGCGGTCAACACCTTCGCTGCACTCCCCGCCGGAGCAGATGCTCACCCCGCGTGGAGCGCTTCGGACATCCCGCGGTCAACGAACGCATGCCGTCATGGATGTCGGAATGATCAACGCGCGAGCCGCGACCGAATCCAGCGAGTACACCTCGCGATCAGTCCGGCGGGGCGCGCCGCTTCGGAATCGCTCTCTGGCTGGCTCGGCACCGCGGATGCGGGATTCGCATGTTCCTCTCCCGTCTGCGCCGGCTCGGCGGTCGGCGCGCTGGTGAACTCGGGCGGCTCGTCCTCGACGACCTCGACCTCGAATGGCCCGGCTTCCTTCTTGATCTCGGCGATGACAGCCTCTCGCTCCTCGTCCCCCTCGCCGGGTGACGATTGACGGAAGACGGCGATCTTCCTCCCCTCTTCGCGCACGCCGACACCATGAACGCCCGCCGTGCCGAGGAACTTCCGGCTGACGCGGCGCTTGGCCTCCTTGAACTCCTCGTCGGGTTCGGTCACAGCAGCTCGACCCCAAGCTGACTGAGGACGTCCTCGATCGGATTCGCGATGCCGTAGGTCCCGCTCTGCGGCCCGGCGAAGTACAAGCCGACCGCCTTCTGACTGTGCCGCTCGACGACCAGCGAACCGCTGTCGCCGCCGAGGCCGATCGCCTGGTACGGGATCGTGGCCTCGATGCGGATCTGGCCGGTGAACTTGGCCTTCGTCACCGCGTCCATCCCGACCACCACGTCGAGGTCGAGGTCGCTGACGACACCCTCGGTGTAGCCCGACGTCCGGCCGTGCTTGCGCACGAGCATCTGCGTGGCGGCCTCGGTCGTGCCGTCGATCGCCCCGATCATGCAGATCTCGTTCTTGACCTCGACGCCGTCGTCGAGCAGACCGATCGCGCAGTCGACCGTGTTCGAGTCGGCGCCGGTCAGCAACTCGACGAACCGGTACAGGGTCGCGACCTTGTCGTCCTCGGTTCCGCCGTCGAGCGGGCCCTGCTGGCGGATGGGATCGCCGATCTTGCCCTTGTTGACGTTGGCGAGGACGTGGTTGTTGCTCAGCACGAACGTGGCGTCGCGATCATCGCCCTCCTTGGTCGACCGGCAGAAGTAGCCGATCGTCCCGGCCGTGATCTGGTAGTGCCCGACGCTGATGCCGGCGACGAGCGGCCGCTGACGGGTGCGCCGCGTGTCGGTGCACGCCGTGGTTGCGATGTCGGTGTAGATCGTCGCCGGCGGCGACTCGATGACATCGGTCGGCACACCGCTGATCTCCTTCGGGATCAGGTCTTCCGGTCGGAGCAGTTCTTTCGCGATCTTCTGGACGACGTGCACCCTGATCGCCGGGGTGAGCACGCCGTCGATCTCCTTGACGCCCACGCCGACGGCATGGGTGTTCGACGCAGCGTTGTCCACCGCCTCGTCGACGGACATGAACATCATCATCCCGTCTTCGATGGGACGCTTGCGGAGAGCCTTGCTCAGCAGGTCACCGCTGATCGCCCGCTTTGCTGACACCGCAGCTGAGACTGCGTCTTCGAGTTCCGGCATGAGCTACTTCTCCTCGTTCCTGAGCGTGGCGCGTGCCCCGCCGTCGGCACCATAGCCCACTCCGCCGCGTGGCACTTTCGGGACCGTGCCCCGTGCCGCCGGGCGCGCTCACCGTGGCCGGACGCCGTCCCGTACGGCAGCCGCCCGACCCCCGGCACGCGCTGGCCGCGCCCGGATCAGGCCGGGACGCCGACGCCGAGGAAGGCCGCGAGCGCGTCGGCCATCTCGGCCCGCGCTCCGGTGCCGGACACCAACTGGCCGACCGCCGTCAACGAGGTGTGGACCTGCCCCCGGCATCGCAGGTGGCGGACCGGCACCCCCGCCGAGGCCAGCGCAGCGGCATATGCGTCGCCCTCGTCGCGCAGCGGATCGAACTGGCAGGTCACGACCATCGCCGGCGGCAGGCCGGTCAGATCGTCCGCGCGCAGCGGCGACGCCAGCGGATCGAACCGGTCGGCGGGATCGGCGTAGTGGTCCCAGAACCACGCCATCAGCGCCGCGGTCAGCACGTACCCGTCGGCGTTGTCGACGTAGCTCGGACGCGTGAGGTCGCAGTCGGTCACCGGCGTGACGAGGAGCTGGCCGGCGATCGCGGGACCGCCGGCGTCGCGGGCGGTCTGGCAGACGACGGCGGCGACGTTGGCCCCCGCGCTCCACCCGGCGACCGCCGGCGGCCCGGGCGCGCCACCCAACGACGAGGCGTGGTCGGCGACCCACCGGACCGCGGCGAAGCCGTCGTCGGGGGCCGCCGGGAAGCGGGCCTCGGGGGCGTGGCGGTAGTCGACCGAGATCAGGATCGCGTCCGACCGCACGCAGAGGTCGCGGCAGAACGGGTCGTCGGACGCGGCGTCGCCGAGCACCCACCCGCCGCCGTGGAAGTAGACCACGATCGGGTGTGGGCCCTGGCTGTCCGGCCGGTAGAGCCGGTAGGCGAGGTCGCCCTCGGCGCCGGGTAGCGCGCCATCGACGATCTCGCCCACGTCGGGGCCGGGCGGCCGCGTCGCCGCCATCGCCTCGGAAAAGGCGCGGGCGTCGGCGACCGACAGCGTCTCCATCGGCGGCAGTTCGAGCTCGGCCATCAGTTCGAGCATGATCTGCACGTCGGGTTGCACGGGCTGGATGACCCCGTCGCGGCGCTCGGTCGTCCCTCGGCCCTCGAGGGTGAACCCGAGGTAGTCGCGCTCGACGACGTCGGCGCAGATCGAGCGGTATCGGTCGACACCCCCGACGTACGGCAGGACCACCCGCGGCTTGCCGGGCACGTTGGCCCCCATGTACCAGGAGTTGGCCAGCGGGAACAGGGTGATGTCCGCGAAGTCGTTGGTGTGCTGGACCCAGCCGTCCTCGGCCTGCGGGGTCGGCTCGATCACGTCGAGGCGCTCGGCGCGCATGTGGTCGATGGCGTCGCACACCCAGTCGACGTGTTGCTCGATCGACACGACCATGTTCGACAGCACCGACGGGCTCTGGGGCCCCGTGATCATGAACAGGTTGGGAAACCCGACCGTGGTCAGGCCGAGGTACGTCTTGGGCCCGTCCGCCCACCGGTCGGCGAGCTTGACGCCGTTCCGCCCGGCGATGTCGACGGCCACGATCGCCCCGGTCATCGCGTCGAAACCCGTGGCGAACACCAGCGCGTCGATCTCGATCGATCGGTCGGCGGTGTCGATGCCGGTCTCGGTGATCGACGTGATCGGCTCGTCGCGCAGGTTCACGAGGCCGACGTGGGGCAGGTTGAACGTCTCGTAGTAGCCGGTGTCGAGACACAGCCGCTTCGTCCCGACCGGATAGTCGGTGGGGCACAGCGACTCGGCGACGTCGGGGTCGGCGACGATCGATCGGATCTTGTCGCGCACGAACTCGGCGGCGGTGTCGTTGGCCGCCTGGTTGACGATGATGTCGTTGAAGGCCCCGAGCAGGGCGAAGATCGTTCCCTCCTCCCACGCCCGCTCGTACCGCACGCCGCGCTCCTCGGCGGAGACCTCGAGCGCCCCCTCGGCGGCGATCTCCCCGGGGACGCCGGACCGCGACCAGCGCGCCGCCTCGCGGTACTCGGCGCGGCCGGCGGCGATCGCGTCGGACTTGTCGTGCGGGATCGGGCCGTTGTGCGCCGGCAACGAGAAGTTGGGCGTCCGCTGGAACACGGTCAGCTCGGTCGCCTCGCGGGCGATGAGCGGTATCGACTGGATCCCCGACGAGCCGGTGCCGATGACGGCGACCCGCTTGCCGGTGAAGTCGACGCCCCCGTGCGGCCACCGGCTCGTGGAGTACACCTCGCCGGCGAACCGCTCGGCCCCGTCGATGTCGGGAGTCTTCGGCGCCGAGAGGCAGCCGGAGGCCATCACGTAGAACCGACAGCTCACGTCGTCGCCGCGGTCGGTCCGGATCCGCCACCACGACGCGTCGTCGTCCCATTCCGCGTGGTCGACCCTGGTGGAGAACTGGACATCGCGGCGCAGGTCGTGCCGATCGGCGACGTGCTGGAGGTAGCGGAGGATCTCGGGCTGGGTGGCGTACTTCTCCGACCACTCCCACTCGGCGTCGAGCTCGGGGTCGAAGCTGAAGGAGTAGTCGACGCTCTGCACGTCGCACCGCGCCCCGGGGTAGCGGTTCCAGTACCACGTCCCGCCCACGTCGTCGGCGGTCTCGAACGCGCGGGCCGACAACCCGAGCCGGCGGAGGCGGTACAACAGGTAGAGCCCGGCCATCCCGGCGCCGACGACGACGACGTCGACGTCGGGTTCGGCGGCGTGATCGTTCATCTCATCCACCGCGTCGAGCCTAGGAGACGGCGCGATCGATCCCGCTGCCAGGCGGGGCGGCGCCGACGGCGACCGCGCTCAGGGGGTTGGTTCGACGACGCCGGCGCCGCCGTCGACGGTCACGATCTCACCCGACGTCAGCACGTGGGTGGCGTTGCCGGTCCCGAGCACGGCGGGGAGACCGAGTTCGCGGGCGATGACGGCGGTGTGGCTGAACGCGCCCCCCGAGTCGCACACGATGGCCCCGGCGACCCCCATCAGCGGACCCCACGAGGTGGTCGTGATGCGGCACACCAGCACGTCGCCGTCCTGGATGTCGAAGAAGTCGTCCTCGTCGACGACAACCCGCACCGGCCCGGTGTGCGTGCCGGGGCTGGCCGCCACGCCGCGCACCGCTGTGCCGGCGACCGCGCCGCTGAACTCCTGCTCCATCGCCCACAGCAGGGCGCGGTTGATCCGTCTGGCGTGACGCGGGAGCGCGGACATGTCCGGCGGGGCGCCGGCTGGCTCGCCGTACCGCTCAGGCCCCGGATGCTCCTCGACCCACGCCATCTCGGCCCGCCGCCGCTCGACGGTCGGGCGGAGGTCGGACGCGCCCCCGAGCAGCCCGGCCTCGACCTCGGGGAGCGCGCACAGGAACACGTCGGCGGCGGCGGCGAGCTGTCGCCGTTCGGCCAGCCGGCGGCCGATCTCGAGCGCGACGCGCCGGACCGACGCCATCGGCATCGTGCCGCAGAGATGGACGTTGTCCTCGCGGAGTGGAGACACCCGGCGGGCCGCGTCGAGCGCCCGCTCGAACCGCTCGCGGTCGTCCCCCGCCAACCGCCGCCGAGCCTCGGCGAGCGACGCTGACGCCGAAGCGTTCTCCGTCCCGCCGCTCGTCTCGGCGCGTCCGACCCGCGTGAGCGACTCGCGCAGGAGGTGGGCGACGAGTTCGGGCTGCTCGGCGAACGTGGGGGCGGCGGGCTCGTGGTCGAGGGTGCGATGGCCCCACTCCCGCACCCAGTCATCCAGCGCTCGCCCGACGTCGGGGGCGACCGCGTGCAGCCGGTCGCCGACTCCCGGCGAGCGGTCGGCGATCGCCGCGGCGGCCGCGGGACGCGCCGCCGCCGAGCGGGCGACGTCCTGCAGCGCTCCCGTCGGCGCCGACGAGGCGACCGAGTGGCCGGTCAGCAGCCGCATCGTCTGCGCGGTGTCCCAGCCGAGCGCGCGCTCGCACTCGGCGACCAGGCCGTGCAGGCCGACCAGGTACGGCATGAAGAGGTCGAAGTGCACGCGGGTGCCGTCGGCCAGCAGGGTGCGCGCCGACGCCAACGCGTCGAGCAACGCCCGGTCGTCGAGCGGCACGAGGTCGACGGCGCGCTGCGCTTCGTTGCGGGCCCGAAACTCGGTCTTCCACTCGTTCTCCCATCGCCCAGGGAGCCCGTCGAGCACGCCCGACTCGAACGCCTGCCGCGCCGCCGCGGTTCGTCGCCGAAGCGCGGGAAGCAGCCGCACCAGCGCCCACATGATCGGCGCGGGCGGCGGCTTCCGCGACCCTCCTCCCCCGCCGAGCGGCACGACGCGGATGTACGACTCGTAGCCGATCGTTCGACTCTCGACGGTGTCGATCAAGAGCCCGAAGCGCTCGGCGAGCGAGGAGAAGGTGTCGGTCAGCCCGCCACCCATCGACGCCAGGAACGGGCTGGCCAGCGAACCGGTGTGCGCGGCGTCCTTGGTCCAGGTGCCGTCGGGAACCTCGAACTCCGGGCGGCGAGGCTCGATCGACGTCGAAGCGGGCTCGGTCGTGCGCTGGCGGCATTGGTCAGTCGGCATGACGCACCGCGGTGATGCCGGTGGCGATCACGGTGACGAAGCCGACGATGACGACGACGAACGCGAAGTCGGCCGACCGATACAGGATGAGCGACGCGATCGAGACCACGATCGACGTCGTGGCGAGCTTGACCAACCAACTCGGCGCCCACGTCTCCCGTGCGGAGTAGACCGCCGCGGCGTAGCCCAGCCCGAGGATCAGCGCCGTCGCGATCGAGTCGGCGGTCACCGCCCCGTAGCCGATCGCCGTGGCGAGCGTGATGACGTCCTCGCCGGCGGCGTGCGCCGGCGCGACGCCCTCGACGATCGCCATCATCGCCGTGAAGAACACGATGACGGCGCCGGTCGCCGCCGCGAACCCCCATCTCGCGATGGTCGACCAGGCGCCCATCGTGCGGCGCGCGAGCAGCGTGCCGCCGGCGCACATCAGCGACGCTCCGACGACCCACAGCCACAAGCCGACCATCAACGGAGTCCGATGCTCGGCGACGTCGGTCAGGTTGCTCTCGATCTCGGCCCGATCGGTCGACAGCATGACGGCGAACAGGTCGGCCCCGAACGCGTTGTGGCACACCGCCCCGGCGATCATCACGGCTGCGCCCGTCAGCCCGAGCACGCCGCCGACGCGCTCGTTCGGCGCGGGCTTGACCGCCTGATGCTCGTCGGTCGATCGCGTGGGGCGAGGTGCCGTCTCGCGCCGCACGGCCGCGGCTGGCGCGGTCTCGGTCCTGGTCATCGCTTCCTCCTTGGTCAGCAACGGGTGGTCGGGACACCATCCCGATGCAGTATCCATAACATTCTTGCGTATTTTGTGCAAGTTATTCTTGGGTGCTATACTCAGTGCATGGCCGAGTCGCTCCGGGAGCGTCAGAAACAGGTCGCGCGCGACGCGATCCTGCTCGCGTTCGCCGACGAGGTCGTCGAGCACGGAGTGACGAACATCTCGTTGCAGGCGGTTGCCGATCGCGCCGGCGTGTCGCACCGCACCTTGTACAACTACTTCGAGAATCGGGAGGCGTTGATCCGCGCGCTCACCGAACGGATGAACCGGGCCGGCGTCGACAGCAGCCCGGTCGCAGTGCCGGACGACTTCGAGCGGGTGCCGGCGGCGATCCGCCACTACGCCGCGACGTGGGCCGCGCAGGGCAACGTCGCCAACGCGGCCTTCCAATTGGAGATGGCGCAGGTCTCCGAGGGCGTGCGCCGCCTCAACCGACCCGACCCGACGCTCGACGCCGTCCGGGCGACCTTGGCCGAGGTCCGCCCCGACCTCGACGCCGAGACCAGGGAGGCGACCGCGCACATTCTGCGCACGATCGCCAGCGGACGGACGTGGCATCGCATGACCGCCGAGCACGGCGTGCGCTCCGAACTCGCCGGCGACGTCGCGGCCTGGGCCTGGACCGTGCTCTACGAGGCGTTGTCGCGCGGCGAGTCCCCGGAGATCACCGGCGACGGCGGCTGAGCCGGGCGTCGACACCGCCGCCGGCCTTGGCGTACAGTGCGATCCTCGCCGCAACCGGCGGCGGAGTGACCGACGGGAGGTTGACGGGATCGTGGATGACTGCATCTTCTGCAAGATCGTGCGGCGCGAGATTCCGGCCGACGAGGCGTACCGCAGCGAGACCGCCGTCGCGTTCCACGACCTCAACCCGCAGGCGCCGGTGCACGTCCTCGTCGTCCCGACAGTTCACGCCCCCGGCATCGTGGAGCTCCCGAACGACGCCTCGGTGGCGATGCTCGCCGAGGTCGCCCACGTGATCGGACTCGTCGCCGAGCCCGCCGGCCACCGGCTCGTCGTCAACAGCGGCGACCACGCCGGCCAGAGCGTCGACCACCTGCACTTCCACATCCTCAGTGGCAGGCAGATGGGTTGGCCGCCGGGCTGAGATCGCCGGCCTCGGTCAGCTCACGCCCTCGACGCGCAGCGCCGCACCGATCGGATCCCCCGCCGCCGCGTCGATCGCCGGGGCGGCCACTTCGCCCGTCGGCGTGCCCGGCACGGCGGCGACCCGCCCCGCCAGCATCGCGGCGAGCGCGACCAGGTACAGGGCGAGTCCGAACAACACCGTCCGGTCGAAACCGAACGTCATCGACGCGACCGTCGTGCTCGACGCGCCGATCACCGAGAAGAAGCCGTTCACCGCCCAGCACCACGCGACGAAACGCCCCTCGTCGCTGCCGGGGGCCGCGGCGGTCAACGCGGTCGCCCGGTCGATCCCGGCGGGGAGGAACACGCCGAGCGCGACGCCGACCGGCAGCAGCATCACGACGACGAGCGCGATGCGCAACGGTTGGGTCCAGGCCAACGCGACGTCGGTGACCGCGTCGCTGAGCAGCAGGTACACCAGCGTGACCGCGAACAGCGCCCCGACCGCGGCCGGCAGCCCGACCCGCGGCCGCGCCCCGATCCGCCCGGAGAACCGCGCGCCGATCGCCGTCGCCAGCAGCAGCGTGAAGAGCGAGACCGACAGCGACAGCGTCGGGTAGCCGAGCAGCAGGGAGAACCGCTGGATCATCGAGATCTCGATGAACATGAACCCGAGCCCGATCGCCGCGAAGTAGGCGAACATCCGGCTTCGACCCGGAACCGGCACCGGCGCGTTCGCGCCGCGCCGCCTGGTCACCGCGAACGGCAGCCACAGGAACAGCGCGGCGACGACGACGGAGATCATGATCAACACGATCAGCAGCCGCTCGCCGATCGCGATCTCGGAGTCCTCGTACGACCGGCTCCAGTCGGTGAGGACGTCGCCGAACGGTGTGAAGTGCCAGAAGAACGGCCGGTTGTCGTCGATCGAGGAGATGTCGTAGGCGTAGCCCGCGACGATCGCCGAGACGTCGGCATCCGAGCCGGTGATCAGGTCGGTCGTGATGCCGGCGCCGGGGAGCGAACCGTCCGGGAGATGCAACGCGTCGGTCGCGGTGACCCGGTCGAGCGCGTCGCTCACCCGGTCGGACACGGCGCCGTCCGGCGGTGTCTTGAACAACAGCATCGTGCTGAACCGTTCGAAGTCGGTCTCGCCCCGGTTGACGAGCAGCGCGGTCTGCGCCGCGAAATCGGCCTGCTCGCCGGCCAACGCCTGGCGCGCGGTCACCAGATAGCGGGCGGTGCGCGTCGGGCGGGTGTCGAAGTCGAAGTCGCCGAATTGGGTGACCACCATGCCGTCGGGGGTGAGGTGCTCGTAGGCCTCGGCGATCATCTCCTCGGTGTAGAGGTAGCTCTCGGACAGGACGAACGCCCCCGACGTCGCCGAGTTCGAGGCGGCGTACGAGTCGGGGGCGACGAACCAGACGATGTCGTACTCGCTGTCGGTCCTCGCGAGGAACGTCCGCCCGTCCCCCTGGATGTAGTCGACGTCGTCGCGGGCGGTCAGGTTGCCGGAGTAGTCGGCGAACGTGTCCTCGAGCAGGCCGACGGTGACCGGGTTCAACTCGACCGCGTCGACGTGCCCGACGCCGTAGGTCAGCGCCGCCTGGATCTCGTTGCCACCGGCGGCGCCGATGATGAGGATGCGCTCGGGCGCCCGGCCCAACGCGGCGAACGGTAGTTGGCGGCTGTCGGTGTCGAACCGCGACGTCGTCTCGGGGGTGCCGTCGTAGCGCCAGATCGCCGAGCCGAGGAGCCCGTCGTGATGCAAGAAGACTCGGTCGGTGAACTCGACGGCGTCGACGCGGAAGACCGCGCCCCAATCACCGCCGACCACAACGTCGCTGTCGCGCAGCGTCTTGCTCTGGTCGGTGCGCACGTCGAACGTGCTCGCGCCGACGGTCGCCAGCACGGCGACGAGGGCGACGCCGATCGTCGCCGGGTCGAACCGGGCGCCGACCCGGTACGTGACGACCACCCCCAGCGCGACGAGCACGACGTTGGCGAACAGGATCATCGCCGGCGGGCCGACGGTCTGCTGCAACGGCACCGCGGTGAGACAGCCCAACGCCGCGCCGGACAGGTCCCAGAAGTACAGCCGGCGCACCTCGTGCGCCTCGGCGACGATCAGCCGGGCGAGGATCAACCCGACGCCGAAGAACACCGCGGTCAGCGAGATCGAGACGACGAACAACCGCGCCAGTTGGCCCGCCGCGTCGGCTCGGCCGCCTGACCAGATCAGGTTGGCGTCGGTCGGGAGGCGGGCGACGACGACGTAGGCGACGGCGCCGACCAGCCCGGCGAGCGGGGCCACCCGGCGCACGAGCTCGAGCGTGTCGAGCCGCCGGAGCCGTGCCGACAGGGCGAGCGCCGCACTCGCCGCGCCCAGCCCGAGGAGCGCCAGCCCGATGACGAAGTACGTGTAGTAATAGAAGATCTTGAACGAGATCACCCGTGTGTAGGCGATCTCCAACGACAGCCCGACGAAGCCGACGACGAAGGCCGCGGCGAGCCGCATGCCGAGGCCCTGCGACCGGTCGACCGAACGCGCCGGACCCGGTGTCGCGTTGGCGTCGTTCCGGCCCATCGGGCGACGAGGCTACCTGCCGCCGC
>JBFGCT010000080.1:0-17305 GCA_041581055.1 Ilumatobacteraceae bacterium | reverse complement strand
GCGTTCGCCCGCGCCTACGTCGAGGGGTGGCAGTCGAGCGGCCTGTCGGCGGTGATCAAGCACTACCCGGGTCATGGCGCGGCGTCGGGCGACACCCACGAGGAGCCCGGCGTCACGCCCGGGCTGGACGAGCTCGAGGAGTGGGACCTCGTCCCGTTCCGCGCCCTCGCCGACACCGGCGTCGCGGTGATGGTCGGCCACCTGACCGTTCCGGGCCTCACCGACGGCCGGCCGGCGACCCAGAGCGAGCGCGCCGTCCGGTACCTCCGCGACGACCTGGGCTACGGCGACGCCCTGGTGATGACCGACGCGCTCGGGATGCAGGCGGTCGGGCTTCCCGAGGACGAGGCGGCCGTGCTCGCGCTCGTGGCCGGGATCGACGTCGTGATCTTCACCGCCACCGGACAGACCAGGGCGGTGGTCGACGCGATCGAGCGGGCGGTGGCCGACGGCACGCTGACCGATGAGCGGATCACGCTGTCCGCGGCGCGGGTGCTGCGCCTGCTCGACCCCCGACGAACCGGCTGCGGATCGGGGTGAACCCGGCGATCAGCCGGCGAGCGTGACGCCGCTCATCGTGTACACCTGGCCGTCCGAGGCGACGATGGTGACGTCGTCGAGCGTGAGGATCGAGCCGCCCTCGAGCTGGGAGACGGTGATCGTGCCCTCCCCCGGGCCCCCTCCCTCGAGCGGGCCGGAACCGTCCGGATCGAGGTAGACGCAGATCCCGTGCGTCGTGCAATCGGTCGGGAACGTGCCGAGCTCGCCCGTCCAGCCGGCGCCGAACACGGTGTACAGCTCGACGCCGACGAAGATGTCGTCCTGCTGGGTGTGGACGAGATAGAGGGGGTCGTCCCCGGGAGTGAACGCGTCGAACAGCGGCGCGAGCTGCGCGCCGTCGATCAGCACCGGGACGGCGCCGTCGGGGCCGGGCTCGCCGAAGGCGATGGCCGGCGGCAGCGTCGTGGTCGGCGCCGCCGTCGTCGGCGGGGCTTGCGTGTCGGGCGGAGCGTCCGTCTCGGGCGGCGGGGCGTCGGTCGCCGGCGGCGGGTCGGCCGCCGGCGCCGCGGTCCCGGCCGAATCCGAGGACGAACTCCCGCACGCCGCGATGACGAGCACGGCCGCGGCCGCGGCGAGACATCGAAGACCCGTCATGACACCCTCCAATCGACGACCCAGCAGACCGTACCGCGCAATCGGGCCGCCGCCGGACGGACGGCGCCCGGACCGGCGCGACGATCATCTGCCCCGTAGTGTCGCGGCGATGGGACGCCTCGACGACAAGGTCGCACTGATCACGGGCGGGGCGAGGGGCCAGGGGGCCGCTGAGGCCGCGCTCTTCACCCGCGAGGGGGCGACGGTCGTGATCACCGACGTGATCGACGACGTCGGCGAGGCCACGGCGGCCGAGCTCGGCGATGCGGTCACGTACCTGCACCACGACGTGACGGGCGAGGACGAGTGGGAGGCGGTGGTCGCACGTGTGCTCGACGAGCACGGGCGGATCGACGTGCTGGTCAACAACGCCGGGATCTTCCTTCACGGCGGCGCCTTCGACACCGGGCTCGACGACTGGAACCGGGTGATCGCCGTCAACCAGACCGGGGTCTTCCTGGGGGTGAAGGCCGTCGGCCCGGCGATGCGCGATCGGGGGGCCGGCAGCATCGTCAACATCTCATCTGTCGCCGGGCTGGGCGGCACGCCGATGGCACACGCCTACGGCGCGTCGAAGTGGGCGGTGCGCGGGATGACGAAGTCGGCGGCCCGCGAGCTGGCGGCGCACCACGTGCGGGTCAACTCGGTCCACCCCGGGTTCATCGAGACGCCGATGATGCACGAACTCGGCGCCACCGCCGAACTGCTCGCGACGCATGTGCCGATGGGTCGGGTCGCGTCGGCCGACGAGGTGGCGACGCTCGTGCTGTTCCTCGCCTCCGACGAGTCGGCGTACTGCACTGGTCACGAGTTCGTGATCGACGGCGGCATGAAGGCATAGCGACGTGTCCCTCAAGCCCGTCCGGTGAGAGGTGAGACCCACAGGTGGTCTCACCTCTCACCGGAAGGGGCGCGTGCTCACGATTCCACTAACTTCGGACCATGAGCACTCCCCGCGAGTTGTGGCAGCAGGCGTTCGAGGCCACGCCGCATCGCGACGCCGACTACTCGACGATGTCCGGAATCCCGCTCGACCCGGTGTACGGCCCCGACGACGGCGAGTTCCCCGGGCAGTACCCGTACACCCGCGGCCCGTACGCCTCGATGTACCGCTCCAAGCTCTGGACGATGCGGATGTTCGCCGGCTTCGGCACCGCCGACGACACGAACAAGCGGTTCAAGGACATCATCCGGGCCGGCGGCGACGGCCTGTCGACCGCGTTCGACATGCCGACGCTGCTCGGTCTCGACTCCGACGACCCGATGGCGCTGGGCGAGGTCGGGCGGTGCGGGGTGGCGGTCGACAGCCTCGCCGACATGGAGGACCTCTACGCCGGGATCGACCTGGCGACGACGACCACGTCGATGACGATCAACTCCCCCGCGGCGCCGATCTTCGCCATGTTCATCGCCCAGGCCGAGGCGGCCGGCGTCAACCGGGCGCAGCTCGGCGGCACCCTGCAGAACGACATCCTCAAGGAGTATCAGGCGCAGAAGGAGTTCGTCTTCCCGCCCCGCCAGTCGATGCGGTTGGTGCGCGACACGATCCAGTTCACCGCCGCCGAGATGCCGCGATGGCACTCGATCTCGATCTCCGGCTACCACATCCGCGAGGCCGGCTCGACCGCCGCCGAGGAGCTGGCGTTCACGCTGGCCAACGGCTTCGCCTACGTCGAGCTGGCGCTCCAGGCCGGCCTCCCGATCGACTCGTTCGCGCCGCGGCTGTCGTTCTTCTTCAACGCCCACATCGACTTCTTCGAGGAGATCGCCAAGTACCGCGCCGCCCGCCGGATCTGGGCCCGCTGGGCCAAGGAGCGGTACGGCGCCGAGCTCGAGCGGTCGATGCAACTGCGGTTCCACACCCAGACCGCCGGGGTGTCGCTCACCGCCCAGCAGCCAGAGGTCAACATCATCCGCACGGCGATCGAGGCGCTGGCCGGGGTGCTCGGCGGCACGCAGAGCCTGCACACCAACTCGATGGACGAGGCGATGGCCCTCCCGACCGAGAAGGCGGCGCGCATCGCGCTGCGGACGCAGCAGGTGATCGCCCACGAGACCAACGTCGCCCACGTCGCCGATCCGCTCGGGGGGTCGTGGTTCGTCGAGGAGCTGACCGACGAGATGGAACGGCAGGCGGAGGAGGTCTTCGCCCATCTCGACGAGCTGGGCGAGGGGTCGATGCTCGAGGGCGTGATCACGGGGATCGACGAGAACTGGTTCCAGGGTCGCATCGCCGACTCCGCCTACGAGCTCGAGCGCAAGTTCAACGCCGGCCGGCGGACGGTGGTCGGGGCCAACGCGTTCACCGACGGCAACGACGAGGACGGCTTGGCGATCCTCCAGATCACCAACGCTGACGAGGCGCGCCAGCGCAAGCGCCTCGAACGGGTCCGCCTCGACCGCAACCAGGAGGCGGTCGACAAGGTGCTCGCCAAGCTGGCGGTCGAGGCCGCCGATCCGGAGGTCAACCTGATGCCGACGTTGATCGAGGCCGCCCACGCCTACGCCACGCTGGGCGAGGTCATGCGCACGATGGCCGACGTGTTCGGACGCCACGTCGAAGTGCCGACGATCTAGTGCCGTGACCGTGGCCGGAGCGCGCATCCTCGTCGCCAAGGTCGGCCTCGACGGCCACGACCGCGGGGTGAAGGTCGTGGCCCGCATCCTGCGCGACGCCGGCTTCGAGGTGATCTACACCGGGCTGTTCCAGACGCCGCAGACCGTCGCCGCCGCGGCGGTCGACGAAGACGTCGACGCGATCGGCCTGTCGATGCTGTCCGGGGCGCACATGACCCTGGCCCCGCTCGTCGTCGAGGAATGCCGTGCCCGCGGCAACGACATCCCCGTCGTCGTCGGCGGAATCGTCCCCGACGCCGACCTCGCCGAGCTGCGCGCCGCCGGCGTCGCCGCCGTCCTCACGCCGGGGGCGACCGCCGAGCAGATCGTCGACACGATGAACGAGGTCCTCGCCCGCCACCCGACCTGACGTCAGTTCGGCAGGCCGGGGACGCCGTCGTCGAGCTCGACCCCCGCGCTGTTGAGGAAGCCGGACACCATCCGGTAGAAGCCGGCGAGCACGAGCAGCTCGACCAGCTCGGGCTCAGACCAGCGGCGGGCCAACGCCGCCCAGGTCGCGTCGGTGACGCAGTCGTCTGCGTGCAGGTCGTCTGCGAGGTCGATCAACGCCCGATCGTCGGCCGACCACTCGACGGTCGCCGGATCACGGGTGAGCGCCTCGATCTCGGCAGCGGTCAACCCGCACCGCTCACCGATCAGCGTGTGCTGGCCGAACTCGTACCGCGACCGCGCGTTCCAGCCGACGCGGAGAATCACGATCTCCCGCTCGCGCTCGGGCAGGATCCCCTTGTTGAGCAGGAAGCCGCCCATCAGATTGAACCGCTTGAGCAGCTTCGGATGCCGGCCGAGCACGCCGAAGATGTTCAGCGGCCGGCCGGCGTGCGTCAGCGCGGTCGACAGGATCTCGGCCAACTCGTCGTCGAGCTCGCCGATCGGCGCGATGCGCGGGGTGTCCGGTCGTGGCGCCATACCGACGTCTCCCGGTCAGCCCGGCTCGGCCTCGTGGCCGGCGTGGCGGAGCCCCCGGTAGGCGTCCGACCCGGAGATCTCGCCGAGGATGACGCGGTGCACCTGCTCGCAGATCGGGAGTTCGATGTCGTGCCGCTCGGCGAGCTCCATGGTGCTCGCCGCCGTCTTGACGCCCTCGGCGACCATGTTCATCTCGTCGAGGATGTCGTCGAGCGTGCGCCCCGCGCCGAGCTGCTCGCCGACGTAGCGGTTGCGGCTGTGCGGGCTGACGCAGGTCGCGACGAGATCGCCGAGTCCGGTCAGCCCGGCGAAGGTCATCGCCTCGCCACCCATCGCCACTCCGAGCCGCGAGAGCTCGGCCAGCCCGCGGGCGATGACCGCCGACCGCGTGTTGTCGCCGACGCCGAGACCCTGCGCCATCCCGGCCGAGATGGCGATGACGTTCTTCAGCGCTCCGCCCATCTCGCAGCCGATGATGTCGTCGTTGACGTAGATGCGGAACAGCCCGGTCTGGAAGACGCGCTGCAGCGCTCGGGCGACCGCCAGGTCCTCGGTGGCGATGACCGAGGCGGCGGCCTGGCCGGCCATGATCTCCTTCGCCAGGTTGGGCCCGGTCAGCGCGGCGGCCGGATGCCCGGGCACCACCTCCTTGATCACCTCGGTCATCCGCAGCAGCGAGTCGCGCTCGAGGCCCTTGGTCAGGCTGATGATCGGAATCCACGGGTTGACGTGCGGCCGGGCCGCCTCGAGCGTCTCGCGGAACGCGTGCGACGGCACGCCGACGACGAGCACCTGCGCCCGGGCGACGGCCTGCTCGAGATCCGAGGTGGCGTCGAGCCGGTGCGGGAGGTCGAACCCGGCCAGGTACCGCGAGTTGACGTGCTGCTCGCGCACCTCGGCGGCCACCTCCTCGTCGCGGGCCCAGAGCAGCGACTCGTTGCGATCTGCGGCGAGCGTCGCCACCGTGGTCCCCCACGAGCCCGCCCCCAAGATGGTGACCCTCATGACGGGTCCGCCTGCGCCCGGGCGGCCTCGCCCACCTGGAGCGGACGGCGTTCACCGGCGCCGGCGTCGCCGCCGTTCCATCGCCAGAACCGGGGGACGATCCGATGCACCATGTCGCCACTGTAGGCGGGGGACCGGCGTCTGCGGGCCGGGAGTGCTCGAGGAGGCGACCGGTTAGAACCCGCCGAGCAGCTCGGTGAGGTCCATCACGTCGTCGGGTGACGGGATCTGGACGTCGAGCGGCTCGCCGACGCCGGTGACGTTCATCTCGACGAACATCTCCTGGCCGACCACGTCGATGGCGAAGGTCATCCGCCGGAGCTGGTTGTCCTCGGTCACCCACACGTCGTACTCGACCTCCTCCGGCAGGCCGCCGAGGTCGATCAGGTCGATCTCCTGCTCGAGCTGCGGGTTGGCGGCGACCACGTCGGCGAGGTCGACCGTGACGACGTAGTGCCGGACGGCGACCCCGTCGATCGTGTCCGCTCCCACGTCGACCGCCGCGTCGACGTCGGCGAACAGCTCGGCGACGTCCAGCGGGTTCACGAACTGGTCCTGGAAGTCCTCGAGCGACATGCCCGATTGCTCGGCGACCTCTGCGAGGTCCATCGAGATCCACGCCGCGTCGGTCGGGAACCCCATCTCGCTCGGGCTGCCCATGTACATCACGCCGTTGCCGACATCGATGATCGACTCGAACGCGACGAACCCAGCCCCGCCGGGGACGGCGCCCATGTCCATCGACAGCGTCATGATCTGCGTCTCGTTGTCGATGCCGCCGGACATCGAGATGTCGCCGACGCCGCCGATCGACATGTCCATCTCGAACCGCGCCGTCGTGGCCTCGGTGGCGCGCTGGGTGGCGGCCGCGAGCGAGAAGGCCGACGTGTCCTCGACCGCGACGACCGTCGCGCCGCCGTCGTCGCCGCCGCGCAATGCCAGCACCGCGCCGAGGCCGGCGACGACCAGCGCCACGACCGCGATCAGCGCGAACAGCGGCCCGCGCGAGCGCTTCGGTTGCGCGTCGACCGGCTCGAACGAGAGGGGCGTCGACGGCGGGGCGGTCGCTCCGGGGGCGGTCGCTCCGGACGCGGTCGTTCCGGGGGGCGCCCACGCGGGGGCCGACGGCGCCGAAGGCGGCGCAGGCGGCAACGTCGGGACAAGCTGGGGGGCGTCCATGCCCCAATCGTACGTGGCCGGCGGCTCACGGCGCAGTCAAGTGTCGGTCATGGTTGCGGCAAGCCCATCGTCCGGACCGATCGCCACGAGGGGCACAACGGCCCTGGTAGCCGCCCCCGATCGACACCTACCGTCCAAGCGAGGAGGTCACGCTGTGGAGTTCGAGGTGTCGGAGAAGATGACCACGATCCTCGAGCTGGTCGACGACTTCATCGCGCGCGAACTCGTCCCGCTCGAGGGCGAGATGCTGCACGGCGATCCGGCTGCCGTCGAGGTCGCGGTCGCCGCGGCACAGGAGAAGGTGCGCCAGATGGGCCTTTGGGCGCCGAACCACCCCGTCGAGCTGGGCGGGCAGGGGCTCACGATGCTCGAACACGGACTGCTGAGCGAGGCGCTGGGACGCTCGCCGCTCGGCCACATCGCGTTCGGCGCGCAGGCGCCCGACGCCGGCAACGTCGAGATCCTCCACAAGTACGCGACCGGTGAACAGCGCGAGCGGTTCCTCCGCCCGCTGGTCGAGGGCGCGATCCGCAGCTGCTTCTCGATGACCGAACCGGAGACGGCGGGTTCGAACCCGGTCCTGCTGGCCACCTCCGCCGTGAAGGACGGGGACGACTACGTCATCAACGGGCAGAAGTGGTTCACGTCGTCGGCCGACGGCGCGGCGTTCGCGATCGTGATGGCGGTCACCGACCCGGAGGCGCCGCCGCACCAGCGGGCGAGCATGATCATCGTCCCGACCGACACGCCCGGGTTCAACCTGGTCCGCAACGTCAGCGTGATGGGGCACGCCGGCGCCGGCCACGCCAGCCACGCCGAGGTCATCTACCAGTCGTGCCGCGTGCCGCAGGCCAACCTGCTCGGGCCGGAGGGCGGCGGGTTCGTCATCGCCCAGGATCGCCTCGGGCCGGGGCGGATCCACCACTGCATGCGCTGGCTGGGCATCGCCGGCCGGGCCTTCGACATGATGTGCCGGCGGGCCAACGAGCGGGTGATCACCCCCGGCGGCGAGACGCTCGCCGACCGCCAGGTGATCCAGCATTGGGCCGCCGAGCTCGACGCCGAGATCCGTGGGGCCAGGCTGCAGACGCTGCACGCGGCGTGGATGATCGACCGGTACGGGGCGAAGGCGGCGCGCGACGAGATCTCGGCGATCAAGTTCTCGGTCGCCAACACGATGCTGCGGGCGGTCGACACGGCGATCCAGGTGCACGGCGCGCTCGGCGTCACCGACGACACGATCCTGGCGTACTGGTATCGGCACGAGCGGGCGGCGCGGATCTACGACGGCGCCGACGAGGTGCACAAGACCTCGCTCGGCCGGCGGATCATGCGGCGCTACGCGGAGTCCGCCGCGCCGCGATGAACAGGAAGGAGACCAGAAGATGCCGAAGGTGCTCGCCGCGATCGACGGATCGGAACACGCGGCGGCGGCCCTGCGCGCCGTCGCCGGGCTGTTCGGCGGGTCCGCCGAGTACGTGCTGCTCTCGATCGTCCCGCCGTGGTCGCTCGCCGCCGACACCGCGGTCGCCGAGGACACCCGTGGCGGCGGCGCCGGATCCGGCGCGCGCACCCATGGCGCGGCGACGGGGTCGAGCCCGTTCGCCCCGAGGGCGGACAGCGTGGCGGCGGCCAACGACGCGCTCTACGACTACTACCGCACCGCGCAGCAGCAGGCCGCCACCACCGCAGGGATCGAGCGGTTCGCGCACCTCGTCGAAGAGGCCAGGCCACAGAAACGCCGGATCGGGCGGCAGATCTGCGAGAGCGCCGACGTGCACGGCGTCGACCTGATCGTGATCGGATCGCACGGCTCGAGCCACACCGGCGAGCTGCTCCTCGGATCGGTGAGCCAGTACGTCCTGCACCACGCGTCGGTCCCGGTGCTGGTCGTCCGCGACGCCCGCTGAATCGCGGCGCGGACGCTCGGCGGTGAGCGCTACACGGTCGCGACGGCGTGCTGGACCCGTCCGTCCGCGTGGCGCGCGAAGCGGGCCCCGTCGGCGCCGTGCGTCGGGTCGGCGACGGGCCACGGCCAGCCCCCGAACCCCGTGCGCCGGTAATCGGCGAACGCCTGCTCGATCTCGGCGCGGGTGTTCATCACGAACGGGCCGTACTGCTCGACGGGCTCGCCGATCGGGCGGGCCTGCAGGACGAGGCACTCGACCGCCTCGGCGCCGGCGACGAGTTCGACGGCCCGGCCACAGTCGACGACCGCCCCGGTCGCCGCGGGCAGCGCGTCGCCGTCGACGCGCAGCGACGCGCCCTCGAACACGTAGAGCGTGCGGACGGTGTCCGCGCCGGCCGCCGGCGGCATCGTCCATCGGCCGCCCGGCTCGAGCCGGACGTGCCAGATCGCAAGGTCGGCCTCGTCGCGCGCGGCCCAGGAGTTCGGCGGAGGAGGCGGCGGCGTCCGGCCGGCCAACGACCCCGCGACCACCGTGATCGTCGCGCCGTCAGCGCCGGCATGGCGCGGGATGTCGTGGTCCCACAGCATCGTGAAGTACGGGTCGACCATCTTGTCCGCCGCCGGGAGGTTGAGCCAGATCTGGAACAGCTCGACCGGGTTGGGCGCGTCGCGGTCGAGCAGCGGGAACATCTCGGCGTGCACGATGCCGCTCCCGGCGGTCATCCACTGGACATCGCCGCGGCCGTAGCGCGCGGCGGCGCCGAGCGAGTCGGCGTGGTCGACCAGGCCTTGGCGGACGAAGGTGATCGTCTCGAACCCGCGGTGCGGGTGCTGCGGAAAGCCGGGCACCACCGACCCGTGGTACATCCGCCACCCGTCGACGCCGTCGAAGTCGTGGCCGATCGAGCGGCCGGCGAGCGACGCGTCGGGTCCGAGCGTCGCCGTCCCGGCCGGGTAGTGGTCGAGGTGGTGCACGCAGAACAGGAACGGGTCGACGGTCGGCCATTGGAAGCCGAGCGGAACGGTCTGCAGCACGGATGAGGCCATACGACAACGATACGGCCGGCGAGCCCTCGGCCGGGCAGATCGGAACATGGCCGTGCGGGCGTGGCGCACGCACGGCCATGGCGAGCCAGTGGATGCGTTGTGGTCGTGCGCCGACCCTGCCACGATGCACCGATGTATTCGCGAGTCGCCGGGCTGGCCGCTCCGCTCCGGCAGCGCGAGGTCAGGACGTTCTCCGCCTCCCAACTCGTGTCCGGCCTCGGCGACTGGGCCGGCAGGCTGGCGCTCTCGGTCCTCGTGTTCGAGCGGTCCCAATCGGCCTGGTGGGCCGCCGCGGTGACCGTCGCCGCGCTGCTGCCGTGGCTCGGCCCCGGCCAGGTCCTCGCGACCCTCGCCGACCGGTTCGGGCGCGTGCGCGTCATGGTCGCCGCCGACCTCGCCAGGGCGGGGCTGTTCGGACTGATGCTGATCTCCCAACCGGTCTGGTCGCTCCTGACGTTGGCGTTCCTGGCCGGGCTCTGTGTGCCGCCCTTCGTCGGCGCCCGATCGAGCGCGATGGTCGAGGTGATCGAGCCGGAGCTCTATGGTCCGTCGCTCGCGCTCCGCGGTGTCCTGTCACAAGTCGAGGTGCTGGCCGGCTATGCCGGTGGCGGTCTGCTGATCGCGGCGGTGGGGGCTCAGACCGCCCTCGCCGTCAACGCCTTCACGTTCCTGTTCTCGGCACTCCTCCTGCGCTCGCTCGCTTCGACGGCCGCGTCGGAGCGCCACGCTTCGGCTGCGATCGGACTGCGCGGGGTGATCGCCGGCCTTGCGGTGTGGCGCAAGGACCCAGTCTGTGCGCGCGCCCTGATCTTGTACGTCGGCGTCGCGATGTTCATGATCCTTCCCGAGGTGCTCGTCGTCCCGCTCACGGCCGAGCTCGACGTGCCCGATCGGCTCGTCGGCGTGTTCGCGTCGCTGATCGCGATCGGCTCGATCGCCGGAATGGTGATGGTTCCGTCCGGCCCGGACCACGTCGCGCTGTTGCGATCGGCTGCGCTGCGCGCGGGGGCGCTCGCCGGGGCCTCGGCCGTGCTGTTCGCGTCCGGCGCGGTCCCCGTCGTCGTCGGCTGCGCGTTCGTGCTGTCCGGGGCCGTCGACGCCATCGCCGTGCCGACCAACCAGGTCGTCGGCGAGCGGTTGCCGGTCGAGGGGCGGTCGGCGGCGATGGCGGTGGCCGGTGGCGTGCAGTACGGGTCGCAGGTCGCGACGATCGCCGCCGGTGGCCTGATCGCGACCGTGGCGTCGGCGCGTGTCCCACTCACGGGGGCGATGCTGCTCGCGATGTTGATCTGCGGGTGGGCCGTCCTGCGACCACTGGCCGACCCCTCGATCGATCGGCCGGCGCGGTCGGGGGAGTCCCCCTCGTCGTTCAGCGTGTGACGATCGGCCGTCAGCCGGCGAGGTCGCCGACCATGAACGTGGCGAAGATCTGGTCGGCGGCGGCGAGGTCGGCGTCGCTGACGGCGATGATCTGCACGCTGGCCAGCCAGGTCCGCTCGGGCGGCTCGGCGATCACCTGGAAGAAGACGCTGCCCTCCGGCCCGCACTCCGTGTACAGGTCGTACAACCCGGTGTACACACCGTCGTCGTAGACGAACCGCCCGTCGAAGACGCAGTCCGCAGTGAAGTCGTACATGTCGAGCGTCGCCTCGACACCCGTCGGGATCATTGCCGAGGCGCCGATGAACACCCCCGGCGTGCCCCAGGTGTTGACGAACGAATCGAGGTCCGGCGACGCGCTGAGCGCAGGGCCGATCAGTTCCAACGCGCCCGTCGAGAGGTCGGACTCCCACAGGCGTCCGTCCGTGTCCGCCCACTCGAGCGGCACGCTGACCGAGATCAGCCCCGAGTCGTCGGTGACCGGCATGTAGTCCGTGTACGCCAACCCGCCGGAACCGTCGGCGACGACGTCGTCGAACTCGGTCTCGAAGGACGTCACGACCTCGAGGGCGCGGCCGTTGAGCTGACCCTCCAAGACCTGGTCGACAGCGGCGCGGTAGACCTCGATCGCCAACGTGTCGGTGGCGGTGTGGCTGCGGAGGATGTCGCAGTAGTCGGCCATCGTTCCGTCGGTGGCGAGCAGGATCGACTCCATGCTGAGCAACAGGTCGCCGGGCTCGACGCCGGCCACGTCGGCGGGCGACCCGGACTTCACCGACGACACCCAGATCCCGGCGAACTCGCCGTCGAAGACCGCCTCGCCGTTGATGCCGATCGAGTCGACGTCGGCGCCGGCGGCGAGCGTCTCGACGACGGGGCGGGCGACGTCGACGGCGATGGCGAACGACTGCCCGAGGTCGTTGCCGGCGTAGTTGACGGCGACGACCCTGCCGTCGGCCGTCACGATCGGCCCACCGGAGTTGCCCGGCAGCGTGTCGGCGCTGTGCTCGATCACCGCGTCGACCGACGCCCACGACGTCTCGCCCGAGGCCCGCTCCTTCGACACGATGCCGTCGAGCACGGTGTACTCCGCGTCGCCGAGCGGATACCCGGCGGCGAAGACCTCCATCCCGGCCGTGACCGAGCCGTCGTGCCAGTCGAGGAAGTCGAAGTCGGCGCCGTCGATCTGGATGACCGCGAGGTCGGAGCACTCCGACACCCCGAGCACGCGGGCGTTGCGCGGGCGGTCGTCGCCGGCCAGGTACACCTCGAGGAGCGCGGCGCCGGTCACGACGTGGTTGTTGGTCACCGCGATCCCCGACTCGTCGATGACGAAGCCGGATCCAGATCCCGCCACGTTCGACTGCACGCCACCAGCCGGATCGGCGAAGGTGCCGGTCCCGACGATGCGGACGACCGCCGCCTTGACGTCCTGGAGCGACGCCGCGGCGGTCGGTCCGGGATCGACCGTCGTGGTCGACTCCGGCGCCAGCCTGGTCGTCTCGAGCGGGGCGGGCGCCGTCGGCGGCGCGGCGGTCGCCGGAACCGTCGGGGAGGTGGAGGTGTCACCACAGGCGGCGGCGACCGCGAGACCGCTCGCCGCGGCGAACAGCAAGATCCGATGCATGACACGCCTTTCACGCTCGGCGGCCAACCGGTCGCCAACCTGATCATCGGCCCTGACCAGGGGGACTCACAGAGTCATCGTGCTCTTTCGTCCCGCAGATCGCCGCCGGGATCACCTGGACATCGCGCCGCCCACGCGTACAGTATTCCGGTGCTCGTTCTCCCCCGGCGATCGCATCGCTCGACGCGTGCGGCCGCAGCGCTCGTCGCCGTCGCTGCCTCGTTCGCGCTGAACGTCGCCGGCGGAACACGTGGCGAGGTCGCCGCGGCGGGCCCGTCCACCGCCCGGTTCGCCGCCCTCGACGTGCAGATCCGCGTGCTCGACACCCGTCAGCCGGCGTCGCCGATCAAGCGACTCCCGGACGGTGGCGAAGCCGCGATCAACCCGGTCACGGCGGCCGTCGCGGCGGCGGCGGGCGTCGCCGCGGCCGATGTCGTCGCCGTCGTCGCCAACGTGACGCTCGACAACGCCGGCGGGTGGGGGTTCGCGACCGTGTACCCGACCGGGGAGGGGAGACCCGACGCGTCGTCGATCAACACCGACACGAGGGGCCAGACCGTCGCCAACATGGTGACGGCACGCCTCGGGTCCGGGGGGCGGATCACGATCTTCACCTCGGCCGGCGCGGACGTGATCGTCGACGTCCAGGGCGTCTACGTCCGATCGGACGAGTCGCGCGCCGGTCGGCTGGTCACCGTCCCGCCGACCCGGGTCGGCGACACGCGGGGGTCGGGACCCGTACCGGCCGGCGGGACGATCGTCGTCGATCTGACGCCGGCGGGATTGTCGGCCGCCACGTCGGCCGCCGTCCTCAACGTCGCCGCGGTCGAGGCGCGCGGCTGGGGCTTCCTGACCGTGTGGGACGGCGTCGGCGGGCCCCCTGGATCGTCGAACGTCAACTACGTCGGCGGCTCGAACATCGCCAACCAGGTGATCGTCCCGACCGACGGTCGGAGGATCGAGATCTTCACGTACGCCGAGACCCACGTCCTCGTCGACGTCGTCGGCTACATGACAGGGCCGAGCGACGCGCTGTCGACCGACGGCCTCTTCGTCCCGCTGAGCCCGGCCCGGCTGCTCGACTCGCGCCGTCTCGAGGCGCCGACCTGGGCGGCGCCGATCGGCGGCGGCGGGCGGGTCAGCGCGGGCGCGCTCGGCGCGGCCGGTGTCCCGTCGAGCGGCGTCGCCGCGGTCAACACGAACACGACGCTGACCGAGACGACCACCACGGGCTTCGCCACGGTGTGGGGCGACGGCGGGCTCCCCATTCCGTCGTCGTTGAACAACGTCGGCGAAAACCGCACGATCGCCAACCACGTGATCACCGACATCTCCGACGTCGGGTGCGTCAACCTCTACAGCTCGGGTCGGGCCGACGCGATCGTCGACGTGACCGGCTACTTCGTCGGCCCTGCCGCGGGTGCGCCGTTCGCCCCGCTCGATCTGTGCGACCAGACCCTCGCACCGCCGCCCGCGCAGCCGGCGTCGCCGCCCTCGACCGGGTCGCACGACTTCTTGTTCACGCCGACGCCCACCCCTCCCGGTTACGGCCGGTGGGACCCGTGCCGCCGGCAGATCAAGTACGCGGTCAACTCCCTGCGGGCGACGCAGCGCGAGATCGACGAGATGCACCTGGCGCTGCAGGCGATCGAGCGGGCCTCCGGGTTTGACTTCGTGCCGTACAAGCCCGACCCGCGGACCACCGTCGGTCTCGACGACCGGCGGCCCCCGGGCGGCGCCGACTTCCTGATCGGGTTCTCGGACCCGTCCCAGACGCCGACGCTGGCCGGTGGCGTGATCGGGGTCGGCGGCGGGTTCTGGTTCTCGAGCACCGGGCGGATCGACTCCGGGTTCGTCATCCTCGACGTCCCGCAACTCGGCAACCCCAACGATCTGCGGGCCACGATGGTCCACGAGCTCGGGCACGCGATGGGCCTCGGACACGCCGGCGATCCGAACCAGCTCATGTATCCGGTCCTCACCGGGAGGGCGACGCTGGGGGCCGGCGACAAGCACGGCCTGTGGCGGCTGGGCACGGCCCAGGCGTGCTTCCCGACCTCGCGGCGGCCGGCCGGCGAGGCGCCCGTCCTCGTCGAGAGCGCCCTCGGCGCCGACGGTCATCGGCCGCCGGGCTGACCCCGGGCGCGAGCGTGCCGTGCCGGTAGGTTCACGGCCGTGACCGACCTACCGCGCCCCGGATCGATCCTCGGCACGCGCGTGACGCGCACCGAGGATCCAGCCTTGCTTGTCGGGGCGGCGCGCTATGTCGCGGATCTGCCGTTGACCGACCCGCTCCACGCCGTGTTCGTTCGCTCCGACGTCGCCCACGGGCTGATCGAGGCGATCCATGTCGAGGACGGGCGCGGCATGCCCGGGGTGGTCGGCGTCCTCACCGCCGCCGAGCTCGGCGTGGCGCCGCACCACGGGTTCGCCAAGGTCCACGACGACTTCGCCCGCCCGCCGCTCGCCGACGGCCGGGTCCGGTTCGTCGGCGAGCCGATCGCGGTCGTGCTCGCCGAAACGCTCGAACAGGGCGCCGACGCGGCCGACGCCGTGTGGGCCGAGATCGCGCCCCTGCCGGCGCTGATCGACGCCGAAGACGCGCTGGCCGCCGACGCCGCCCCGATCTTCCCCGCGCACGGCTCGAACGAGGCGGCGACGATCGCCGGCGACCACCGCCGAGACGACGAGCTCTTCGGGGCCGCCGACCGCGTCGTGCGGGGGCGTTACGTCAATCAACGGATGGCGGTCGCGCCGATGGAGCCCGACTGCGTCGCCGCCGAGGTGGACGACGGCGGACGCCTCGTCGTGTGGGCGTCGACCCAGATGCCGCACGGCCTGCGCGATCAGATCGCCAGGGCGCTGGGGCTCGACCGGGACGCGGTGCGCGTCGTCACCCCCCAGGTCGGTGGCGGGTTCGGCGGCAAGGCCGGGATCCACCCGGAGTACACCGTCGTCTGCGCCGCCGCGCTCCGCTGGGGCCGACCCGTGGTCTGGGTGCCCTCCCGGAGCGAGGACATGCAAGCACTCCCCCACAGCCGCGGCCAGGTGCAGTACGTCGAGCTGGGATGTACGGCCGAGGGCCGGTTCACGGGTCTCCGGGCGCACATCGTCGGCGACGCCGGCGCCTACCCGACGATCGGGTCGTTCCTGCCCGGCGGAACCCGGCGGATGTCGCACGGCACGTACGCCTTCCCGACGCTCGACGTCGACGTCGCCGTCGCCGTCACCAACACCACGCCGATGGGCGCGTACCGCGGCGCGGGGCGGCCCGAGGCGACGGCGATGCTCGAACGGCTCGTCGACCAGGCGGCGCTCGAGCTGGCGATCGACCCGATCGAGATCCGTCGGCGCAACCTGCTCGGCGACGACGTCTTCCCGTTCACGACGCTGACCGGCAACGTCTACGACTCCGGCCGGTACCTGCTGCCGCTCGACCGAGCGGCAGAGGTGGCCGGGTACGACGACCTGCGGCGGGAGCAGGCGGCGCGGCGAGCCGCCGGCGATCGATCGCTGCTCGGCATCGGGGTGGCGACGTATGTCGAGATCACCGCCGGTGGAAGCGAGAGCGAGTTCGGCTCGATCGACGTCCATCCCGACGGGTCGGCGACCGTGCTCGCCGGCACCGCCGCCCACGGCCAGGGGCACCAGACGGCGTACGCCATGCTGGTCGCCGACCGGACCGGCATCCCGGTCGAGCGGATCACGTTGGTCGACGGCGACACCGACCGCGTCCCGACCGGTGGCGGCACCGGCGGATCTCGATCGCTGCAGCTCGGCGGGTCGGCGGTCACCGGCGCGACCGACGCGATGATCGAGCGGGCCAAGGACGTCGCCGCCCGGATGCTCGAGGCCGGCGTGGGCGACATCGTCGTCGACGTCGGGGCGGGCACGATCGGCGTCGCGGGTGTGCCGGCCCAGGCGTTGACGTGGGGCCAGGTCGCCGAGCGGGCGGAGTCCGACGGCGAGCAGCTACACGGCCAGTTCGACTTCACCCAGGACGGGGCGACGTTCCCGTTCGGCGCCCACATCGCGGTCGTCGAGGTCGACGCCGACACCGGCGAGGCCCGGCTGCTCCGGCATGTCGCGGTCGACGACGCCGGGACCGTGATCAACCCGCTGCTCGTCGAGGGCCAGCAGCACGGCGGGATCGCCGCCGGCGTCGGTCAGGCGCTGTACGAGGAGGTGCGCTTCGACGGCGACGGGAACCCGATCACGTCGAACTTCGCCGACTACGCGATCCCGTCGGCGGCCGAACTGCCGATGTTCGAGCCGGTGTCGACCGAGACGCCGACCCCGCTCAACCCGCTCGGCGCCAAGGGCATCGGCGAGGCGGCGACCGTCGGGGCGACCCCGGCCGTCCAGAACGCGGTGATCGACGCGCTCGCCCACCTCGGCGTGCGCCACATCGACCTCCCGTGCACCGCCGAGCGGGTCTGGCGCGCGATCCGCGCCGC
>JBFGCT010000079.1:0-17434 GCA_041581055.1 Ilumatobacteraceae bacterium | reverse complement strand
CGCGTCGTCGTCGAGGTCGCGGAACGGCGAACGCAGGCGGTAGCCCCCCTGGACGAACGTGACCTGCAGCCCGCTCAGCGACGTCGACGACCAGGACGCGTGCGACGTGATCGCCTGCGCCGTGAACGAGCGGCCGTGATAGCTGTTGCGCATCGCCAGGATCTGGTTCGACTTGCGATAGCTGGTCGCCAGCAGCAACGCGGTGTCGTTGGCCTCGGTGCCCGACGTGGTGAAGAAGACCCTGGCGTCGGGGATGCCCGACTGCTTGGCGATCTTGTCGGCGAGCTCGAGCATCGGCTCGGACAGGTACAGCGTCGAGGTGTGCAACACCTTCGACGCCTGCTCGTTGATGGCGGCGGTGACGGCCGGATTGTTGTGGCCGACCATCGTCGTCAGCACTCCGCCGAACATGTCGAGGTAGCGGTTGCCCTCCAGATCCCACACCCAGCTTCCGTTGCCCCGGTCGATCGAGATCGGCTCGGCGTAGTACGGCGAGAGGAACGAGGGCAGCACCCGGCGGTACGTGGCGAGCAGTTCGGCTGACGACGGCATGCCACCACGTTACGGCATGGCGGCGGCCGGGTGACCCGTCGACCGGCGGGTTGACGACCGCCGCCCGATACGCGAGAATCGAACAGGTGTTCCGTCAAGCGTCACTGTTCGGCGTCGGTGATCCGGTCGCCGACGAGACCTTCGCCGGCGCCGTGCGGGTCGGCCTCGACGACGGTTCGTGGGTCGAGCACGCGCCCGGTTGGCTGGCCGGCGCCGACACGCTGTTCGATCGGGTGGTCGAGACCGTCGAGCTGCGGCAGCGGACCAACATCGCGATGTACGACTCGGTCGTCGACGAGCCCAGGCTCACCGCGTGGTGGCACGCCGCGCAGCACGGGGCCGAGCCCGTCGAGCCGCTCGGCGAGCTGCGCCGCCTCGTCACCGAGCGGTACGGGCGGCCGTTCGACTCGATCGGGTTCAACCTGTATCGCGACGGCGACGACTCGGTCGCGTGGCACGGCGATCGGCACCGGCGCCGGGTCGCCGACCCGGTCGTGGCGATCGTCAGCGTCGGCGCGGCCCGCCCGTTCAAGCTGCGGCCGCGCGGCGGCGGAGCGTCGCGCTCGTTCGACCTCGGCGGCGGCGACCTGCTCGTGATGGGCGGCGCGTGCCAGCACGACTGGGAGCACTGCGTCCCGAAGATCCGCCGGCCGGTCGGCCCCCGGCTGTCGATCACGTTCCGCCACGACACGCGCTGACCGCCCCGGTCGGGACGACGGCGGGGGATCGGCGGCCGGATCAGCGGGTTCGGCGGGGGATCAGCGGGCGAAGACCTGCGCGTCGTCGGCGAACGACTTGAACTCCAACGCGTTGCCCGCCGGGTCGAGCAGGAACATGGTCGACTGCTCGCCGATCTGGCCGGCGAACCGCGTGTGCGGCTCGATGACGAACTCGACGCCGGCCGCGCGCAAGCGATCCGCGAGCGCCGCCCAGCTCTCCGGCGCCAGCAGCAGGCCGAAGTGCGGGACCGGAACGTCGTCGCCGTCGACCGGGTTCGAGATGCGCCGGGCGTGGCGGCCGCGATCGAGATGGGCGACGAACTGGTGGCCGTACAGGTCGAAGTCGACCCACGAGTCGCTCGAACGGCCCTCGGCGCAGCCGAGCACCTGGCCGTAGAACCGGCGGGCCGCGGCGAGGTCGTCGACGGGCATCGCGAGGTGGAAGCGGGGAAGGTCCGGCATCGGCGGGTGAGCCTCAGCCGGCTCGACGCACGCGGGTTGCGATCGGGGTCACAGCGGCAGAGCGTACGTGCCCTGCGCGGTCGCGGTGGGTTTGTGCGCCCGGTCGTCGCACCACACGTCGACCGTCCCGACGATGTTGCGCCGGCCGGCCGCCGCCAGCGTGGCGCGGCCCCAGAGCACCGAACCCTGCGCCGGGCGGAGGAACCGGATCGACAGCTCGGACGTCATCGCCATCGGCTCGATCCGGCCGAGCGCCCCGAACACGAGATACCACAGCGCGGCGTCGGCGATGCCGAACTGCGTCGGACCGGACACGAACCCGCCCGGCCTGAGCGCCGTCTGATCGATGGCGTAGCGGGCCAACGCGAACCCCTCGCCGACGTCGGCGCACCTGTTCATCGTGTCGGGGTACAGCTCGCCGACGATCGCGTTGATCTCGTCGGGCGTCGGCCGCTGCGGGCTGCCGGTGGCGCCTGTCGTCATGGCGCGCAAACTACCCGCCGACGATCGGGGCGGCGGGAACCCCCGTGGGTACCGTTGCGCTGTGATCGCGGGAATCGACCCAACGCCGACGGGCCCGGGCTCATCGTGAACGGGAGCCACATCAACCGGGTCGTCATCGTCGGCGCGTCGCTGGCGGGGTTGCGCGCCGCTGAGACGTTGCGCGCCGACGGGTTCGAGGGCGCGGTCACCGTGGTCGGCGCCGAACCCCATCGACCGTACGACCGCCCTCCGCTCTCCAAGAAGCTGCTCCTCGGCGAGTGGGAGCCGGACCGCGTCGTGCTCCGCAAGGCCGACGCGTTCGACGAGCTCGACGTCGACTGGCGGCTCGGCGAGGCCGCGACCGGGCTCGACATCGGCGATCGCGAGGTCCACCTCGCTGACGGCGCGACGCTCGGGTACGACGGCCTCGTGATCGCCACGGGCGCGGCCTGCCGGCGCCTGCCCGACGATGGCGGCCACCCCGACGTCCACGAGCTGCGGACGCTCGACGACGCGCTGCGGCTGCGCCGCCGGCTCGGCGACGGCGACCGCTCGGTGGTCGTGATCGGCGCCGGGTTCATCGGCCTCGAGGTCGCGGCCACGGCGCGCCAGCGCGGCAACGCGGTCACCGTGCTCGAACTGGCGCCGGCCCCGCTGACCCGCGCCGTCGGCGCCGACATGGGCCGGGCGATCGGCGCGCTGCACGAGGCCGAGGGCGTGGCGCTCCGCTGTGGCGTCGGGATCGAGCGGCTCGTCGAGCCCGGCGTGCTGCTCGCCGGCGGCGAGTTGGTCCGCGCCGACGTGGTCGTGGTCGGGATCGGTGTCGCGCCGGCGGTGGGGTGGCTCGACGGCAGCGGTCTCGAGTTGCGTGACGGGGTGGTGTGCGGAAGCGACTTGGCGGCGCGGACGGCCGACGGCTCCGTCGCCCCGGGGGTGTACGCCGCCGGCGACGTCGCGCGGTGGGTGAACCCGCTGTTCGACGAGGAGATGCGGGTCGAACACTGGACGAACGCCGCCGAGCAGGGCGAGCACGCGGCGCGCAACCTGCTCAGGACGAGTCGGGGCGAGACGCCGGAACCGTTCGCCGCGGTCCCCTTCTTCTGGAGCGATCAGTACGCGCACCGCATCCAGTTCCTCGGCCACGCCGGTCCCGACGACGACGCCCTCGTGGTCGCCGGTCGCGTCGAGGACGGCACGTTCCTCGCGCTCTACGGTCGGGCGGGCCGCCTCCGCGGGGTGCTCGGCCTCAACGCGCCGCGCTGGGTGATGAAGATGCGTGGCGCGCTGCTCGACCAGCTCGGCTGGGACGACGCGCTGACCGTCGCCGCCGAGGTGACGAGCGCGCCCCGCCCGTAGCGGCCCGGCGGCGACCGTTCACCGTCACGGCGACAGGGTCGGCTGGTCCCGACGCCTAGGCTCCCCGGATGGCCTCAGCCCCCGGTGCGCATCTGTCCAACGTCTGGGCGATGGTGACCGATTTGCGGGTCGTGCGCGGCTACGGCTGCCGCGTCGTCGACGTCAACAACAACGAGTACCTCGACTTCACGGCGGGGATCGCCGCGGCGTCGACCGGTCACTCTCACCCCAAGGTCGTGCAGGCGATCTCGGAGCAGGCGGCCAAGTTCGTGCACGCCCAGGTCAACGTCTACACCCACGACGTCCTCGATCCGCTCGCCGACCGGCTCGCCGAGATCACACCGCGGCCGATCGACACGTTCTTCTTCGCCAACTCGAGCGACGAGATCATCGAGACCGCGGTCAAGCTCGCCAAGCAGGCGACGGGCCGGCCCAACATCGTCGTCTTCGACGGCGCGTTCCACGGTCGCACCCACCTGACGCTGGCGATGTCGACGTCGCGGGCGATCGACCGGGCGGGCTACTCGCCGCTTCCGGGCGGGGTGTTCGTGGCGCCGTTTCCCGACCCGCACGTGTCCGACCAGGAGACCGAGATCACGAGGGCGCTGGCCGGCCTCGATCGGCTGTTCGCGACGCAGGCCGTGCCGAGCGAGATCGCGGCGATCGTCATCGAGCCCGTGATCGGGGAGCGGGGCTACATCCCGACGCCGGCGGCGTTCATCGAAGGGCTGGCGCGGCGATGCCGTGACCACGGCATCCTGTTCGTGGCCGACGAGACCCAGAGCGGATTCGGGCGCACCGGGAAGATGTTCGCGATGGAGTCCCACGCCGTCGAGGCGGACATGCTCTGCATGGCCAAAGGCATCGCGTCGGGCTTCCCGTTCGCCGCGCTCGGCACACGGCGCGAGATCGACGATCGCTGGACGCCGGGGAGCCACGGCGGCTCGTCGAACGGCAACCCGATCGCCTGCGCCGCGGCGCTGGCGACGATCGACGTGCTGACCCAGCCGGGCTTCCTCGACAATGTCGTCGCCCGCGGCACCCAGCTGATCGACGGCCTCCGCGACCTGCAGCAGCTCGACGACGCGCTGCGCCACGTGCGCGGCCGGGGGCTGATGGTCGCCACGGAGTTCAGCAGCGCCGAGCGGCCGGCGGCGATCGTCGAGCACTGCCTGACCGAGAGCAAGGTGATCCTGATGACGGCCGGCACGCGGCGCCGCACGATCCGCTGGATGCCGCCGCTGATCGTGACCGCCGACGAGGTGGCCGAGGCGCTGGCGGCGTTCGAGTCGGCGATGCGCGCCACGGGCTGAGCGATGCCGCGGCTCGACGCCACCCGGGTCAAGGCCTGGCGCGAGCTGCAGGCGCTGACGGGCCAGATCGAGCGGGAGCTGACCGACGAGCTGCGCGCCGACTGGGACATCACGCTCGGGTGGTTCGACGTGCTGGCCGCGCTCCAACGCCTCGGTGGCGAGGCCCGCCCGCTCGACGTGGCGCTCGACCTCCGGTTGCCCCCGTCGAGCGTGAGCCGGCGGCTCGACCGGCTGGAGGAGGAGGGGTGGGTCGCCCGCCACCGGCGCGTCGACGAGGCCGACCACCGCGCCGTGTCCGTCGAGCTCACGCGCGCCGGGCGCCGGCTTTGGCGGGAGATGAACGTCACCTACCGGCGGGCGCTGCAGACGCAATTCGGCGTCCACCTCGACGACGAGCGCGTGGCGCAGCTCCAGGAGATCGTCGACCTGCTGACCCCGGTCGACGACACCGACCCCGGGCTCGCCGACCACTGAGGGCGGGTGCGGGCGGGTGACTCGCCCGGCTCGCCGACCGCGTGGGGCGGGTGTGGGCGGCCGACGACGGGCGCGGCCGCCGGTAGATTGACCCGGTGCCGGCCGCCGCGACCATCATCTGGGTTGGATTCGGCGTGCTGTTCGGCTACGTCCTGTGGAAAACCGGGATCGCCCTGCTGCGGGGCATGACGTCGATGCCGCCCGAGCCGCCCCCGAGCGGGGAGCTGCGCAAGGTGAACCGGCGCTATCGGTGCGATGTCTGTGGGGTGGAGTTGAAGCTGACGATGGCCCCCGATGACGATCCGCCGCCCCCGCGGCACTGTCTCGAGGACATGACCGAGGTCGCGCCGCTCTACGACTGATCGCAGGTTCCCCACAGACTGTGGATAAACCTGGGTGAAACCACATCGATGTCATTCCAGTTTCCCACAGGGTGAGAACCAGGCCGCCGCCGGCCGGTCAGGCGCGGGTCACGGCGGAGAATCAAGTGTCGGCGTCACTGCCATTTGGTGGCCGCGTACAGCCCGCCGAGGATCATCGCCAGCCCGAACAACGTCGGCAGGTTCGTCTCGGTGAACACGAGATAACGGGCCATGATCAGCAGGCCGCCACCGATCAGCAACACGAGCATGATCACCGGGATCCAGTTCGGCGGGACGAGTTGGCGGCGGGTCGACTTCGGCGTGTACCGCGAGGACGCGGCGACGCCGTGCGTGTCGGTGTTCGGCGACGATCCGCTGCGATCACCCGGCCGGGTGCCCTTCGCAGTCACTCGTCCCCCACCCGTCTTTCGCTTCGGGGGTCCCATCGGGTTGGAAGCATAGGTGATGCGAGCGCGCGCCGAGACATGCTGCGAACTGTTGTGCGATCTGCCCGCGTGAGCGGCGATACTGCAGCCGTGCCGCGCGTGCTCGTGATCGACAGCTACGACAGCTTCGTGTACAACCTCGTCCAGTACCTCGGCGAGCTGGGCGCCGACCCGGTCGTGGTGCGCAACGACGAGATCACGGTGCCCGACGCGCTGGCGCTGGCCCCCGACGCGGTGGTCCTCTCACCCGGCCCCGGCCGGCCCGAGCGGAGCGGCATCATCTGCGCCGCGGTCACCGCGTTCGCCGCGACGCGCACGCCGTTGCTCGGCGTGTGCCTCGGGCACCAGGCGATCGGGCACGTGTACGGCGCGGCGGTGGTCGGGGCGCCGGAGCTGATGCACGGCAAGACGTCGCCGATCGAACACACCGGCCACGGCGTGTTCGCCGGGCTCCCCTCGCCGCTCACCGCCACCCGGTACCACTCGCTCACCCTGCGGCCCGACTCGATCCCCGACGTGCTCGAGGTCACCGCCCGCACGCCCGACGGCGTGGTGATGGGCGTCCGCCACCGCGAGCTCGACGTCGAAGGCGTGCAGTTCCATCCCGAGAGCATCCTGACCGCCACCGGGCACGACCTGCTGCGGACCTTCCTCGCCCGCACGGCGCCGGCCGCCTGACGACGGCGCCGGGGTCGGCGGGCCCGCCGGTTCGGTCAGGGGACGGTCGTCGTCGTCGTCGATGTCGTCGTCGTGGAGGTGGTCGACGTCGTCGACGTCGTGGAGGTGGTCGACGTCGTCGGGGGCGGCAGCGTCGTCGCGATCTCCAACGACCGTCCGACCGTGATCAAGATCTCCGTTCCCGGGTCGACCTGCGAGCCGGCGGCGATGCTCTGGGCGATCACGCGGCCGTCGTCGGGGCTGCCGGGCGGCACCTCGACGTACTCCACCTTCACCTTGAGCCCGTCGTCGACCAGGGTGTTGCGGGCCCGCGCCTCGTTCTGCCCGATCACCGGTGGGACCGTGACCGGCTCCGGCCCGCTCGACACGACGATCGTGACGTCGCCGCCGATCGGCACGAGCTCGCCGGGGCCCGGCTGGACCTCCATCACGATGCCGGCCGGGATCGTCGAGCTCGGCTGCAGCACGGTCGTCACCTTGAACTGGAACGCCTCTGACTCGAGGACCGCCCGCGCCTCGACCTCGGTCAGCGACACGATGAACCCGGGCACCTGCACGCTGTCGGGCGGTCCGGCGACGACGAGGTTGACGACCGTGCCCTGCAGGTGCGCGGTCCCGCCCTCGGGGTCGCTGCTCAGGACGGTGTTCTCCCCGACCTCGTCGGTCTTCTCGATCGTGACCTCGCCGATCGCGAACCCGGCGCCTTCGAGTCGGGTCTCGGCCTCCTCCAGCGAGACGCCGACCACCTGGGGCACCTCGACCAGTTGGGGATCGGGGTTGAAGTAGACCTGCACCAGCTGACCCTCGAGCAGCACGGTGCCCGCGCCCGGCTCGGTGCGGTGGACGAACCCGGCGGGGACGAGCGCGTTCTCCTCGGCGATCGCGTCGTAGTTGAGCCCGAGTTGCTCGAGGTCGGCGATGACGTCGGCGAGCGGCTGCGGCGGGTTGGTGTAGTCGGCGAGCGTGAGGGTCGTCGTCTCGGCGACGGTCGGGCTCTCGCTCAGCGCCTGGAACAGGAGCACGCCGCCGACGACGAGGGCGATCAGGGCGACGAAGGCGGCGAGCGCGTACCAGCCGGTGCGCGACGACGTCGTGTCGTAGTACATGGCGTCGGCCGAGGCGCCGGTCGGGTAGCCGGCCTCCATCATCCCCGAGGACGGCACGTGCGCCGACTGCGGTCGGACCGGTCCGGTGGTCGGGCCGGTCGTCGGGGTCGTGACCGTCGCGCCGACCGCGGCGGCGGCGGCCGCGGCGGTGCGGCCCCGCGCGGTCGCGGCTGCGGCGAGCGCCTGGACCGGCTCGTCGTTGCGGAAGCGGCGCAGGTCGTCGCGCAGCGCGCCGGCGCTGGGGTAGCGCAGTTTGGGATCCTTGGCGAGCAGCTTGGCGACGATCGCCTCGAACGAGCGGGGCACGTCGGCGACGATCTGGACGAGCGGCCGCGGCGAGTCGTGCACCTGCTTGTAGGCGATGCTGACCGGGTTCTCGCCGGTGAACGGCGGCTTGCCGGCGACCATCTCGTACATCACGATGCCGAGCGAGTAGAGGTCGCTGCGGGGGTCGGGCTGGGCGCCTTGCGCCTGTTCGGGCGAGAAGTACGTCGCGGTCCCCATGACCGAGCCGACCTGGGTCAGGTTCGACTCGGTCGGGGCGTTCATCGCCCGCGCGATCCCGAAGTCGGCGACCTTCACCTGGCCGTTGGCGCCGATCAGGATGTTGGCCGGCTTGATGTCGCGGTGGGCGACGCCGTTCTCGTGGGCGAAGCCGAGCGCGGCGGCGACCTCGCTGGCGATCTCGGCCGCCTGCTTCGCCGTCAGCTGCTTGTTGCTCTTGAGGATCTCGGCGAGGGTCCGACCCTGCACCTCCTCCATCGTGATGAAGTAGGTGCTCTCGTACTTGCCCCAGTCGTAGACGTTGACGATGTTCGGGTGGGACAGGTTGGCCGCCGACTGGGCCTCGCGGCGGAAGCGCTCGACGAAGTTCGGGTCCGTGGCGAACTCGGGGAACAGCACCTTGACGACGACCTGGCGGTCGAGCAACAGGTCGCGCGCCGAGAACACGTCGGCCATCCCGCCGCGGCCGATCCGCTTGTGGATCTGATATCGGTCGTTGATGACCGTGCTCTCGCCGTTGTCTGTCACTGAGTACCTCTGCCCGGTCCGGTGGACGGGCGGCGCTCCATGCTACCGATGGGTAGGTCGGGTTGAGCCGTCACGGTCCGCCGCCTGTCAAGGGTCCGGGCGCCGGGTTGGGGCGCTGGCAGGGGCCCGGTCGTGCCGTCAGCCGGCGCCATCGCCGGTGAGCAGGAAGTCGAGCACGCCCTTGGCGACCGGGCCGGCCAGCCGCCCGCCGGTCGCCGCCTCGGCCGGCGTCGACTCGAGGTCGGTCAAAACGACCGCCACCGCGTACTTCGGGGCGTCGGCGGGGGCGAAGGCGACGATCCAGGCGTGCACCAGGTCGACGCCGCCGCCGAGCCCGAGGTCGGCGGTGCCGGTCTTGGCGGCGACCGGAACCCCGCCGTTCAGGCCGATGCAGCAGCTCGCCGTGCCGCTCTGCGCGACGCCGACCATCAGGTCGGAGATGATCGACGCGTTCTGCGGCGAGAGCGGCGTCTTCCAGACCTCCGGCCGGGTCTGGTCGAGGACTCGGCCACCGTGGTCGAACGTGGCGGCGACGGCGTACGGCTTCATCATCCGCCCGCCGTTGGCGATCGCCCCGCCGACGAGCGCCATGTGCAGCGGGACCATCTGGTCCTCGTTCTGACCGAAGCCGCGGATGGCGAGCAGGGGCAGGTTCTGGTCGAGGTCGGACGTGTTGCCGAACGTGCTCCCCGCCGGGCGGGGGAGGTCGATCGGCAGCTCCTCGTCGAGACCCCAGTTGCGGGTTCCCTCGATCATCGCCGCCGGGCCGAGGGCGACCGCGGTCTGGGCGAACGGGATGTTGCAGCTCCGGCGGAAGACCTCGGCGAGGTCGCCGCCGCACTGGCTGCCGCGGTAGTTCTGGATCGGGTCGTCGGTCTGCGGCGGCACCCACTCGCGCACGCGGTCGAACTGCGAGGCGAGCGTGAGCGCGCCGGTCTCCAACCCGATGCCGGTCGTGATCATCTTGAACGTCGACCCCGGCATGTACCGCTCCTGGTAGGCGTTGGCGAGCAGCGGGTTGCCGTCGGCCTCCTGCAGCTCGCTGATCACCTCGCGGGCGACCTCGAAGTCCTGGTTGACGAACGTGTTCGGGTCGTAGGACGGGTTGCTCCACATCGCGACGATCGCCCCGGTCTCGACCTCGACGACGACGACCGAGCCCTCCCGCCCGCCGAGGAAGAAGCGCGCCGCGTTCTGCGCGTCGTGACGCAGCGTGAGCTGCACCGACCCCGAGCTGTCGACGTCGCCGCCGAGCAGGTCGCCGAGGCTGCGCACCTGCTGGGCGGCGGTCGTCCCGGTCAGCACGTCGCCGTGCTGGCGCTCGACCTGCGTCGCCCCGAACGAGAGGGTGTAGTACCCGGTCACGTTCGACAGCAGGTCGCCGGACGGGTACTCGCGCCGGTAGTCGAACCGCGAGTCGGGCGGGTTGGCCAGCGAGTGGGCGACGACGACGCCGTCGGCGGTGACGATCGGCCCGCGCGGCTTGTTGAACTCGCGCAGGACGGCCCGCGTGTTGTCGAACCGCGCGTCGAGCTCCTCCTTGCGGCCGACCTGCCAGAAGTTCAGCGCGACGAACAGCGCCACGTAGCAGAGGATCAGCCCCGCCGCGAGCTGCCGGATCTGGCGGTTCACGTCGCCGCACCGCCGGGGTCGGCGCCGGGGAGCGCATCGGCGCCGGCCGCGTCGGCGCCGGCCGCGTCGCCGCCGGGGGGCGGGAGGCCCTTGCGCCCCGCCCGGCGGGCCCGGCGCGCCAGCTGGGCCCGTTGCCACCGCTCGCCGATCGTCAGGTCGTCGGGCAGGTCGCCCAACCGCCGGGCCGACGCGTCGGACACGCGGATCAGCAGGGCGAGCAGGAGGTAGTTGGCGATCAGCGACGAGCCGCCGTAGCTGACGAACGGCAGCGTGATGCCGGTCAGCGGGACGACCTTGATCACGCCGCCGATGATGATGAACGCCTGCACCCCGATGATCGTCGTCAACCCGGTGGCGAGCAGCTTCTCGAACGGCCGCTCGCTGCGCAGGGCGGTCCGCAACCCGGCGCCGACGATCAGCAGGTACGACATCAGGATCACCGTCCCGCCGATCAGGCCCAACTCCTCGCCGATCGACGCGAAGATGAAGTCGTTCTGCGCCTCGGGCACCTGGTTCGGGTTGCCGCGGCCGAGGCCGGTGCCGGTCAGCCCGCCGTCGGACAGGCCGTACAGCGACTGCACGATCTGGTACCCGCGGTCGAGCGATCTCGACCACGGGTCGATCCAGATGTCGACGCGGGTCTGGACGTGGCTGAACTGGGTCCAGGAGAAGTACGCCGCGCCGGCGAACAGGACGACGCCGAGCAGCAGGTACCCCACCCGCTCGGTCGCCACCCAGATCATCACGACGAACAGCGTGAAGAACAGCAGCGACGAGCCGAGGTCGCGCTCGCCGACCATCACGACGACGGCGAAGCCCCAGGCGACGAGGATCGGCGCGATGTAGCGGGGCTCGGGGAGCCGGAGCGGGCCGACCTTCCAGGTCGACGCAGCGATCAGCTCGCGGCGGTCGGCGAGGTACGCGGCGAAGAAGATGGCGAGGGCGATCTTGGCGAACTCGCCCGGCTGGAAGTTGATCGGGCCGACGTTGACCCAGATCCGGGCGCCGTTGATCGTCGTGCCGAGCCCCGGCAGCAGCGGCAACAGGAGCAGGCCCGCGCCGCCGAAGAACAGCAGCCACCGATACCGGGCGAGGTCGCCGGCGCGCTGCACGACCAGCAGCGTCCCGACGAAGACGGCGATGCCGATCAGGCTCCACGTCGCCTGGAGGCCGGCCAGCCGATCGTCGAGCCGGGTGATCATCACGAAGCCGATGCCGTGCAGCAGCGCGGCGAGCGGCAGCAGCGTGCCGTCGGCGCCGCGCGCCACGTAGCGGACGACGAGGTGGGCGAGGAGCAGCAGCCCGAGCAGGAAGGCGACGAACACGACGATGCCCGGCGGGATCTCGGCGTTCGTGCCGAGGGAGGCGATCGTGTAGGCCGAGCCGGTGATCAGCGCGGCCATCACGACCAGCGTCAGCTCGGTGTTGCGCCGGCTGCGGGCCAGCGGCGAGTCGGCCCGCCGGGGAGATCCGTCGACGCCGGCGAGCACGTCGACGTCGGTCATGGCGCCGTGGTGGTCGTGGCCGTCGTGGTGGTCGGCGCTGTGGTGGTGGTCGGGGCCGGCTCGTCGGCGGGGTCCCGGCCGTCGCTGCCGGTCCCCGGCGTCGCCGGTTCGAGCGCGCTGATGAACCGCTCGGCGTCGGCCCGCGAGTCGAACTCGGGCTGGTTCTCGACCCGCCGGATCGCGTCGTCGGAGAGCTGCTCGCGCGTCGGGCCGCCTTCCGACTCCGTCGTCGGCTCGAACCAGAGCACGCCGCCGTTGCGGCCGCGGTAGATGATCGCCTGGTCGCTGTCGTCGAAGTCGACGAAGTAGCCGCTGCGGGCCCACGCGGCGAACACGACGAACCCGACGACGAGCACGGCGGCGACGGCGAACCCGACGAGGAAGCGCAGCAGGCGGCGCGTGCGCCGCTTCGGCGCGGCGGTGGCGGGCGTGTCATCGGCCGCGGCGCCCTCGGCCGGCGGGAGCGTGGGCGCGGCGAGCGCGTGGGCGTCGGCGTCGATCTCGAGCGTCCCGGCCGCCGTCGGGTCGGCCTCGTCGTCGGCCCACGTCGGGATGACGTCGATCTCCTGGGTCGGGTCGGGCGGCTCGTCGCCCTCGAGCACGTCGAGCACGATGATCGTGATGTTGTCGCCGCCGCCGGCCTCGTTGGCCTTGTCGACGAGCCGTTCGGCGGCGACCTGCGGGTCGGACTCGATCGTCAGTGTCGAGGCGATGTCGACATCGTCGACGTAGTCGACCAGCCCGTCGCTGGCGAGCAGGAAGCGGTCGCCGCGGATCAGGGGGAGGGTCCACCAATCGACCTTGACGTCGGGCTCGATGCCGAGCGCCCGGGTGATGATGTTGCGTCGCGGGTGCGTGCGCGCCTCGTCGTCGGTGATGTGGCCGGTGGCGACCAACTCCTGGACGTAGCTGTGGTCGACGGTGACGCGGCGCAGCCGGTCGTGGCGGAAGAGGTACGTGCGCGAGTCGCCGACGTTGGCCAGGACGAGCGCCTCGGACGGCTCGGCGGGGACGACGGGGGTGACGTCGCCCGGGGTCTCGGCGTCGGTCTCGCCGCCGGGGTCGGCGTCGTCGGGGTCGTGGGCGTCGATGTTCGGCGCGCCGCGGCCGGCGAGCGGGTCGGCGATGACGGCGATGGCGGTCACCGTCGTGCCCATGCCGTGCCGGCCCGGGTCGCTGATCGCAGCGCGGAAGATGACGCCGTTGGCCCCGTTGATGATGTCGACGAACTCGCGGGCGGTCGGCAGATCCCGCTCGCCGAGCGCCTCCCGGATGTACTCGACCGCCATCTCGCTGGCGATCTCGCCCGCCTCGTGGCCGCCCATGCCGTCGGCGACGACGAAGGCCGTGTCGGTGGCGAGGAGTTGGTCCTCGTTCTGGGGACGGGCGCGGCCGGGGTGGGTCGACGCTCCCCAGCGCAGTTCAGCCATGGTCGACGCTTGCGCTTCCGGGGCGGGGTGTCGGGCGGCGGGTCATCGCGCCTCGATGACGTTCGTGCCGACCTGCGGTCTGACGAAGAGGTGTCGCCGGTCGCCGGGTCATTGCGCCTCGATGACGTTCGTGCCGACCTGCACCCGGTCGCCGGGGTGGAGCAACTTGGCGCCGCGCAGCTTGTTGCCGTTGAGGTACGTGCCGTTGGTCGATCCGAGATCCTCGACCATCGGCTGGCCCTCGTAGTCGTAGAACCGCAGGTGGAGCGTCGACACGTACGAGTCGTCCTCGATCGGGATGCCGCAGTTGGGGTCGCGGCCGAGCGTGATCTCGCCGGTGAAGGCGAACGTCAGGCCCCGTCGCTGGCGGGGTTCGAGCACGACGAGGCGGGCGACCCGGCCCCGCTTGCCCTTCGGCGGGCGGCGCCCGGTGTCGGCCGCCGCCCTGGCGGCAGGGCGCGACGTGGGCGTGGTCGGCGCCGTCGCCGCGCGCTGCCGGGGCTGTTGCTGGGCCTGACGCGGCTGGGGCGGCTGCGGCCCGGACCGGGTGCTGGCGATCGGCCGGCGGCGGGGGGTGCGGACCTCGCTCCAGACCGCCCAGAGCACGCGGGCGAAGAAGAGGTACAGCATCCCGAGGAGGACGAACTTCAAGATGTTGAGGACTTGGTCGGTCATGTCATCCGAGTCGGGTTGGCGAACGTCGTGCGATCCGTGATCAGGACGCCTCGAATCGGACGTGCGTGGAACCGAAGCTGATGATGTCGCCGTCGGCCAGTCGGTGGTCGACCGTGATGCGCGAGCCGTTGACCATCGTGCCGTTGGTCGAGCCGAGGTCGACGAGGATGTAGGCCGCCGTGCCGGGGCGGACCTCGGCGTGGTTGCGGCTGACGTTGCTGTCGTCGATCGTGATCGTGCAGTCGGGCAGCCGGCCGATGGTGGTGGTCGCCTCGCCGAGCGGGACGCGCACTCCGGACGGCAGCACCAGCGACCCGGCGCCGAGGCCGCCGCTGGCCTGCTTGAGCTGGCTGGCGATGCCGAAGCGGCCGACCTTGAGGTTGTTGTCGACGAGCAGCTCGACCTTGACCGGCCCCATGAAGTGGTAGCCCTCCTCGCGGGCGTACTCGCGGGCGGCCTCGGCGAGCTCGGTGGTGAGGGCGTCCTCGATGTCGCTGAAGCTGGCCAGGTCGGCGGCGCTGAGCAGCACCGTGAAGTCGTTGGGGACGATGCGCCGGCCCTTGACGTCGACGGAGCGGTTGTCGTCCATCTCGCGCACGAGGCGGCGACCGAGCTCGATTGGGCGGATCGACCCATGGGAACGGCGGAACACGCCCTCGACCATACGCTCTAGCCGCCGTTCGATGGACTGCAATCCCATGGTGGGGTGCGAGGTTACTGGCGTCGCCGGGTTCGAGGGCGTCGAGCGGATCGGGTCGGCCGCCGAGCGCGCCCGTACCCTGCGGGCGGCCACCGAGCGGGGGTATCCGACCGCCCCGTGGTCTGTTACGGTTGAGCCCCGAAAACATGGCAGGAGGGTCGATCATGGCGACTGGGAAGCCCAGGAAGTCCACCGCTCGGGGAGGGTCGGTTCGGTCCGCCGAACTGGAACCGGACCAGCCCGACCCGCCGGATCCGCCGTCCGAGTTCGGTGTCGAGACCACCGGCCGGATGATCGTCACGTTCCTCGACACGTCGAAGTCCGGGGTGAGCGGCGCGCTGTCGACGCTGAAGAACCAGGCCGGGGTCGCGTCGGTGAGCCACACGGCGGACTTCTCCGACGAGTTCTCGATGGCCGAGGCCGAGTCGGGCGACGCCCATGTGTTCGACGCGCTCGGCATCGCCGTCCTGACCGGCGACGCGGACCAGATGACGGCGGCGGCGTCGTTCTCGGTCGCGGGCGCGGAGAACGTCGTCGTCGAGCCCGAGTACGTGAACCACGCCTTCGACGAGGACCTCGACGACGACCTGCCGCCGGGCGGCGCGGCCGAGGACCAGCCTGACTCGGCGCTCGGCGGTGACGACGGCGGGTTGGGCGGCGCGTTGGGCGGTGGGTTGGGCGGTGGCGCGCAGGCCTACCTGCGCGGCTACCGGGACGCGGTCAACCACCTCGCGCGGGCGCTGGTTACCGGCGACGAGGGCGCGATCGCCGAGGCGGTCGAGATGGAGGCGGCGGCCGCCGCGCAGTTCCGGGACACCGCGTCGTCGACGTGGGGGCTGAAGGCGACGAGGGTGCTCCGGGCGTGCACGACCGGCGCCGGCATCAAGGTCGCCGTGCTCGACACGGGGTTCGACCTCACCCATCCCGACTACGCGGGCCGCACGGTGCAGACGAACTCGTTCATCGCCGGCGAAGCGGTGCAGGACGGCAACGGCCACGGCACGCACTGCATCGGCACGGCGTGCGGTTCGGCGCGGCCCGGACTCGGGCCCCGCTACGGCGTCGCGTCCGGGGCGGAGATCTTCGCCGGCAAGGTGCTGAGCAACGCGGGGAGCGGCGGCGACGCCAGCATCCTCGCCGGCATCAACTGGGCGGTGCAGAACAAGTGCGAGGTCGTGTCGATGTCGCTCGGGCGGCGGGTGCGGCCGGGTGAGGCGCCGCAGACGAACTACCAGACCGCTGGGCGCCGTGCGCTCGCCGCCGGCACGCTGATCGTCGCCGCCGCCGGCAACGACAGCGCCCGCCCGGTCCAGACCACGCCCGTGTCCAGCCCGGCCAACGCCAGCTCGATCGCGGCGATCGCGGCCATCGACAGCAGGCTCCGGATCGCCAGGTTCTCCAACCGGGGGACCAACCCGGGCGGCGGCGAGATCAACCTGGCCGGTCCGGGCGTCGACGTGCTCTCGAGCTGGCCGATGCCGGTCCGCCTGCGGAGCATCAGCGGCACGAGCATGGCGACCCCGCACGTCGCCGGCGTCGCCGCGCTGCTGGCCGAGGAGTCCAAGCGGTTCCGCGGGCTCGACCTCTACCGCGAGCTCCGGCGCCGCGCCCGCCGCCTGCCGCTGCCGCGCGCCGACGTCGGGAACGGCTTGGTGCAGGCCTGACGGCGGGGCTTGCCGGGTTCCACCCCGGGGTAGAATGTGGGGAGAGATCTGGAGATCGCCCCATGCCCGAGGCCACGTCATCGTCCGCGTCAACGTCAGACCCGTCGGGGTCGAAGTCCGAGTCGGGTTCCGCTGGCGCGTCCGGCGGTGGTGCTGCTGCCGCCGTCGCTGCTGCTGCGGCCGGTGCTGCCGCCGCCGGCGAGTCGGCGACCGTCGTCGTGACGCTGAGCGACGACTCGGTCGGCGACGCCGACGTCGAGCGGATCCGCGGCGAGCTCGAGGACTCGGGCCTCGCGGTCGAGCAGGTCCTCGGGTTCCTCGGGCAGATCGTCGGCACCGCATCGTTGAGCGACGTCGAGCCGTTGCGGAAGGTCAAGGGCGTCGCCGCCGTCGAGGTCTCCCAGACCGTCCAGCTCCCACCCCCCGACTCCGCAGTCCAGTAGCGGCGGGTCCGCCGCTTGGGTCGGGGTGGCCTGTCTCCTGTTTCCGCGTGCGCGGCCTGGGCGGTCCGGTGCGGCAGGTTCGGCGGTGGGCATCGCTGGTCCACTCCGCTAGCGTTCAGGCCTCCACTCGGGCGAGTGGCGGAATTGGCAGACGCGCTGGCTTCAGGTGCCAGTGAGGGAAACCTCGTGGGGGTTCAAGTCCCCCCTCGCCCACGGTAAACGTCCTGCTCAGAGGCGGTTTCTGGGTTTGGGAAACCCCGAACTTCTACCGGATTTCTACCCTTGCGCGCGCAAGTATGTGTGTTGTCCCGGTGTGCGGTCCCGGTTCATGAAGGACAGGTCGGTTCCGGTACCTGGGGTGGCACTCTCGGGACGGGGTCCGGTTCCTGGGTGACTGTGGTT
>JBFGCT010000078.1:0-17612 GCA_041581055.1 Ilumatobacteraceae bacterium | reverse complement strand
CGGAAGGGATAACCGCTGAAAGCATCTAAGTGGGAAACCCGTGTGAAGATGAGCATTCCCATGCGGTAAACGCAGTAAGGCCCGTGACGAGACCATCACGTTGATAGGCCGGAGGTGTAAGCGTGGCAACACGTTCAGCCGACCGGTACTAATCGGCCGAGGGCTTGGTTAGAACAGCTCGTGCTTGCTCTGGAGTCCTCGAGGCGACGCGCCTCGTTGACAACTGATTTCGGTGGCCATAGCGACAGGGTCACACCCGTTCCCATCCCGAACACGGAAGTTAAGCCTGTCAGCGCCGATGGTACTTGGGGGTAATCCCCCTGGGAGAGTAGGACGCCGCCGGATTTCTCAGACGGACCCACCGCTTCGGCGGTGGGTCCGTCGCGTTTTCGGCGCTCTGTCTGCTTCGGCCCGGCCGCTCGTAACATGGACAGCCATGTCCCGCGACCGGCCACCGAGTTCGTCGCCGCGCCGCGGCGGCCGGCCGCCGAGCGGTCGCTCCGGCGCCAAGAGCCGGGGCCCCGGTCGACCCGGCTCGGGCGGTCGGTCGGGCCCGCCGTCGGGCGGCTCGCGCGGTGGCCGGCGTCCGGCCGACTCACGCGGTGAGGCGCGGCGCGCCCCGCTGACCGACGCCGAGCGCCGCTCCAAGGAGGTCAAGGCGCGACGCGGCCCGAAGACCGAGCGCCCGCCGGACCACGAGCGGCGCAAGATCGAGGAGCGGACCACCGAGCGGTGGGTCGACGAGGGGTCGGTCCGCGACGTCGCCGTCGCCGCCACCGATCGGGCCAGCCTCGCCCCCGCCCGCCGGGCGCCGCAACCGCTCGACCCGTCCGTCGCCGCGGCGCTCGTCGGCGAACTCGGACACGACCGCGGCAACCGCCTGTCCGCGCGCCTGGCAATGGCGTCCGAGGCGCTCGATCGCGAACGCTACGACGAGGCCCGGCGGATCGCCGCGTCGATCGCCAAGGAGGCGCCGACCGTCGCCGCGGTGCAAGAGGTGCTCGGGCTCGCCAACTACCGCCTCGGGCGCTACAAGCAGGCGGCCAAGGCGCTGGCGACGGCGCACGAGCTGCACCCGGACGCGGCGGTGCTGCCGGCGCTCGCCGACTGCTATCGGGCCATCCGCCGGTGGTCCGCGGTCGAGCGGGTGTGGAGGGAGATCCGCGAGATCTCCCCGTCGCAGGAGATCATCGCCGAGGGGCGGATCGTCGCCGCCGGGGCGCGCGCCGACCAAGACGACCTGCGCGGCGCGATCGAGGTGATGGCGCCGGCGACCAAGGCCCCCAAGCGGGTCCGCGACCACCATCTGCGCCAGTGGTACGTGCTCGGCGACCTCTACGACCGCTCCGGCGACCCGATCAGCGCCCGGCGCTGGTTCGGCGCAGTCGCCGCCCACGACCCCGACTTCGCCGACGTGACCGACCGGCTCCGCTCGGTCGGTCGCTGAGCCGCCGGGGGCGCAGCCCGCCGGACGGCCGCCCGGTACAGTCGGCGGGGTGGCGAGCGCGAACTTTCGAGCCGGGGTGGTGGCGGTCGTCCGCAATTCGGCCGGCAACGTGCTGGCGTTCGAGCGCAGCGACGTCAGCGGGCAGTGGCAGCTGCCGCAGGGCGGGATCGAGGCGGGCGAGGATCCCGGCGCCGCCGCCTGGCGCGAGCTGGGCGAGGAGACCGGACTCGGCGCCGACGACGTCGACCTCGTCGGCGAGCACCCGGAGTGGACGGTGTACGAGTGGCCCGAGCACGTTCGGCGCGACGGCAAGCGCCTCGGCCAGGCGCAACGGTGGTTCACCTTCGCCGTGCGCGATGACAGCGTCGTCCCCCAGCCCGACGGCGTCGAGTTCGTGTCGTGGAGGTGGGTCGACCCGGCGTGGCTGGTCGGCCAGGTCGTCGAGTTCCGCCGGGACGTGTATGCGCGGGTGTTGGGCGACTGACGGCCGGCGCGGCGCGGTCGCCCGGGTCGCGGCACGAACCGCCGGCGCCCGTACCGGCCGCGCCCGGGGCCCGCGGTGAGCGACAACCTCTTCGCCGCCGCCGCCGACGAGCACCGCCTGCGACGCGCCCCGCTCGCCGCCCGGCTCCGGCCACGCACGATCGACGACGTCGTCGGCCAGGAGCACCTCGTCGGCCCGGGGCGTCCGCTGCGCCAGCTCGTCGAGACCGACCGGCTGTCGTCGGCGCTGCTCTGGGGTCCGCCGGGAACCGGGAAGACGACGCTCGCCCTCGCCGTCGCCGGCACGACCGACCGAGCCTTCGAGCAGATGTCGGCCGTGACCGCCGGGGTGAAGGACGTGCGCGAGACGATCGATCGGGCGCGCCAGCGGCTCGGCGAACGGGCGCGCGGCACGATCCTGTTCCTCGACGAGATCCACCGCTTCTCCAAGGCGCAGCAGGACGCACTGCTGCCGGCGGTCGAGGACGGCACGCTGACCCTGATCGGCGCGACGACCGAGAACCCGTTCTTCGAGGTCAACCCGCCGCTGCGCAGCCGCTCGACGCTGTTCCGGCTGGAGCCGCTCGACGACGCGGCGATTCGGCTGCTCGTCGACCGCGGTCTGGCGGCGGAGGCGGTCACCGCCGATCCGGACGCGATCGATTTGCTCGTCGAACGCGCCGGCGGCGACGGGCGCCAGGTGCTCACGTCGCTCGAGGTCGCCGCCGCGCTCTCGGAGTACCGCCACGTCGAGCTCGCCCACGTCGAGGCCGCGCTCGGCACGAGCGCGCTGCGCTACGGGCGCGACGACCACTACGACGTGATCAGCGCGTTCATCAAGTCGATGCGCGGCTCTGACCCCGACGCCAGCGTCTACTGGCTGGCCCGGATGCTCGAGGCGGGCGAGGACGCTCGCTTCGTGGCGCGGCGGATGGTGATCTTCGCCAGCGAGGACGTCGGCCTGGCCGACAGCAACGCGCTCGTCGTGGCGGTCAGCGCGGCCCACGCGGTCGAGCACGTCGGGCTCCCCGAGGCTCAGCTCAACCTGGCCCAGTGCGCGATCTACCTGGCGACCGCGCCGAAGAGCAACCGTGCCGCGCTGGCGATCTGGGACGCCCGCCAGGCGGTTCGCGACGGTGCGACCGGCGAGGTGCCGGCTCACTTGCGCGACGCGCACTACCGAGGAGCGGCGACGCTCGGACACGGCGCCGGCTACGAGTATCCTCACGATCATGCATCCGGCTGGGTCGAGCAGCAGTACCTGCCCGACGCGCAGCGCGACGGCCACTGGTACGCGCCCAGCGCCCACGGCGACGAGGCCCGGATCGGCAAACGGATGAACGAGCATCACGCCCGAGAGGACGAGGGATCGACATGACGGCTGGCGAACTGGTGGTGGTGCTGGCGGCGGTGCTGTGCTCGATCGGGTTCGCCGCGCTGGTGGTCGTGCTGCTGCGCGTGCTCGACACGCTGCGCGACCTGCGCCGCGAGGTCGCCGACCTGCGGGCCGAGACGCGGCCGCTGCTCGCCGAGCTGCGGGCCACCGCCGACGAGGCCCGGCAATCCGTCGACGAGGCGCGCACCGACCTCGAGCGATTCGACCGCGTGCTCGGCTCGGCCGAGGCGATCGGCGACGCGGTCTCCGGCCGGGTCGCCCGCACCGCGTTCTCGGCGCCGGTGATCAAGGCGGCGGGGCTGGCGAGGGGCACGTCTCGGGCCTGGTCGCGCCTGCGCGGGACCTCCCGCTCCCACGGCGTCGAGCAGGTGCGCCCGATGGTCGACGTCGGCGATCGGTACGAGGAACTTCCCATCCAGCGAAGGAGACGACGGGCATGAGGCGAGTGACATGGTTCGTCGGCGGTGTCGCCGCCGGCGTCGCGGGGGTCGGCTATACGAAGAAGAAGGTCAGGGAGACGGCGTCGCAGATCGCCCCGGCCACGCTCGCTCGGAGCGCGGCCAGCAAGGCCCGCGCCAAGGGCCGTGAGGTCGTCGACGCGATCATGGAGGGGCGCGACGTGATGCAGCATCACGAGGACGAGCTGCGGGCCCGGCGCGACGGACGTCTGCTGTCGCTCGACGAGCACGTCGACCCCGGCGACCAGGTCTACGTCGACGGCGTCCCCGTCGAGTCCGGTCGCGTGATCGTGATGCGGCGCAAGTAGCGGCGCGGTGACCGGAGCCTCGTCCACGCCGGCGGAGGCGAGCGGCGACCGCGCCGACATGCGGGCGGTGGTCGACGCGCTCAGGGCCCGCGTGCGACCCGACCAAGTGCGCGACGGCGAGACCGAGAAGCGGCTCTACCGCCACGACGCGTCGAACATGGCCGGCGTGGCCGGCGTGGTGTGCTTCCCCGAGACGACCGCCGACGTGCAGGCGATCGTCCGCGTGGCGAACGAGCACCGCACGCCGTTCCTGGCTCGCGGCTCGGGAACCGGGTTGGCCGGCGGGGCGGTGCCTCCCCACGGCGCGATCGTCATCTCGACGTCGAAGATGAACCGCGTCCGCAGCGTCGACCACGTCAACGGTGTCGCCTGGGTCGAGCCCGGCGTGCTCAACCTCGATCTGTCCAAACAGGTCGCCCATCTCGGCGTCCACTTCGCTCCCGATCCGAGCAGCCAGCAGACGTGCTCGATCGGCGGCAACGTGGCGAACAACTCCGGCGGCCCGCACTGCCTCGCCGACGGCGTCACGAGCGCCCACATCCACGCCCTCGAGGTCGTCCTCCCCGACGGCTCGCTCGCCGTGCTCGGCGGCGAGGATCCCGAGCCCGATGGCTACGACCTGCGCGGCGTGTTCGTCGGCAGCGAGGGCATGTTCGGCGTCGCCACCGGGATCTGCGTCAAGCTGACGCAGAACCCGCCCGACGTCGCCACGGTGCTGATGGACTTCGCGACCATCGCCGACGGGGCCCACCTGGTCGGCGACATCATCGCCGACGGCATCGTCCCGGCGGCGGTCGAGATGATGGATCAGCTCTGCCTCCAGGCGGTCGAGGCCTGGCTGCACGCCGGGCTCCCGGTCGACAGCGCGGCGGCGCTCCTCGTCGAGGTGGTCGGTCTGCCCGGCGCGGTCGCAGCCGACGTCGCCCGCATCCGCGAGTTGGCCGCGGCCCGTGACGTCGGCACGATCCGCGTGGCCGCCGACGAGGCCGAGCGGGCGCTGCTGTGGAAGGGCCGCAAATCGGCCTTCGGCGCGATCGCCAGGATCAAGCCGAACTACTACCTGCACGACACGGTCGTCCCCCGGCGTCGCCTCCCCGACGTGCTCGCGCAGGTCGTCGAGATCGCCCATCGCCACGATCTGCTGGTGCTCAACGTGTTCCACGCCGGCGACGGCAACCTGCACCCGCTGCTCGTCTATGACGCCCGCGAGCCGGGGGCGACCGAGCGGGTGCACGCCGCCGGCGACGAGATCGTCAGGGCGTCGGTCGCCGCCGGGGGCGTGCTGTCGGGGGAGCACGGCATCGGGCTGGAGAAGCGCGACCTCATGCCGCTGATGTTCTCCGAGACCGACCTCGCCGCCCAGGAGGCCCTGCGCCAGGCGTTCGACCCGGCGTTGCTGTGCAATCCCGACAAGGTGCTCCCGAATCCGGCGACCTGTGGCGACATCCAGCAGATCCCGGAGGGCGCGTGGATCTGACGATCGACGAGTTCGCCGCCGCCGTCGGGGCCGACGAACCGGTCACGATCACCGGGCTGGGCACCCGCGGCGGCCCCGTCGCCGGGGTGCGGACGGTCAACGCCCCGTGCGGCATCGAGTGGGTCGAGCCGGCGGAGATGACGATCGCCTGCGGCGCCGGCACCCCCGTCGACGACATCGATGAGGCGCTCGGCGCTCACGGCCAGCGCGTCGCTATCCCGCCCGGCGGGACGGTCGGGGGCGCGCTCGCCGTCGGCCGGAGCGGGCTCCGCCGTCTCGGATACGGGCCGTGCCGTGACACCGTGCTGCAGATGCGCTACGTGTCGGCGGCGGGCAAGGTGGTCAAGGCCGGCGGGCCGACGGTGAAGAACGTCAGCGGCTTCGACATGTGCCGGCTGCTCGTGGGCTCGCGGGGGACGCTCGGGTTCATCGGCGACCTCATCCTGCGGACGCGGCCGATCGCCCGCTTCGAGCGGTGGTACGCGGGCGACGGCGACCCGTGGGCGATCCGCGAGCGGCTGTACCGGCCGGTGTCGGTCCTGTGGGACGGGGCGCGGGTCTGGGCGCTGCTGGAGGGAGAGCGGTCCGACGTCGAGGGGCAGGCGGCCTCCGCCGGGCTCGCCGAGGCGGCCGGTCCGCCGCCGCTCCCCGACGGAGGGCGCTGGTCGCTGCCGGCGGCGGAGTTGGCCGCGCTGCGCGCCGAGCCCGCCGGCTCGTTCCTCGCCGAGATCGGGGTGGGGATCGTGCACCACCACCGTCCGGCGCCGACCCGCCCGGCCGACCCGGCGGTCGTCGAGCTGCACCGGCGGATCAAGCACCAGTTCGATCCGGCCGGGCGCCTGAACCCGACCGTCTCGGTGCTGGCCGCTCCCTGAACACCGCGGTGGGCCGGCGATGAGCAGCGACCCGCCGGGCGCGGGCACGGCGAGCGGGGGGGCCCCGTCCGCCGACCGGCCGTACGTCGACCAACCGGTCGCCGACGTCGACGGGGCGACCGCGGTGGCGTGGCGCGCCACCCGGGCCCTCGGGCTCGACGAACCGCGCCTGTTCCGCGTCGGGATGAACGCCATCTTCGTGTCGGGCGACCTCGTCGTGCGCGTCGGTCGGCCGACCGCGCCGGCGGCGGCGCGGATCGAGCTCGCCGAACGGCTGACCGCGGCCGGCCTGCGGGTCGCCCGGCCGGCCCGCCCCGACGTGATCGATGACGGTGGGCTCGTCGCCACGGTGTGGGAGCGCGTCGAACCGACCGGCGAGCCGATCGCCTGGCACGAGGTCGGGGCCATGGTGCGCCAGGTGCACGCGCTGGGGCGCGAGGTCGTCCCGGCCGCGTTCCCGCTGCCGTCGCCGGCGTCGTTCCCGTGGTGGAACTTCGCCAAGTTGCTCGATGAGACGTCGCCGGCCCTCGACGACCGCGCCCGCTCCGGGCTCGTCGCCGCCATCGAACGCTGGCCCGGCTGGCGCCGCTTCGACGACCCCGTCGTGTGCCACGGCGACGTCCACCCGGGCAACGTGGTGATGGGACCGGACGGTCCGGTGCTGATCGACTGGGACCTCTTGTGCCTCGCTCCCCGCGGCTGGGACCACGCGCCGTTGATGACGTGGACCGAGCGGTGGGGCGGCGCGCCCGGGATCTACGAGTCGTTCGCCGACGGGTACGGCTGGTCGGCCCGGGGCGACCCCGCGGCCGAGGCCTTCGCCGAGCTGCGGCTCGTGGCGGCGACGCTGATGAGGGTCAAGGCCGAGCTCGCCGCCGATGGCGACGGGGGTGGCCGGCCCGACCCGCGTCCCGAGGCCGAACGCCGGCTGCGCTACTGGCGTGGAGACCGCGACGCGCCGTCCTGGCGCGCCCAGTAGCCGCGTCGGGCGCCGTTGCCGCCGGCGCCGGCCAGGCGGCCACGCCCGCTCCGAATCGCCGCCGCCGCCGATTGAATGGGGCGCCGTGACGGCGAACCTCCGAGTCGACGACTCTCCGACCGGCGCCGGGCGCGGCGTGTTCGCCGTCCGCTCGTTCGCCGCCGATCAGGTGATCGAGCGCTGCCCGATGCTGGTCGTCGACGACGAACAGGGCGCGGCGCTCGAGATCGGCGCCGAGGGCTACGTGTTCACGTGGGGCGAGGGGAGCACCGCGCTCGCGCTCGGCTTCGGCTCGCTGTACAACCATTCGTTCGCGCCGAACGCGACGACGCTGGAGACCGGCGACGAGTTGGTGATCACCGCGCTGCGCGACATCGCCGCCGGCGAGGAGATCTTCATCAACTACACCGGAACGCAGACGACCGGCGTGTGGTTCGACGACCTGACCGCCTGAGCGGCTCGCCGAGCGGCCGGGCGTCACATCAGCTTCTTGATCAGCTTCTGCTTCCAGCTGGAGTAGGGCGGGTACATCACGGGCGGGTCCGGCCGCGTCGGCTTGCGCAGGACGGGCTTGCGGTGGCTGAAGACGTCGAAGCCGGCCTTGCCGTGGTACGCGCCCATCCCGCTGGCGCCGACCCCCCCGAACGGCAGGTCGGGCACGGCCAAGTGGAGGAGGGTGTGGTTCAGCGTCACGCCGCCGGAGCTGGTGTGATCGACGATCCGCTCGAGCGTGCGGTCGTTGGAGCTGAACGCGTAGAGGGCGAGGGGCCGGTCGTGGTCGTTGACGAAGCGGATCGCCTCGTCGATGTCGGACACCGGGATGACCGGGAGGATCGGCCCGAAGATCTCGTCGTTCATGACCGCCGCGTCCGGCTTGACGCCGGACAACACGGTCGGGGCGAGGTACCGCGCGGCGCGGTCGCCCGTCCCGCCGGTGACGGTCTCGCCGTAGCCGCCGGCGTCGAGCAGCGCGGTCAAGCGGTCGTGGTGGCGCTCGTTGACGATGCGGGCATAGTCGGGCGACGCGCTCGGGTCGTCGCCGTAGAACTCGGCGATCGCGGCGCGCAGCGCGTCGAGGAACTGCGTCTCGACCGACTGCTCGACGAGCACGTAGTCGGGCGCGACACACGTCTGGCCGGCGTTGAGGAACTTGCCCCACGCGATCCGGCGCGCGGCGACGGTGATGTCGGCGTCGGCGGCGACGATCGTCGGGCTCTTGCCGCCGAGCTCCAGCGTGACCGGCGTGAGGTGTCGTGCGGCGGCGGTCATCACGATCCGCCCGACCGTGCCGTTGCCGGTGTAGAAGATGTGGTCGAATCGCTCCTCGAGGAGGGCGGTCGTCTCGTCGACGCCACCGGTCACGACCGCGACGACGCGTTCGTCCAGATACTTCGGCGCCAACTCGGCGATCGTCGCGGCGACGGTCGGGGTGACCTCCGACGGCTTGAGCACGGCGGTGTTCCCGGCCGCCAGCGCCGGCACCAGCGGCGACAGGAGCAACTGGACCGGGTAGTTCCACGGGGCGATGACACAGACCGTGCCCAGCGGCTCCGGCGCGATGTGCGCCGACCCCGGCTTGAAGTTCATCGGCACCTTCACCTTCTCCGGCGCGAGCCACGACGTGAGGTGCTTGAGCGTGTGGTCGATCTCGTTGGTCGTGAACACGACGTCGGCCATGTACGCCTCGATCGCCGGCTTGCCGAGGTCGATCCGCAGCGCGTCGACGAATCGGTCCTCCTGCTCGACGAGCAACCGGCGGAGCTGGCGCAGCTGCGTGACCCGGCTCTCGACGGTTCGCAGCGTGCCGGCCTCGAACCCGCGGCGCACGCGGTCGACGATTTCCGGAACTTCGGCAACGGTGGTCATGCCCTCAGCGTACGCCCGGCGGCCGCTTCCCGGCCGGCCGGAGCCGGACGCCGCCGTCGCGAACCGTACGATGTGCAACCGATGCTCGTGACACCGAGGCGACGATGACCTCCCCGATCGCGTTGAACCTCGACCCCGAGGAGCTCAACACGTGTGTCGCCTGCGGTCTGTGCCTGCCGCACTGCCCGACGTTCCGCGTGACGGGGGAGGAGGCGTACTCGCCGCGCGGCCGGATCGACGCGATGCGCGGCGTGCAGAACGACGGGGCCGAGGCCGACGCCGAGTTCGTCGAGTTCATGGAGACCTGCGTGCAGTGTCGGGGCTGTGAGCCGGCGTGCCCGAGCGGCGTGCCGTTCGGCGCGTTGATGGAGGGCACGCGTGCCGCGCTGGCCGACGCCCGCCGGACCGTGCCGTGGTGGCAGCGCGTCGGCTTCGGCGTGCTCGGCCGCCATCGGGTGCTGCTCGCCGGGTCGACGCTCCTGGCGGTCGCCCAGCGGCTGCGCCTCGTGCCGCCGCGGTTCGGGCTCACGACGTTGCCGTTGCGCCGCGTGCCCCCGCTGCGGGCGACCGGCTCGGACGTCTGGCTGTTCACCGGTTGCGTGATGGACGCCTGGCAGCGCGGCACCCACGTCAACACGGCGCGGCTGATCGAGCTGACCGGGGCGACGTACGCGATCCCCGGCGCCGGCGGCGCCTGTTGCGGCGCGCTGCATGTGCACGCCGGGCTCCACGACCGCGCGCTCGGCCTGGCCCGCAAGACGATGGAGTCGATGCCGGGCGCCGCGCCGATCATCGTCAACTCGGCGGGGTGCGGCGCGATCCTCGGGGAGTACGGCGCGCTGCTCGACACGCCCGAGGCCGTGGCGTTCAGCGCCCGCGTGGTCGACGCCGGCGAGTGGCTCGCCGGCCGGCTCGATCGGCTGCCCGCGGCGACGGGGGGGCGGCGCGCCGTGATCGTGCAGGACCCGTGTCACCTGCGCCACGTCCAGCGGGCGCACGAGCCGACCAGGGCGCTGTTGGCCCACGTCGCCGACGTGGTGGAGCTCGACGACGACGGGTTGTGCTGCGGGGCCGGCGGGGCGTACTCGGCGCTCCAGCCCGCGCTCGCCGGGCAGATCCGCGATCGGAAGCTCGCGTCGATCGGGCGGGCGCGGGCGATCACGCCGGCCGCTGTCGTCGCCAGCGCCAATCCAGGGTGCTCGATGCACCTCGCGGCGGCCCTCGCCGACGAGGGCGTCGACGTCCGCCACCCGGTCGACATCGTCGCCGACGCGCTCGGCGTCGGCGGGCCTGGGTGGCGGCGCGATGGGTGAGTACGCGGCGTTCGCCGACCGCCTCGAGGCGGTGGCCACCGACCTGGACGACGTCGCGTTCGACCGGCTGCGCGAGGCGGTGGCCGACGGCGAGCTCGCCCGACCGGTCGAGGACAAGCGGCTGATGCAGGCCCGGCGGTCGATCGAGAAGGCGGCGGCGATCCTGCGCGCCCTCGACGACGCGTCAGCCAACGACGGCTGAGCCGGTTGGCCTGTCGGCGACCCAGCCGTTGATCGCGCCGATCATCGTGATCAGCTCGCCGTAGCCGCGTCTCGCGAAGTCGAACGCGATCCGGTCGAGGTCGACGTTGTCGTCGTCGCGCCGCTCGATCTTGAACGGCCCGGCGCGATCGATCCGGCCGGCGGCGACGAGGTGGGCGAAGCGCTCGTTGAGCTCGTCGAGCTGGGCGTCGGTCGGACCCTGCCTCATCCGGACGACGAGCTTCGCGCCGACCGTGCGGATCGAGTCGTAGTTGGCGTAGAACCCCTCGATCAGTCGGCACGCCTCATCGCACGAGTCGGTGATCGTGTAGAGGTTGGTGTCGTGGTCGGACACCAGGCCGCGGGCGATGAGCTGTTCCTCGACGAAGTGGTGCACGCCCTCCCAGTACGGGTCGCCGGGCGCGTCGAGCAGCACGATCGGCACCGGGACTCCCTTGCCGGTCTGCGTCAGCGTCAGCAGCTCGAACATCTCGTCGAGCGTGCCGAACCCGCCGGGGAGGCAGACGAAGCCGTGCGACTCCTTGATCAGCATCAGCTTGCGGGTGAAGAAGTACTTCATGCTGACGTGCTTGTTGTCCCCGGCGATGATCGAGTTGGCCCCGCTCTCGAACGGCAGTCGGATCGAGACGCCGATCGACCGCTCCCTTCCGGCCCCCTCCATCCCGGCCTGCATGATGCCGGGCCCGGCGCCGGTCACCGCCATCCAACCGCGCTCGGCGAGCAGCGCGGCGAGGTCGCGGGCCAACGCGTACAGCGGGTCGTCCGGCCTCGTGCGCGCCGATCCGAAGATCGAGACCTTGCGCTCGTCCCGGTACGGGGCGAACACGGCGTAGGCGTCGCGCATCTCGGCGAGCGCGGCGGTCGCGATCTTCAGGTCCAACGTGTCAGGCTGGTCGGCGATGAGTCCGAGCGCTTCGGAAACAAGTTCTTCTGCAAGTCGAACATTCTCGGAAACACCCAGTTCCTCGACGATCGCCGCCGCCCGATCTGGCGCCGCGTCGGGTACATCAGAGTCCATGGAATCCGAACACTACGGCTCGACGGGACGCGGCGTCGCGTTGGGCCTGCTGGCGACGGCCGCCGGCCTCGGCGTCGCCGAGCTGGTCTCCGGGCTCGTCGAGGGGGCCTCGTCGCCCGTGGTGCCGGTCGGGCAGGTGTTCATCGACAGGGTTCCCAAGTCGTTGAAGGACTGGGCGATCGAGCAGTTCGGCACGAACGACAAGGCCGTGCTGGTCCTCGGCGCGGTCATCGTCGTCCTCGGTCTCGGGGCGCTCGTCGGCGTGCTGGCGATGCGCGGCGCCAGAGCGGCGGCGTACGCGATGACGGCGGTCATCGGCGTCGTCGGATCGTGGGCGGTGCTGATCAGGCCCGAGCCGACGTTCGGCAGACTGCTGCCCACCCTCGTCGGCACGACGGTCTCGATCCTCGTGCTGTGGCATCTCGGCCCGAAACCGGCCGGCGCCGACCCGCAGGGCCGGCCGATCCTGATGGGCCCCGATCGCCGCCAGTTCCTCCAGGGCGCGGTCGGCATCGGGGCGGTCGCGGCGATCGCCGGCGGGCTCGGGCGGGTGCTCAAGGAGCGGTTCGAGATCGACAGCGAGCGCGCCGCGCTCGACCTGCCGGCCCCGGAATCGGTCGCCGCCGGGCTCCCGGCCGACGCCGAGCTCGGTGTCTCGGGCATCACCCCGTTCGTCGTGTCCAACGCCAGCTTCTACCGGATCGACACGGCGCTCGTCGTCCCCCAGGTCAGCAAGGACTCGTGGAAGTTGAGCATCTCCGGTCTGGTCGACGACGACATCGAGCTGACGTTCGACGACCTGCTCGCCCGCCCGCAGATCGAGCGCTACATCACCCTGTCGTGCGTCTCCAACCCGGTCGGTGGCGGGTTGGTCGGCAACGCGCTCTGGCAGGGCGTCCGGTTGCGCGACGTTCTCCTCGAGGCCGGTCTCCAGGACGGCGCCGAGCAGGTGGTCAGCCGGTCGATCGACGGATGGACGTGCGGCACGCCGATCGAGGCGGTGATGGACGGCCGCGACGCGATGCTGGCGATCGCGATGAACGGCGAACCGCTGCCGGCCACCCACGGCTACCCGGTGCGGATGGTCGTGCCAGGCCTCTACGGGTACGTGTCGGCGACGAAGTGGGTGACCGACATCCGCCTCACGCGTTGGGAGGACTTCGACGCGTACTGGATCCCGCGCGGCTGGTCGAAGCGCGGTCCGGTGAAGACGATGGCCCGCATCGACACGCCGCGCAGCGGCCGGCGCGTGTCCGGCGAGGCGGCGATCGGCGGCGTTGCCTGGGCGGTTCACCGCGGCGTCTCGGCCGTGCAGATCCGCATCGACGGTGGCGAGTGGCGCGAGGCCGACCTCGGAGGCGTGCCGTCGTCGGACACGTGGGTGCAGTGGGTGTACCGCTGGGACGCCGAGCCCGGCGAGCACGAGATCGAGGCCCGGGCGATCGACGGGATGGGCGAGCCGCAACCCGAAGAGCCCAAGCCGGTCGCCCCCGACGGCGCCCAGGGCTACCACCGGATCACCGTCAAGGCCGAAGCCGCCTGACGGGCCAGGGCTACCACCGGATCACCGTCAAGGCCGAAGCCGCCTGACGGGCCAGGGCGCCCGTCAGGAGCGCAGTTCGGCGGCCTTGGTCTCGAGCGCGCCGAGCAACTCGTCGAACGACTTCTGGAAGCTGGCGACGCCCTCCCGCTCGAGTTGGTCGGCGACGTCCTCCATCTCGACACCCACCGACGGGAGCGCGGCCCACACGTCGCGCGCCGCGTCGACGTCGGCGTCGACCCGGCGGGCCAGCGTGCCGTGGTCGACGAACGCCTCGAGCGTGGCGTCGGGCAGCGTGTTGACCGTGTGGGGGCCGATCAGCTCGTCGACGTACAGCGTGTCGGGGTAGTCCGGGTTCTTCGTCGATGTCGAGGCCCACAGCGGGCGCTGCACCCGCGCCCCGCGGGCCGCCAGCGCCTCCCAGCGCGAACCGGTGAACGTGTCGAGGAACAGCTGGTAGGCGAGCTTGCCCTGGGCGACCGCGGCCGTGCCGCGCAAGGCCAGGGCCGCGTCGGAACCCCGGTCGTTCAGGCGCCGGTCGACCTCGGTGTCGACGCGGCTGATGAAGAAGCTGGCGACGCTCGCCACCCGCGACAGGTCGGCGTCGGGATCGGCGGCGAGCCGCTCGAGGCCGGACAGGTAGGCCTCCATCACCTTCGAGTAGCGGTCGAGGCTGAAGATCAACGTGACGTTGATGTTGCGGCCCTCGGCGATCATCGCCTCGATCGGGGCCAGACCCTCCTCGGTCCCGGGGATCTTGACCATCAGGTTGCGGCGGTCGATCCGCTGGTGCAGTTCCCGCGCCGCCGCCTCGGTGCCGGGACCGTCGTGGGCGAGTCCGGGGTCGACCTCGACGCTGACGAAACCGTCCGCGCCGGCGGAGTGGTCGTAGACCTTGGAGAACACGTCGCACGCGCTGTGGATGTCGCGGATGACCAGCGACCAGTAGTCGTCGACGATCGGGCCGTCGTCGGCGGCGATCTCGTTGAACTGCTCGTCGTACTCGGCCGAGCCCTGGATCGCCTTCTGGAAGATCGACGGGTTGGACGTCAATCCCCGCACGCCACGGTCGCGCAGGGCGACGAGCTGACCCGAGGTGATATAGCCCCGCTTGAGGTTGTCGAGCCAGGCGCTCTGGCCGTGCTCGTCGTACAGCGCGTGGAGGGGGGTCGTCATGGTGTTCTCCTGTGGTTCAGCTCACGAGGGCGGTCGCCCGCTCGACTACATGGTCGACGTTGACGCCGAGCTTGTCCAGCACGAGCGCGCCCGGCGCGCTGGCGCCGAACCGGTCGACGCCGATCGAGTCGTCGGCCCAGCGCGCCCACCCGAACGTGGTCGCCGCCTCGACCGAGAGCACGGGCACGCCGGGCGGCAACACCTCCGCCCGGTACGACGGGGTCTGGGCCTCGAAGCGGTCCCAGCTCGGCATGCTCACGACGCGGGCGGCGATCCCCCGGTCGGCGAGCACGCCGGCCGCGTCGACGCAGACGGCGACCTCGCTGCCGGTGGCGACGAGGACGATCTGCGGTTTTCCGTCGGCCTGTCGCACGACGCCGGCGCCGCGCTGGACCGCGGACCCGTCGGTCGTCACCGGGATGCCCTGCCGGCTCAGGATGAGCGCCGTCGCCTGGCGGGAGGTGACCGCGTCGAGCCAGGCGTGCACGGTCTCGTTGCCGTCGGCCGGCCGCACGACGTGCAGCCCGGGGATCGCCCGCAGCGCGGCGAGATGCTCGACCGGCTGGTGCGTCGGCCCGTCCTCGCCGACCCCGACCGAATCGTGCGAGAACACGAAGACGGCGGGCGCGCCGGACAGCGCGGCGAGTCGGATCGCGGGCCGCATGTAGTCGGAGAAGACGAAGAACGTCCCGCCGACGGGGATCGTCCCGCCATGGAGCGCCATACCGACCAGGGCCGCGCCCATCGCGTGCTCGCGGACGCCGTAGTGCAGCTGCCGCCCGCCCGGGTGGTCGGCGTCGTGGACGTCGAACTCCTCGACGACCGTGCCGTTGTTCCCGGTCAGGTCGGCCGAGCCGACGAAGAGGCCGGGCAGGCTGCCGGCGGTGGCGTCGAGCACGTGCTGGATCGCCTTGCGCGTGGCGAGCGACTCGCCGAGCTCGTAGACCGGCAGGTCGGTGTTCCAGTCCTTGATCCCGGCGTGGTTCCAGGCGGCGACCCATTCGGGGCTCGACACGCTGTGGCGGCTCGTCTCGAGCCAGGCCGTGCGGGCCGCGGCGCCGCGGTCGCAGGCGTGGGTGCGGTAGTCGTGGACGAGTTGGGCGGGCGCCCAGAACGGCTCGTCGGGTATCCCCATCGCCCGCTTGGTCCGGCTCACGTCGTCGGCCGAGAACGGATTGCCGTGTGCGGCGTGGGTGTCGACGTGGTCGGGCGACGGGTAGCCGATGTGGGTGCGCAACACGAGGAGCGTGGGGCGGTCGGTCACCTTGGACGCCAGCAACGCCGCCTCGAGCGCGTCGAGGTCGTTGCCCCGCTCGCCGAGCTCGACGACGTCCCAGCCGTACGCCCGGAAGCGGGCCGGCGCGTCGTCGCTCGTCGCCAGCTCGGTCGGGCCGTCGATCGTGATGTGGTTGTCGTCGAAGACGACGGTGAGGCGGTCGAGGCGGAGGTGGCCGGCGAGCGACGCCGCCTCGTGGCTGATGCCCTCCATCAGGCAGCCGTCGCCGGCGATCGCCCACGTGTGATGGTCGATCGCGCCGGCGCCGAAGCGCGCCCGCAGGTTGCGCTCGGCGATCGCCATCCCGACGGCGTTGGCGAAGCCCTGGCCGAGCGGGCCGGTCGTGACCTCGACGCCGGCGGTGTGCCCGGCCTCGGGATGGCCCGGGGTGCGCGACTCCCACTGGCGGAAGTCGCGCAGGTCGTCGAGCTCGAGCCCGTAGCCGCTGAGGTACAGCATCGAGTACTGGAGGATCGAGGCGTGCCCGTTGGAGAGCACGAACCGGTCGCGGTCGGGCCAATGCGGGTCGGCGGGGTCGTGCTTCATCACCCGGCTGTAGAGGACGTGGGCGAGAGGGGCCAGCGCCATCGCCGTCCCCTGGTGGCCGCTGTTGGCGGCGAGCGGCCCGTCCATCGCCATCCCCCGGATCAGCGAGACGGCCTGGGCATCCTGTTCAGCGGTCAGCGGCACGCGTGTGGAGGGTAGCGGACCGCTTCGGCGGGGGACCGCGCGCAACCGGTTTCCCGGCGCGCCCGGAATGTGCGCAGCATGGGGCATGGACGACGACGAGGCCGCGCTGCACGCCTACTACCGACGTGAGCTCGAGCGAGAACGTCTCGCCACGGGGGTCGGCCGCGTCGAGTTCGCGCGCACGGTCGACATCATCCGGCGGACGCTGCCCGACCCACCCGCCGAGGTCGCCGACGTCGGGGGCGGCCCGGGGCGATACACCGACTGGCTGGTCGAGGTTGGCTTCGGCGTACACCACCGTGACATCGTCGCCGGCCACGTCGAGGAGGTTCGCGCCCGACACGGCGACGCCGTCGACGCCGCGGTCGGCGACGCGCGGGCGGTCGACCTGGGCGACGCGAGCGTCGACGTCGTGTTGCTGCTCGGTCCGCTGTACCACCTGCCCGATCCCGGTGATCGGGCGCGAGCACTCGCCGAGACGGCTCGGATCGTGCGGCCGGGCGGGGTGGTCCACGCCGCGGCGATCACACGTTGGGCGTCACGGCTCGACGGGATGTTGATCGGGCGGGTCCACGAGCGGTATCCGGCGTTCGTGGCCGCGGTCGACGCGGTGGAACGGACCGGCGTGATCGCGCCGATTCACGATGGCGCGTTCACCGGATTCGCCCACACGCCCGATCAGCTGCGGTCGGAGATCGCCGCCGCCGGGCTTCGGCTCGAGTCGCTGGTCTCGATCGAAGGGGTTTCCTTCGCCCTCGGCGATCTCGACGAACGCATGGACGACGACGCCGAGCGGGGGTTGTTGCTCGACGCGCTGCGTGCCGTCGAGTCGGTTCCGGAGCTGCTCGGCGTCGGCCCGCATCTCCTGGCGACCGCCCGCCGCGTGCCGTGAGACGACGTGCGGTCACGTGGTGGTAGGGCGGGTGGCGGTGAGGTGACGTCAGGTGGCCGTGACGTCAGGTGGCGGTAGGGCGGGTGGCGGTGAGGTGACGTCAGGTGGCCGTGACGTCAGGTGGCGGTAGGGCGGGTGGCGGTGAGGTGACGTCAGGTGGCCGTGACGTCAGGTGGCGGTAGGGCGGGTGGCGGTG
>JBFGCT010000077.1:0-17672 GCA_041581055.1 Ilumatobacteraceae bacterium | reverse complement strand
GTTTGTGTGACCGAATATCGCCGATGTCGACGTGTTCGGTCACACAAACCCCGAGGACGTGGCGGCGCGCCCCGTTTGTGTGACCGAATATCGCCGATGTCGACGTATTCGGTCACACAAACCCCGAGGACGTCGCGTCGGCGGGGCCGGTTTGTGTGACCGAACATCGCGGATGTCGACGTGTTCGGTCACACAAACCCTGAGGACGTGGAGGCGGGGCCGGCCGGTGCGACGGGTAGGCGACCGAGCGCGGGTCAGCACGTCGACTGGGGGCGGCTCACGCCGCTGGCCCCGATCTCGCGCGCCCGGGCGAGCCACGACTCGACGTCGGTGTCGATCAGGCGCCACGAGACGCTGACCCGGGGGCTGGCGTCGATGCGCAGGGCGAGCCGGCTGGCGTCGGGGGCGAGCGACGACGTGAGCCGGGCCGCCGAGCGCGAGGTGGGGCGCCAGCGGGGCAGCCCGGAACTGCCGTCGTACGTCGCGATCGGCCGATCGTCGCCGACGAACCAGATGGAGACGAGGCCGGACTTCTCGACGCTGAGGGCGACAGCGCCGTCATCGCTCACGGCGATCGGCCGGTCGACCTCGCGGACGTCGACATGGCCGAACCGGTGGCCGCGGCGACCGGTGGCGAGGTCCAGCGGCTCGAGGGCCCCGTCGTTCGTGACCGCCAGCGCCGTCGTGCGGTCACCCGCGACGGCGACGCGCTGGTACGGCCGCCCGGCCAGCGGGTGCTCCTCGAGCGGCGCCAACGTCCGCGTGTCCCACACCGCGGTGCGCCCGGTCGGCTCCGCCGGGTACGCGACGAGGAGCCCGGGCGCCGGAACATCGATCCAGCCGAAGCCGGCGCCGGACCCGAGCCCGACCTGTCGCGCGCCGTCATCGGCGATGAGCGCGCGGTAGCCGGAGTCGCGGGGCGCGTACCAATCCGGACTGCCGGTGAGCGCGAAGACCGTGCCGCCGTCGACCGCGAACCGGTCGGCGTACACCGGCGAGGACGATGTGGCGATCACGTCGCCCTTCGAGTCGATCACGACCGCGTCACGCGGCGCGTACCCGGCGTCGACACGGCCGTGGACCCACATGCTGATCGTCCCGTCCGAGTTGTAATGGACGAAGTCGTGCGGTGTCAGCGGATCCCACACCGACTGCGTCACATCGCCCTCCGACACGTGCCACTGCTGGTTGACGTCCTGGTTCTCGGCCGCCCCGTACCCGCCGCGGTGCGCCGCCAGCAGACGATCGTGATCGAGCGCGTCGAACGTGACGACGTCGAACGCGCCCTCGGCGACTCCGACCTCGAGCCCCTCGAACCCTCCGATCGCCTCGAAGACCGCCCGCAGGTGGTCGGCGCTCGGCGCCGACCTGTAGCACTCGGCGGCGAGCAGCGCGTTCGGCAGGCGTTTCGAGGCGGGAACCTCCGGAATCGTCGGGCCCGGCGCTCTCGTCGTCGGCGTCGCCCGGCGGTCGGGCCCGCGCCGATCCCCGTCGTCGCCGACGAGCGTCGTCACGACGGCGACGATCGCGACGAGCGCGGCCACCCCGGCCAACGCGGTCGCCATCCTCGGGCGGGCCGCGGCCGCGTCGCCGCCGCGATCGGGATCCTCGTCGTCTCGTCCGATGAAGACCGGTTCACCCATCCCCAGATCGACCTCCCTGGCGAATCCGAGGAAACCAGTCTGGCCGATGGTGGCCGGCGGCACGCCGCGGTCGGTGCTCCGCTGGTCCGGTCAGGCCGGTCGCCGGCCGAACAGGCCGCGGGCCCTCATCGTCATCACCACCACGCCGGACTGATTCGTCATCACCGACTCGGTGAACACGGTGCCCCGATCCGGGTCGCTTCCGGACGGTCGGGCGTCGAGGATCGTCGTCGTGCCGGTCAGCGTGTCGCCGGGGCGAACCGGCGCCCGCCATCGCAGCTCCTCGATGCCCGGCGAGCCGCGGCTGTCCGCCTCGCGGAGCACGGCGTCGGCGTAGAGCCGCATCCACAGCGAGCCGGTGTGCCAGCCGCTGGCGATCAGCCCACCGAACGGCGAGTCCGCCGCCGCCGCCTCGTCGGTGTGGAACGGCTGCGGGTCGAACTGCCTGGCGAACTCGACGATCGCGTCTCGGGTGACGGTGACCGATCCGAGCTCGAACACCGTGCCCGGCGTGAGATCCTCGAAGTAGATCGACGGCATCGCCCCGGTCTAACCGCAACGGGGTGGCGGCGTCGACACCGATGCCGGCGGCTCGACGAGCGGACGACGTCGCCGCACCTCCACCTCAGACGGCGGCGTCGACGAGGACGTCGTCGGCTCGACGAGCGGACGTCGCCGCACCTCCGCCTCAGACCGAGGCGTCGACGAGGACGTCGTCGCGGTCCTGCGACGTGACGACGACCCGGACGAGCGTGTCGGCGGCGAGCGATGTCGCGCCCACGACGTTGGCCCCGCGGGAAGGGGTCGGCCCCCAGGTTGCGGCGGCGCTCCAGGTGCCGCCCCGGTCGACGGCCCAGAGCTGGTACAGCTCGCGCGGTGGAAGGCCGTCGAGCTCGACGGAGATCTCCGTCCCCCACCCGCGGGCGCTGGTGAAGACGGCGGAGGACTCCGCCGCGGTCGACGTGATCACGGCGGCGACGGGGGGCGGGCTCGGCGAGTCGTCCGATCGCACCGCGACGGCGAACGCCCCAACGACCACGATCGTCGCCGCCGCGCCGGTGATGGCGGCGATTCGCCAACGCCGCCGGCTGACGCGCAGCTCGGTCTCCTCCCGCCGCACCCGCGCCGCGATCGCCGCGATCGCCGCGGCGCCGTCGTCGGTCGTGTCGTCCAGCTCGCCCCGCTCGATCTTGGAGAGCAGCCCGGGGATGGGAGCGAACTCGTTGACCTCGTGGGCGCAGCGCGGGCACTCGCCGAGGTGTCGTTCGAACGCCCGGCGATCGTCGGGTTCGAGCGCGCCGAGCGCGTAGGCGCCCGCCCACTCGTGAAGTTCCTCGTGCCTCTGGCTCACGTCACAGCACCTCTCGCTCCTCCATCGCGGCCCGCAGGATCCGCAACGCGTAGTGCAGGCGGGACTTGACGGTCCCGTCCGGGATCCCCAACCGCTCGGCGATCTCCCTGGTCGACAACCGTTCCCAGTATGCGGCGACCAGCACCGCCCGGTGGTCGGCCGACAGCGAGCGGACCCCGTCGGCGATCAGCGAGCGGTCGACGAGGCGGGAGATGTCGGCGTCGTCGCGAACGTCGTCGGGCGTGTCGGCGGTCGGGATCGACCGCAGATGCCGTCGTCCCCGCCGGTGCCGGGTGGCGGCGACGTTGCGCGCGATGCCGAACATCCAGGCTCGCTCGGTCCCGCGCTGGCGGTCGAACTGGTCGTACTTGCGCCAGGCCGAGAGCACCACCTCCTGGACGACCTCCTCGGCGGTCTCGGGGTCGGTGAACCGGCTGCGGGCCCACTGCGCCAGGGCCGGCCCGTGCGTCGCATAGAGCGCGCGGGCGAGCGCCTCGGAGCTGTTCAGGTCGCGGGCGTCGCTGTTCAACGCGACCCAGCTCGAGTTCGCGTCGCGCCCGCCACCCCGGTCACAGCCCGACGGCGCCGCCGGCCGCGTCGACCACCCACCACACGTCGCCGACGCCCTGGCCGTTCGTGTCGCCGGGCGCCGCGTCGCCTCCGAAGTAGTAGAGCGGCCAGCCGTTGTAGGTGGCCTGGACGTCGCCGTTGGTGCGGGTGGTCGTGCCGAGCAGCGACGCGTCGAGCCCGGCGCCGACGCCGGACGCCTCGGCGACGAACGGCCAATTGTCGGCGCACTGGTCGTAGCACGTGCTGTCGCCCTGGCCGTCGGGCGTGAACAGGTAGACGATGTTCCCCGCGGCGTCGACGAGAACGTCGCCGAACCCGCTGGTCGCCAGCGCCAGCCCCGCCTCCTCGCCGGCCGCTCCCTCGCCCGACCCAGCGACCTCGTAGTCGACCGGCAGGACGGCGACGCCGCCGTCGGCGGTGGTGGCCGGGACGTCGATGGTGACCTCGGGCGGCATGAACTCGTACTCGCCGTTGCCGTTGGCGTCGACGTGGGCCATCGGGAACACGGTGGCGGACGCGTCGATCGGCGACTCGAGCGTGACGACGACGTCGGTGCTGTCGCCCGCCGGGAGAAGATCGGACCAGCCGAGGATCGCCCCGGGGGAGCCCCCGCCGTCGGCGTGGATGACGACGAACCCGGCGGTCGGGAGGTTGACGGACGCGACCGCCACGGTGGCGCCGTCACCGGTCTGGTCGTCGGCGGCGATGGTGGCCGGGCCGGTGACGGGCTCGGCCGGCGCCGGCGCGTCGGTCGGCGGCGCCACGTCGGTGGCGACCGGGGCGTCGGTCGTCGAGCTGTCGGCGTCGTCGCTGCCGCACGACGCGGCGAGCAGTGCGATCGCGAAGATCGCGGGGGCAACTCGTCTTGCGCTCATGGAATCCTCCGGGGTGGCGGGCACGTCACCCTGTACTACGCCCGGACCGCCCCGATCGGTTCACCCGTGCCGCCACGACCGCACGCCGGTGTCTCGGCCGGCGGTCACGCACTACACGAGCGTCGTGGTGGGGAGCGTCGTGAGCCCGCCGGCGGCGAGCTCGGCGATCGCCGGCACCGGGTCGGGGTCGAGGAAGATCGTCTCGTCGGTCGGATCGAACTCGCGGCCGGTGCCGTCCTCCACCCACCACGACGCCTCGAGCGCGATGCCGTTCGGGTCCGTGAAGTACACCGACCTCATCACGCCGTGGTCGACCACCTCGGTCACCTCGCTCCCCGCCGCCTCCAAGCGGGCCCGCAGCGTCTTGAGGTCCTGCTCGTCGGGGACGTCGAAGGAGATGTGATCGAGCTGCACCGGGTGCGGCGCCGGTGAGCCGGCGCCCTTGCTGAACGTCTCCGCGTCGGGGATCTCGAAGAACGCCACCGTGTTGTGCGGCGACATCTCGAAGAAGTAGTGCCGCATCGGCCCGGCCATGAGCGTCATGACCAGCGGCATGCCGAGCACGCCTGTGTAGAAGCGCACGGTGCGGTCCATGTCGGGGGTCACCAGCGCGAGGTGGCTGATGCCCCGCCACGGGGGCGGGGCGGGCAGATCCGAGGAAGACGTCATGCCCCCATCATCGACAGTGTGAGCGGACCGTGCAATCCGAAATCGCCGTGGCCGCGCGCCGATCGCCCGCTCAGACACCGAGCGCCCGCGCTCCACGCCGGGCGCGGCCGGCGACACGTTTCGGCCGGCGCGGTAGGTTGCCCGTGCAGTGTCACCCTTCGCCAGCGAGCCAATCTTCATCGGCGGTGACAACCGGTCGGGCACCACCCTTCTGGCGATCCTGCTCGACTCGCACCCCGACGTCGTGGCGGGCCCGGAGCTCGACGTGCAGGAACCGGTGCGAGTCGGTCCGGAGGTGCTCGACGTCGTGCCGCTGATGCGGGCGCGAGACCCGCGGGTCTGGCGACCGGGGGTCGGGGCGGCGCCGCCGTTTCGGCCCGCCGTCCAGCTGATCAAGCAATGTGATCGCTTCGGCGTGCCGGTGGACGACCTGGAGCGGCTGGTCGCGCGGACGATGACCGAGACGGACAGCGAGATCGTCACGTTCGAGGAGCGGGCTGCCCTGCTCGACGCCATCGGCGAACACCGCCGTGCCGCGGCGGGCGTCGCCCGATGGGCCTTGAAGATCCAACGGGACCTCTTGCACTTCGATCGGTGGCTGGCGAACTGGCCGCGGGCTCGCTTCGTCCACATCGTGCGCGACGGGCGTGACGTTGCCGCGTCCCACCTTCGGTCGGATCGCCACCTGTTCTACACGAGCATCACCCACGCGGCTGAGGGCTGGTCGAGTCTCATCGCCGCGACCCGGTCGCTCGTCGACAGCGGGGACGTCTGCGAGCTGCGATACGAAGACCTGGTGCGCGATCCCGAAGCACAGCTGCGGCGCATCCTCGAACACGTCGGCCTGCCGTGGGATCGCGCCGTGCTCGATCACACCGCCACCCCCCACGACCTGCTCCGGCGACCCCACGAGCACCCGAGCGCCGACGCGGTCGGCCGGCCGCTCAACCGGGCCGCGATCGGCCGGTGGCGCGCCGACCTCACTCCCGAGGAGCGATCCGTCTTCGAGGGGGTTTGCGGGGAGTGGCTGCGCGTCCTCGGCTACTCTGACGGTTCTGCCGAGCCCGGGGGGTGACGCTCATGCGACAGGCGTACGACGTGTACCAAGCGGAGGACTTCGAGGTCTGGTCGATCCTTTACAACCGCCAACTCGGCTTTCTTCGGGGGCGCGTCTACGACCGATACTTCGACGACATCGCGGCACTGGGATTCACCGCCGAGGAGATTCCGCGGTTCGATCGCACGAGTGAGCGGCTCGAGGAGCTCACCGGTTGGACGCTCTATCCGGTCGAAGACTACGTCGAGCCTGCCGATTATCTGGCGCTCACCGCGACTCGCCGGCAACCGGCGACGACGTTCTTGCGATCAATGGACGAATTGGACCACTGCAAGCGGCCCGACATCTTCCACGATGTCTTCGGTCACGGCCCGCTGCTGATGATCCCCGGGTACTCGGAGTATCTCATCAGCTTGAGCACGCTGGCCCTCGAGCACGTCGACGACGAGGAGATCGTCGGCCTGATCGCCAACTTCAACAAGTGGGTCTCCGAGTTCGGCTTGATCGAATGTGCCGGCGAGGTCAAGGCGTACGGCGCGGGCATCCTCTCCTCGAGCGGCGAACTCGACCACGCGCTCGGCGGCGGCGCCCGGCAGGTCCCGGCCGACGTGGGGGAGATGGTGGCCACGCCGCACCAGCGCGCCGAGCTCCAACCCCAGTACTTCGTCATCCCCTCGTTCCGCTGGCTGCGCGACGCGGTCCCCGCGTTGCGCTCCGTCCTGGAGCGTCGCTGATGGGGGTCCTGCGAGAGCAGGTCGGATCTCTCCCCGGCATGCGCCTCGTCGACACCGACGTCTGCTGGCACATCGCCGACGACGACGAGCTCTTCAGCGAGTTGCGCACGCGCCTGCCCCACGTCGCGTCGCTCAGCGAGGAGCTGCGCGACGTCGTTCCCGTCCAGCGGCAGTGGGCCTACGGCGCCGACGGGTCGGTCAACCGCCCCGAACGGCACGTGCGGGCCTATTACATCGACCTCGAGAAGCTCGAACCAGCGGGTTCCGGCTCGATCGCGCTGAAGGGGACCGAGGTGTGGGCGGACAACTTCGACACGCTCATCGACCGCCTTCAGCTCACGTGGAGCATCTTCACATGGTCGCTCGGCGGCCCCGAGCGGCACATCCTCGAAGACGTGTGCATGATGGACCAACTCGAGCGCTTCCCGGTCGCCGAGGGGAAGCCACCCAACGTGCACCCGCTCTTCGACGCGATCGACGAGGCCGAGATCTGCTCGGCCTACCAGCGCGACCACCTCCGCCGGTACGCGGAGCTCGCGGCGGTGCCGTTCCCGCTGATGGCGTGCCGGTTCCCCGACGAGGTTCGCGACCGCGTGTTCGAGCGCCTGGCGCCGCGACTGTCCCGCAAGACCAAAGAGCTCGTCCGCAACCAGCTCGAGGCCGGCATCGGGGCGTTCGTCTACTACTACCCATGCGTCCCGATCCGCGTGATGCACCTGCAGATCCCCGACGCCTCGACCGCGGCCGGCGGGATCGGATTCGACGAGCGCGCCCGCCTCCTCGACGAAACGGTCGACGTCGAGGCCGCCATCGATGGGTGGCTGCGCACGGCGACCCGGATGCTCGCGCTCGGCTGGCTGCCCGCCGATCCGGCGAGCCTCGGCCGTGGCAACTGCCTGATGCCGCAGAACCTCGTGCTCGATGGCGGCGTCGTCGACCTGGACTCACTCCGTGAGATGCGCACGATTCAGGGCCGAAGCGAGCTGCAGTTCGCGGTGCAGAAGAGCTGTCGCGTGCTCGCGCAGTCCATCGCGTGGTTCCTCGTCGGGACCAGCGCCGGCCTCGACCGCTTCGAGCAGATGTACTCCGACGTCTACGGACATGTCTGGCGAGCGCAGCGAGCGCTGCTCGCCGAGGAGCCGGATCTCCCGGCGGAGCTGGTCCAGCTTCTCGGCGGGTCCGGATTCGCCCGAGACCTGCGCGACTACTTCGAGCGGGCGTTCGCGCTCGAACAGTTCCGGCCCGGTGATCGCGAGCGGGAACAGTTCCTGCGCTGATGTGCGGCGTCGCCGGGTACGCGTCGCGGCAACGGCCGATCGGCCCGGTCGCGTTCGAACGCAGCCTGGACGCGATGCATCATCGGGGACCTGACGGTCGGGGCGCCTGGTTCGGCTGCGACGGCCGGATCGCCCTCGGCCACACGCGGCTGGCGATCGTCGATCCGGACGGCGGCCGCCAACCGCTCAGCAACGAGCGTGGCGACGTGCACGCCGTCGTCAACGGCGAGTTCTACGACGACGTCCGAATCAGACGCGACCTCGAGGCACGCGGCCATCGGTTCTCCACCCGGAGCGACTCGGAGCTGCTGGTGCACCTGTACGAGGACGAGGGGATCCGTTGCGTGCACTCGCTCCGGGGCGAGTTCGCCGCGGTCCTCTGGGACGCGCGCAACCGGTTGCTGTTCGCCGTTCGTGACCGGTTCGGGGTCAAGCCGCTGGTCTACGCCGACGACGGACAGCGGTTGGCGCTGGCCTCGGAGGCCAAGGCGCTGTTCGCGATGGGCGAGGTGCAGCCGCGTTGGGACGACCACAGCGTGCACACCGCGCTCGCCACGCAATACGTGCCACCCGATCGCACCTGGTTCGACGGCGTCCGGATGCTCGAGCCCGGGCACCTCCTGACGTGGAGTGACGGCCAGACGAGGATCAAGAAGTACTGGGACCTCTACCAACAGCCGCTGGGCTCGGACCCCCGCCCGCTGCCCGAGCTGGAGGAGGAGTTCGAGCATCGCTTCCGCGAGTCGGTGCGGTTGCGGCTGCGCGCCGACGTGCCGGTGGCGTTCACCTTGAGCGGCGGCGTCGACTCGAGCGCCGTGGCCGGGTTCGCCCGCGAACTCGGCACCGCCACCGATTACTACACCGTGACCTTCGACGAGACGATCGACCGCGAGTCGTACGACGAGGGGCACCTCGCGCAAGCCACGGCCGACCACCTCGGCGGCACGCTCCGCCGCGTCAACGTGTCGCGGCACCAGCTGCTCGACGCGCTCCCGGACGCGGTGTGGTTCAGCGAGGGCAGCGCGATCAACGCGCACCTGCCGGCCAAGTACCTCCTCAGCAAGCAGGCCCACGAGGACGGGTACCGCGTCCTGATCACCGGCGAGGGCTCCGACGAGCTCTTGCTCGGCTACCCGCACCTGCGGACCGACCACCTCAGCGAGATCGGCCGGACCGAGATCATCGAGGAGGTTCGCCGCGCGCACACGGTGTCGATGGGCGTGATGCTCCCGGACGGCGACGCGCTCGACGTCGGCGGCCTCGAGCGCCGCCTCGGGCACGTGCCCTCCTGGGTACGGGCCAAGTCCACCTACGCGGCGCGCATGGCGCCGCTCGTCGCGTCCGACTTCGCCAGCGCGCACCAGGACGTCGACCGGTACGCGCTGCTCGCCGACCTGTTGCCCGACGACCCCGCCCGCCCGCTGCCGCGGGTGTACGACTCGGCGTACCTGTGGACCAGGCTGTGTCTCGCGAACTACATCCTGAAGGTGCTGGGCGACGGCACGGAGATGGCGAACTCGATCGAAGGGCGCGTGCCCTTCCTCGACCACGAGCTCGCCGAGTTCCTGTTCCGCGCGCCGCTGACGGCCCTGATGGGCGAAGGGCAGGAGAAGCAACTCCTGCGGGCGGTGTGTCGCGGCCGCGTCATCGACGAGGTCCGGAGGCGGGACAAACACCCGTTCCTCACCCCGTTCCTCTACACACCGGAGGATCCGCGCCTCCGCGACTGGTTCGGCGACCTCGTCGACACCGCGTGCCCGGCGTTCATCGACCGCGACCGCGCCCGATCGATGCTCGACCAGGCGCCCGATCCGCGGACCGACCCCGTCTTCTTGACGCTCGCGTGCCTCTGTCTCCTCCAGGCGCAACTGATCGATCGGAGCCACTCATGAGATACGTCGACCTGACGACGAGCTTCCACCGCGAGCTCCGCCCCTACGACGCCGACTGGTATCCGCGGTTTCGCATCCACTACGTGATGGAGCCCGATCACGATCCGAACGGGACGACGCGCACGTTCACCCGGCACGAGATCTTCCCGCACAACGCGACGCACGTCGAGTCGTCGCTGCACTTCTATCCCGACGGCACCCCGATCGCCGAGGTCCCGCTGGACACGCTGATCGGCCCCGCCGTCGTCGCCGACCTCTCGTCGAAGCAGGACCTCGAACCGGTCGACGGGGACGATCTCGAACGGGCGATCGGTGACCTCGACTGCCGAGGGAAGCGGCTCCTGGTCCGGACCGACTACGTCAACCGACGGTGGGGCGCCCCCGACTTCTGGGACAAGCCGCCCTACCTGACGCCTGGCGCCGCGTCGTGGGCGATCGACCGCGGCGTCGTGCTGGTCGGGCTGGACTGCCTCACCGAGCGCCCGGGCGACGTCGAGTCGCCGGTGCACCGGGCGCTGCTCTCGGCCGGAATCCCGATCCTCGAGTACCTCCGGAACATGGGCGAGTTGAACGGCCGCGAGACGTTCCTCGTCGCGCTCCCGCTCCTCATCGAAGGGGTGGAGGCGGCGGCCGCCCGGGTGGTCGCGGTGGAGGGGCTGTGAGCGTCGCCGCCGTCGATCGGTTCGAACCCGGGTTCTCGCTCGCCGAGCGGCTCGAGCGCGACTTCGGTCACGTCTTCGCCGGCTTGCGGCCGGGTGACGAGGTCGCGATCAAGGCGAACATGTTCGTGACGACGCCCGGATACCACACCGACCTCGAGCTGCTCTCGCAGCTCGCGGGGTACATCAAGGAGCTCGGCGCGCGCCCGGTCATCGTCGAGCGACTCGATGTCCTGGAGGAGGTGTGCGCGCGTCATCCGACGTTGCCCGACGTCGCGACCGTCCGCTCGCTCGAGCACGTCCCGACGAGAGTGATCGCGATCGAGGGGGCGACCGCGCTTCGCCAGGACATCGCCGTCCCCGTGATCGTGCCGGACTGCGACCTCTTCGTGTCCGCGCCCCAGTTCCGCACGCACGCCGGCGTCCTGATGTCCAACGCGATGAAGAACCTGGTCGGGATCCTTCCCGGCTACACGACCCGTCAGGTGCACCACGTCGGGCTGTCCGAGGCGATCGTCGACCTCAATCGGATCCGGCCTCCAGACTTGATCGTCGCCGACCTGATCAACACGATCGAGGGCAACTACCCGATCTCGGGTGCGGCGTACCGGCGCGGGCTGGTGCTGACCGCGGACAACGTGGTCGCGGCCGACCGCGTCGCGGCCGACTTGGCCGGCTTCGACGCCGATCAGATCGAGTACCTCGGGCTCGCCAGCGCGGCGGGGTTGGGACCCGCATCGCTCGGCGCGGTCCGGGTGCTCGGGGACCTCGCCGGCCTCCGCTTCCAGGCGGTGACCGACGTCCCGCGCCCGAGTCGGGCGATCGAGCTCGCCGTCGACCAGGCCTGTGACGAGTGTCAGCGCTTCGCGCGATCAGCGCAGGAGATGTTCGAGCCGCACCTTGCGTCGGGCGATCGGCTGCTGGTCGCCGCCGGCCCCGACATCGGGCCGAAGCTCGAGGAGTATCCGGCGCGCCGAGCGGTGATCGTCGGCAACTGCTCGTACGTCCACCGCCGGCGCGGCATCTACCTCGAGGGCTGCCCGCCGCGGGCGCTCCAGGCCAGGGCGGTGGCCGACTTCCTCGAACACGACAGGATCAGCGTGCCGCTGCACCGGAACCAGTGCCGCTGGCCCGTGCCCGTCTGACCCGCTCGACGAAGCGACGGGCGAAGGCGCCACCCTCCTCGGTGAAGACCGACTCCGGATGGAATTGCAGTCCTTCGACGTCGAGCGTCCGGTGGCGGACCGCCATGATCACGCCGTCGTCGGTCTCGGCCGTGATCTGGAGCGAGCCCGGGAGCGTGTCCCGGTCGACGACGAGGGAGTGGTAGCGCATCACGGACAGCGGGTCCGGCATCCCGCGGAAGAGGTGCTCGTCGCAGTGCCCGATCGCGGAGAGCTTGCCGTGCATCGGCACGCGGGCGCGCGTGACCCGCGCCCCGAAGACCTGGGCGATGCACTGCATGCCGAGACAGACGCCGAGGACGGGAATCGTGGGCGCGCACGCGGCGATCGCGGCGTTCGAGACGCCGGCCTCGTCCGGTGTGCAGGGTCCCGGTGAGACCACCAACGCGTCGGGCCCGAGCGCGAGCAGCCCCTCGACGTCGATCTCGTCGTTGCGGACGACCACGACATCCGGCTCGAGGACGCCGACGAACTGGACCAGGTTGTAGACGAACGAGTCGTAGTTGTCGATGAACAGGATCACGCGCTCGCCTCGATCGTCAACATCGAGTTCAACGCGCCCAGCGCGTTCTCCAGCTTCGCGAGGCACTCCTGGTACTCGCGCCGTGGATCGCTGTCGTGCACGATGCCCGAGCCGGCTCGCAGACTGACCTGCCCGTCGACCTGGGTCATGCTGCGGATCACGATCCAGGTGAACAGGTCGCCGTCGGCGGTGAGGAACCCGACCCCGCCGGAGTAGAACGACCGCGGCCGCCGCTCCAGCTCGTCGATGATCTCCATCGCCCGGATCTTCGGTGCGCCCGTCATCGTGCCGGCCGGGAACGTCGCCCGGAGCAGGTCGAGCGCATCGCACTCCGCGCGCAACTCACCGCAGATCTCCGACGAGATGTGCATGACCCGATAGAAGTACTCGACCTCCATCAGCTTGGTCGGGCGGACCGAGCCGAACTCGCACACGCGGCCGAGGTCGTTCCGCGCGAGGTCGACCAGCATCCGGTGTTCCGCGCACTCCTTGTCGTTGGCGAGCAGGTCGGCTTCGAGCGCCGGATCGCGGAACCCGGCGTGGGCGAGCGTGCCGGCCAGTGGACGAACGACACACCGGTTTCCCTGTTTGCGAACCATGATCTCCGGCGAGGCCCCGAGCAGCGCGAACTCGGTGGCGTCGACGAGGAAGTGCGCGGTCTGGCGGTTCGCCGTGGTCAGGCGGCGATACAACGTGATCGGCAGCTCGTTCACCTCGCACATCGCCTCGATCGACAGCACGACCTGGAAGATGTCCCCGGCCCGGATGTACTCCAGCGCCCGCTCCACCAACTCGACGTACTCCTCCTCGGTCGGGCTCACGCTCGCCCGTGGTGATCGCCCGAGGGTCGCGGGCATCGGCCTCGTGGTCCGCAGCGCCCGCTCGAAGTCGTCGAGCTCGTCGGCGCCGGGCGGCCCCCCGAATGAGTTGACCACGATGACGCCCGACCCGCTCGCGATGTCGTAGGCCAGACCGCGGGCGGGCAGCATCATCCAGATGTCGGGGAGCGCGGATCGGACTCGTTGGTCGAGCCGCCGCTCGAACTGGCGGGCCGCGTCGTAGCCGACCGCCACCGCCGCGCCCTGGGCGAGGGCGCCGAGACCGCTCAACGGGCGATCGAAGGCGGACAGGCACTCGCGGATCGGTTGCATCCCCTCGTCTCCGTCGCGGGGTACTTCGAGCAACTGGAGCGCACGATCGCTGATGACCGCGACCCGCCGTCCCCAGACGTCGATCTCGAAGAGCAGCTGCTCGGCCGGCGCGTCGAGGTTGGCAAGCAATTGCTCGGGATCGACAGCGCCGAGCTCGATCGTTCGCGCCCGGGTGTGGATCCGCCTCACAGCTGTGCCTCGATGAGCCGCGCGGCGTCGGCCGCGGAGAGCTCGCTGTTGTCGAGGCGCACGTGGGGGGGCACGCCGGCCGGCGTCCCGAAGCGGCGCGCCATGGCCGCGCGGACGCGGCCCTCCGATCGCTCGAGGTCCCGCTTGGAGGGCTTGTGGGACAGCCGGAGCTCGGTCCGATTGCGCTCGAGCCGGACCTCGAGCGGGGCGTCGAGCTCGACGACCTGGACGCGGTCGGCGAAGCTCATCACGAGGTCGATGTAGGCCGTGTCCCAGGGATCGTCAGGCGAGTAGGCCTGGGTCACGATCAGCGTGTCGACGTTGCCCGCACGGGCGCCGTCGAGCAGGAGACGGGTGATGTCGACCACGAGACGGCGGTGGATGTCGGACTCCGGGCCGACGACCGAGGACACCATGTCCGGGACGAGGTGGTTGTGGAGCAACGACCAGCCGGTCCGCTCAGCGAGGGCCAGGCCGACGGCCATCTTCCCGACGGCCGGCGGGCCCACGATCAGGACAACTCGCACGAACCCGGGCGCCGGACACGCTGCGTGGTGGACGCGGTCTCCATTCCACTCTCCCTCCAGATCCTCGATATCGGCGACATGGTAGATCGCGGGGGCGCGTCGGGCGTCCGAAAGAGCGCCCAGCGCGTTGGCGCCACCGATCGGCTGCTGTCCCCGAAGTCGGTGCGCAGTTTCGGCGGACATGTCATTGTTGTCGGCATCGGGCGCCGCGGCGCCCGCCGATTCCACCACGACCTGGAGAGCGCAACGACATGGACACCAGCCCCAACCCGAACGGCTACATCCCGATCGTCTTCACGTACAACGGGACGAAGTTCGGCAGCTACTCGGCCTTCCTCGACGCGTTCTCTGTCACCCTTCCGGGCGGCGCCGGGGTCGAACTCGGCGGCGACCAGTACGTCGGCTACTCCGCCGCCGCGCCGAACGAGATCACGCTCGGCACGAGCAACCCCCTCAGTTCCGCGACGTCGGCGATCACCGACCTCCTTCCGACAAACGCCCGCACCTCGGCGGCGCTGACGACGGCATTCGAGAACTGGGCTCGACAACAGGCGGCATCACCCGGGGAAACCGCGTATGCCAATCTCTATCTCAGCCACTACACGGGTGGCCGCGTCTACCTCAGCAATGGGGATCTGCAGCTCGGGCCGACCGGCGAGCCCACGCCGGCTGGAAACACCGACGCCTCCTATCTCCTGAACTACGGCATCTTCGAACCGTTCATCGGCGCGCAGATCGGCCATCCGGACGTGCCGGGCAACCTGGCGGACATCTCGTACATCGACTGGTTCAGCGTTCCCATCACGCTCAAGACGTGGTGCTTCGACTTCGGAACGCCCGAGACGACCACGCTCACCGACACCACGTTGCCGATGAACGAAGAGCGGGGCGGCGACGGCGGCAACATCGTCGACGCGCTGTTGATCGGTGACAACGCGACGCCGCCCACGAACGGTTACCCGAGCGCGCAGTTCCCCGCCACGAACGGCTCGACCACCGCCCGGCGCCTCGCCGGGCCGACCATGGCCGCCGCGGCCCAGAGCTACTACACCGACCCGGCGACGAACCCGTATCCGTACCACTACTTCGACGACTATCTCGTCTACCTCCAGACCGCCCAGGGGAGCACAGCGAGTTCGTTCACGCTCGCCGGCTCGTTCGGTGGCATCGGCGACAAGCCCACGGCGCCGAACCTGAAGGAGCAGACATTCTCCTTCGATGTCGATTTCAGCAACATCACGACGGAGACCAACACCTATCCCAGCGCGGCGGTCACCCAGATCGACCCGACCAGCTCGATCGTGCTCACCGGCTCAACCGATCTCTTCGGGAGCGCGGCGGCGCCGTTCACGATCACCCTGCCGTGGGCGAAGGGTGAGGCGAGCCACGCGTTGCGGTTCAACACGGACATCAGCGACGCGACCGACGCAGTCAAGCAAGGGTGGCTGAAGATACCGACGGGCACGGCGTCGACGGCGGCCAGCGGAACCTACTCACCGGTCACCGCGACCGTCTACGGCGCCGACGGTCGGAAACTCGCGGGGCAGGACGGCACCACCGACATGCAGCTGATCTACAGCGTCAACTCCGATCCGCTCGCCGGCGCGTCATCGCTCGACAACCTCTATCAGGACGGGGCGGGGATGCTGACGATCGACGGTCTGGACGGCCTGACGTGTACCGCGAACGCGACGTACAACTACCGCGCCGACTCCGGTGACAACCGCACGACGATCACGATCAAGACGAACGGCGACCACCAACTCAGCGTCATCCAGGTCAATGACTTGGGCGACGGCCCGCTCATCGACAAGGGGTCCACGTGGGTGATCCCGGCCAATGCGACCGGGTTGGGCAACAACCAAACGTTCACCGTGACGCTCAACGACTCCCCTCCGCTGCGGAACGTCTTCACACTCCACTCGGCGTCGTACACCGAAGCTGCGGCCTCGCTGTCGGTCGCACCGACGGGCGGCGAGGCGTTCACCCTCGACGTCACCGAGGCGGGCCAGTTCATCTCCGGCTGGCAACCGAACACCACGTGGACGACCCTGTGCCAGCCGGCGGGGATCTACGGGGCGAACACCGGATACACCGTCGCCGGCATTCAAGGCGACAACTCGAGCTTCAACGGTGATTCAACGTCGCTGCAGAACGACCTGTTCGGATGGATCGTGGCCGATCTGTTGGCCGCGTTGAACACGGGGCTGGTCGGCGCACCCGCGATGTATCCGCCGGACAATCCCACCAAACCGATCGGCGAGTCATCGGCCGACTGGTTCACGCTCGACGACAACCCGTACACCCACGGGCTCTGGGGCCAGAAGGCCTGGGCTGGACACAACGGCGCCGACGGTCAGCCGATCGACAACTTCTGGAACACCTGGGCCTACGACCTCGCCACGGTGGATGGGGGCACCGACGCCTACGGATTCGCGTTCACCGACCGTTTCGAGACCGGCATCCTGCTCGGCTACGATCCCCCGCCCGACCCACTTCCCGTGCCGCCGAAGGCGATCTCACCGGTGCTGCTCGAGGTGATCGTCGGCGACTCACCGCTGATGGATTGACGGGCGCGGGACCACTCGCGCCCGCACGTCACTCGCCTGCCTGCCGCCACGACACCGATCGCGGACGTGATGAACGTCGGGCCGGATCCCCGGCCCGCTCGGTGGGTGGTCGGCCGAACGTCAGAGGGCGAAGGCCAGCGGCCTGCGGTACGCGTCGATCGGCTCCGGGTCGAGAACGAGCTGGTCGGCGAGCGCGACCAGCTCGGCGCGGGTGACGCCGGCGGCCGTGATCCCGATCAGGGTGCGATGGTCGACGTTCCACAGGGCCTCGTAGCTGCCGACCTGCCGCGGCTCGCCGGAGCGTTGGGCGACCACGCCGGCGTCGCCACCGATCGGCGTGATGTCGGTGCCGTCGTGGACCCAGGCGTAGGCGAAACAGGAGATCGGCGGGCCGGAGTAGGTCGTGATCGTCAGCGATCGCGCGCCATCGGTTGGGTCGCGGTAGCTCAGCGCGGTGCCGCTGTCGAGCGTCGGAAACTCGGGTGCGCCGGAATGGATCACCGTGAATCCGGCCGGCGGGGCGCCGAGTCGGGGGGTGCTGCCGGAGGGGTCGATCGAGGCGGCCAAGTCGGTGAGCGTCTCCACGTCGACGCCGCGGGCCGTGATCAGGAACGTCCGCTCCGAGAGGTCGACCGGAACGAGGGCGGTCTGGGTGAACGTCGGTTGGTCGACCGTGACGACCTCGAAGGACCGCGACCCGACGGTGACCGGCGCTCCCGGCCCCGGGTACACGGCGCGCAGGTCGTCGGTGTAGGCGCCGACCCCGACGCGAATCGTCCGGGTGATCGTTCCCTCCTGTTG
>JBFGCT010000076.1:0-17760 GCA_041581055.1 Ilumatobacteraceae bacterium | reverse complement strand
GTGCACGCCGTGGTAGGCGTTGCCGGTGCGGTAGAGGTGCCGATACCACTCGTCCTCGGCGTACTTCTGCTCGTACTTGTCGGCCATCACGACCGGATCGGTGGAGTCGGCGAGCACCTCGTCGAAGAAGTCGATGTAGCTCGGGTGGTGCACCGGGTGGAAGTCGGCCGGGGTCGGGTGGGTCATGATCACGACCCCGCCCTCCTTCACCAGCGGCTTGCCGCGGTACATGTTGAACAGGTACCCGAGGCCCATGCACATCACCAGGATCGGGTTCATGATCGATTCCGGGTTGTACGGGCTGATGAACGGGATGCCCATGGTCAAGATGTCGGTCTGGCCCTCGACCTCGACGAGGTGCTGGCGGTAGACGTTCTCCAGGGTGATCTCGTGGACGGTGTCGGTGGCCCCGGCCTGGACGCTCGTCGTGCGGTACGGCGACTCGATCGAGTGGAAGATCTTGCGGGCGACCCGGCTCGGCGCGCGCTTGAGCGACGCGGTCGTCGCGAGGTACAGCGCCCGGTCCTTGGCGCTCCACTCCCACTCCCGCTTCGACAGGAAGCCGAACGTGTCGGGGAAGGCCTGGGTGTTGATCGTCGTCTCGATCTGGAAGATCGGTGGCCCGCTGTCGCGCAGCACCTCGCCCATCCGCCAGATGCTGTGGTGCAGCGCCGAGTGGTGCCGGTCCATCAGGCTCCGGGTGTTCTGCAGCGCCTCGGGGTTGTGGTGATAGCTGAGGCAGCGGTACGAGGCGAGGCCGGTCGTCAACGACTTCCAACCGCCGTCCATCGCCACCTGGTTGACGTTGGCGTAGACGACGAGGTCGGAGTCGGCGGCGCGCTTGTTGATCTCGACGACCTCGCCGTGGTCGGTCTCGCCGATGACGGTCAGGTTGTCGTAGTCCTCCGCGTCGTGCTGGTAGAGCGTGCCCCGCGGCATGAACGCGTCGACGACGCGGTCGCCGAGCACGTGGCGCAGCTCGTACTCGTGCATCCGCCGGTGCAGCCCGAGGGCGGCGATGATGTGGACGTCGTCGACCCCGGCCTCGGCGGCCATGTCGAGCACCGCCTCGACGACGCGTTGGCGGTTGTCGGGCCGCTGCATCTTGGGCAGCGACAGGCTGGCGTCGTCGAAGCAGATCGTCAGCTTCATGTTCGGCGTCAGCAGCGCCGGCAGCGGCTCCATGTCGAGCGGGTTGAGCAGCGCGTGGCGGATGCGCCCGTCGAGGTCGTCGAGGCCGGGCAGCGGCTCGGGCGGATAGATGATGCGGCTGCGGTCGGCCGGGAGGCGTTCGAGGCTGAATCCCTCGCCGCGCCAGAACAGCGTCGGCGGCGTCGACCGATCGACGTCGAGTACGAATCCGGGGCGAGGCATGTCAGCAGGAGCCTTTCGTGGAGCAGCGGACCGATCCGGCGCCCGGCGGGGGAGGCGCCGGCGGCGAGCCGGGCCGGCCGAGTGGCCGAAGCGGAGCGGGGATGACCGAGGCGATCATGGGCGGAAGGCGATCTTGACGGCGCCGCGGCGGCCGGCGGCCGAGGCGTGGGCGATCGCGTCGACGTGATCGGCGAGGGGATAGGTGGCGGACAGCAGACGCTCGGCGCGGACGGCCGTGACGGTGTCGATCGCCAGGTCGAACGTGCGCGTCCGCGTGCCGTCGGCGAGCGTCTCGGTGCCGTACGTGTAGGCGCCCTTGAGTTCGGTCTCGCGGTGCCAGAGCCCGGTCAGGTCGACCGTGACCTCGGCCGGCATCCCGAGCAGGACGACCCGGCCGCGGGGCCGTGTGACGCGGAGGCAATCGACGATCGAGTCCTGCGAGCCGACCGCGTCGATGGTGACGTGGGCGCCCGACGAGAGCTGGTCGCCGATCAGGTGGCAGCCGACCTCGCGGCGGACGGCGCGATCGAGGTCCGTGGGCTCGACGACGACGTCGGCGCCGAAGTCCGAGGCGAGGCTGCGCTGGTGCGGGTAGCGGGCGCCGACGACGATCCGAATGCCCGGCACGTATCGCCGCAGCCCGGCGACCGCGGCGAGGCCCATCGTCCCCGCCCCGAGCACGGCGACGACCGGCCGGTCGGCGGCGCGCACGAGCGGCGCGGCGAGCAGCGCGGCGTGGATCCCGCCGGCAAACGGCTCGACGAGCACCGCCCGCTCGTCGGACAGGTCGTCGTCGACGCGGTGGAGCTGCGACTCGTGGGCCCAGAACCACGGGGCCCATCCGCCCCCGGTCGAGCAGCAGAACCCGGTCTGGATGCCGGGCTCGAGCGCCCCGGTCGCGAGGTGGGCGTAGTCGTCGCCGTCCCCGGGCGCGGCGCCGGCGAACGGTGGCGGGAACCCGCGTGCCTCGTGGCCGAGGACTGGTTCGAGCACGATCCGCACGCCGTCGTCGAGCTCGCCGACCACCTCATGACCGGGGACGAACGGGAAGCTCACCCAATCGTCGAAGTAGGCCGAGGCGTGGCCCTCGACGAGCGAGAGGTCCGATCCGCAGATGCCGGCGAGCCGCGTGCTGACTCGATGCCAGTCGTCCCCGGGGCGGTCCGGGTCGTCGAAGGAGCGGAACTCGAGCGGCCCGAGCTTCGCCGCGCCGCCGGGTGTCACCCCCGACACGATGCGCGCCACGCCGAACCTGGTGAGGTTGCGCTTGATCCGCAGGCCCTTCACGCCGCACCTCCTGGGTGACACGCGGCGCCCGGCGCCGGGCGCGTCGGTCGGTTCGACGCCCTCACGCGAACTTCCTCCTGCGCTCGCGCTCGACCATCAGCTCGCCGATCGGAAGGAGCGGGCGGGGACCGCCGTCGGCCTTGGACCACTCCTCGACCAGCCAGCCGCGCTTGCGGGCGATCGTCGCGAGCCGCGTCTCGGGGTTGACGGCGACCGGGTAGCCGACGGCCTCGAACAGGGGGAGGTCGGACGACGAGTCGGCGTAGGCCACGCTCTCGTCAAGGCGCAGCCCCTCCGCCTCGCAGTACTCGGCGAGGATCTGGGCGCGCGCCTCGCCCGTCGGGGGGACGGTGACCATCTCCCCGCTGTAGGTGCCGTCGGGGCGCACGCTCATCTCGGCGGCGACGATCTCGTCGAACAGCGGCGCCAGGCCGGCGACGGCGAAGTCGAGCGCGCCGGTGATCAGGATCGTCCGGTGGCCGAGCGCCCGGTGCTGGCGGACGCGGCGCAACCCGGCGGGGAACGCCTTGGTGACGATGAGCTGCGTCAGCATCTCGCGGGCGTCCTGCTCGATCTGTTCGACCGGGGCGTCCTCGTACCGGCGGTAGAAGTGGCGCAGGAAGTCGGTCCGGTCGCGCCGGTCGAGGCGCAGGAGCCCCGGGCCCTCCGTCAGCGCACGGAGCACGTAGCGCACCCGCTCGGGCGTGTTGAGGCGACGGGTCGCGAGCCACGAGTAGCTCTCGACCACGTTCGAGGAGATCAGGGTGTTCTCAAGGTCGAACGCCGCGATGTGCCGCTTCGGGTCGAGCACCTGCTTGCGCATGCGCACCATGCGGTCGGTCGAGCGGGACGGGCCGGGCGTCGTCTTGACCCGCGCGTGCTGGATGATCGACGGCAGGTGGATCTCGGTGACGTAGTGCACCCACTCGACCGAGCGGGGGTCGAAGTTGAACGTCGCCTGGTCGTGGGCGTCGAGGCCGTCCCAGATCGCCATCAGGTTGTCGACCTGGTAGATCGCCTCGCACTCGGTGTACAGGCCGTACAGCTCGACGTACTCGAGCGCCCGCTCGACCTCCATCCGCCGGGTTTCGAGGGTCGCCGCGAACTCGGCCTGCTTGCCGCGCAGGGGCAGGGCCTGGAGCACCTGCTCGCCGCGGGTCAGCAGGGTCTTGGCCCGTGTCAGCTGGGCCTGGACGCGGCCGCGGCCCGGAAACCGCCACTCCGGGACGACGATCGGCTGGCCCTTCGGGTCGTAGAGCGGGTGGTCGAGGAACCAGCCGCTGACGCTGTCGACCATCGTGCGGTACTTGAGCGGGTTCACGCCGCCGGAGGCGACCTGCGTGATCGCCGGCGCCCGGTCGGGGCCGAGCGCGGCGACGGCGATGATCGCGGCGACGACCAGGTCGACCGGGATGACGTCGACCGTGCCCTCGGGAACGCCCGGGAACTCGCGCAGCAAGCCGCGGGCGTAGGAGATGATGACCGGCTCGGCCATCCGGAACCCGCGGATCCAACCCGGCTTCGGCTCGGCCAGCGCCGACTCGATGATCGACGGGCGCACGATCGAGACGGGGACCGCGCCCTTCACGTCGGTCAGCGCCTGCTCGCCGAGCGCCTTGGTGAACGCGTAGGCGTCCGGCCACCCGACGCTCGCCGCCCGCGCCCGGCCGGCCTCGACGAGCTGGTCCCTCACCCAGCGGACGCGGAGCTGCTCGGTCTTGGTGGCGAGCGCGGGCGCTCCGGCCGCGCCCAGCTCGGTCCTGGCGTCCTTGCGGAACTGGACGAGGTGCTCGGGGTCGCGGCTCTGCGCGTCGAGGTCGCTGCGCAGCCGGCGGGTGGCGGCGACCTCGGAGCGCCAGTCGATGCCGACGTCGAACGGGCCGTCGCTGACCAGCGCCTCCGGCGCCTTGCCGCGCCGGTTGCCCGCGACGTAGCACGTCGAGACCGCGACGAGGTGGGGGGTGATTCCCTCCCCGTTGCACAGATCGGCGATCCGGCTCGGGCCGAGCAGGTTGATCTCGACCGCCGAGTCGAGCGGCGAGTCGAACGAGACCGCGGCGGCGGAGTGGATCACCACCTCGCACGTCTTGAACGTCTCCAGGTCGGCGGTGTCGAGGCCGAGCCCGTCGACCGTCACGTCGCCGGCGACGGTCGTGATCCGGCCGGCGACGGCGCGGTCGAAGTCGTCGCCGTGCTCGGCCCGTAGCCGGTCGAACGCGTCGTTCTTGAGGATCTCCCGCCGGGTGCGCTTGGCGGCCGGCGTCCGCTGGCCGTCGCGCACGAGCAGCACCAGCTCGCAATCGGGCACGCTGCGCAGCAGTCGCTCGACGAGCGCGGTGCCGACGAACCCGGTCGAGCCGGTGATGGCGATCCGCTTGCCGCCCAAGGATTCGGCAATCACGGTTGACTGTTCTACCACAGTCGTCTACCAATTGGTAGAGAGATGTTCGCGACCGCCCCACCCCGCCCCCGATCTCGTGACCAGTTCGCGGACATGCCGCGCCAACTGTTGACGAGGTCCGGCGGATCGCGGGGTCGGCGATGACCGAGCGGTCGACGCGGGAGCGCATCCTCGACGTGGCGCTCGACCTGTTCGGGACGCGCGGCGTCGACGCGGTGTCGCTCGACGAGATCGCCCGGGAGGTCGGGGTGCGCAAGCAGACGGTGCTGTACTGGTTCGCCTCGAAGGACGAGTTGGTCGACGGCGTGCTCGAAGCGGCCGCCGCCGAGCTCGTCGTCGTGATCGACGCCGCGGTGCGGGCGGCGCCCGACGACCCCCTCGACCGCGTCGACGCGGTCGTGCGGGCGGTGTTCCGGCCCGCCGTCCGCCGGCCGGCGCTGCTCGGCCTGGTGCGCGAGGTCAACCGTCTGCGCCCCGATCAGGCCGCCCGCCTCCGCGCCCGCGTCGCCCCGCTCGTCGAGCGGGGGATCGGCCATCTGTCGAGCGAGATGGACGCCGGGCGACTGCGCCGGGGCGATCCCGCGCTGATCGCCGCGCTCGGGTACGCGACGCTCACCGGGATCGCCACCGAGCCCGAGCTGTTGCGCGCCGTCGGCTGGGCCGCCGACCGGGCCGGCCTCCGACGCCTGCGCGACGAACTCCGGTCGTACCTCCGCGCCGCCCTGGCCCCCTGACACCTCCCGCCGACCCCGCCCCGCCCCACCCCACCCCACCCCGAAATGTTCGCGATTTGTTGCGCCTGGCGCGACGGGAGCGCGGAATTTCGGAGGGGGGAGGGGGTGGGCCGGTCAGCGTTTGGTGTTGCGGCGGCGGCGGGTGTGGCGGTCGAGGGCGAGGTCGACCAGGCGGTCGATCAGCGCGCCGTACTCCATCCCGGAGTGCATCCAGAGCTTGGGGAACATCGAGATCGGGGTGAAGCCCGGCATCGTGTTGACCTCGTTGCACAGGAACCCGCGCCCGCCCCCGTCCTCGTCCCGCTCGTAGAAGAAGTCGACCCGCGCCAGCCCCTCGCAGCGCAACGCCTGGAACGTGCGCACCGCGAGCCGGCGGACCTCGGCCATCGCCTCCGGGCCGATCGGCGCCGGGATCAGCAGTTGCGCCCCGTCGGTGACGTACTTGTCCTCGTAGCTGTAGAACTCCTCGCCGGGCACGATCTCGCCGGCGACCGACGCCTCGGGCGCGGTGTTCCCGAGGACGGCGACCTCGATCTCGCGGCCGGCGATGCCCTCCTCGACGACGATCATCTCGTCGTAGGTGAGGGCGTGGGCGATCGCGTCGCGCAGCTCCTCGACCGAGTGCGCCTTGGTGACGCCGACCGAGGATCCCATGTTGGCCGGCTTGACGAAGGCCGGCAGGCCGAGCTCGTCGGCGAGCGCGGCGGGGAGCCCGGGCGTCAGCTCGTGCTCGGCGAACGACCGGTGCCGGGCCTGGGGGATGCCGGCGGCGGCGAGCACCTGCTTGGCCATCGCCTTGTCCATCGCCACCGCCGACCCGAGCACGCCGCTGCCGACGAACGGGAGGTCGGCGAGCTCGAGCAGGCCCTGCACGGTGCCGTCCTCGCCCATCGGGCCGTGGAGCAGCGGCAGCACGACCGTGCGGGCGTCGGCGCGGGCGGCGGTCTCGAGCATCGGCGTGGGGGAGAGCGCCGACCCGGTCGGGTCGAGCCGGCCGGGGATGGCGTCGGCGCCGCGACCGAGCGCGGACGCGGCGTCGTCGGCGAGCGCCCACTGGCCGCTCGTCGAGATCCCCACCGGCGTGATGTCGTACTTCGCGGCGTCGGCGGCGCGCAGCACGTGGGCGGCGGTCGTGCACGACACGTCGTGCTCGGCGGACTCGCCGCCGAACAGCACGATCAGGTTGATCCGTTCGTCGGCCATGACGCGACGGTACCGTCAGGAGGCGTGAGGATTCGGGCATCGGAGGCGGCGGCGGCGATCCAGGGTCGGCTCGTCGGCCCCGACGCCGAGTTCGACGGCGCCTCGTTCGACTCCCGCTCACTGTCGGCCGGCCAGCTGTTCGTGCCGATCGTCGCCGAGCGCGACGGCCACGACTTCATCGGCGCGGCGCGCGCCGCCGGCGCCGCCGCCCACCTCACGAGCGCGCCCGACGAGTACCGGAGGAGCGGCACGGCGATCGAGGTCGCCGACACGAGCCACGCGCTCATGGCGCTCGCGCAGTGGGCGCGCCGGCGATCGTCGGCGATCGTCGTCGGCATCACGGGGAGCGTCGGCAAGACGTCGACCAAGGATCTCGTCGCCGCCGCCTGCGCCGCCGGGCGGCGGACGACGGCGAATGTCGCCAGCTTCAACAACGAGCAGGGCCTGCCGATCACGATCCTCAACGCCCCCGACGACGCCGAGGTCCTGATCCTCGAAATGGGGATGCGCGGGTTCGGCGAGATCTCCCGCCTGTGCGAGGTCGCCCGACCCGACGTGGGGGTCGTGACGGCGGTCGGCCACTCGCACACCGAGCGGGTCGATGGGATCGAGGGTGTGGCGCGGGCCAAGGGCGAGCTGGTCGCGGCGCTCCCGCGGTCGGGGACGGCGGTCCTCAACGCCGACGACCACCGCGTGCTGGCGATGGCGGCGCGCACCGGCGCCGCGGTGGTGACGTACGGACGGCGGGCCGACGTGCGCATCGGCCATGTCGAGCTCGACGCGCTGGCGCGCCCGCGGTTCGACGTCGAGACCCCGTGGGGGAAGGCCCGCGTCGAGCTCGCCGTCAGCGGCCTGCACATGGCGTGGAACGCGGCGGCCGCGATCGCCGTCGCCGGGTCGGTCGGGGTCGCGCTCGACGCGGCGGTCGACGCGCTGTCGTCGGCGGGCGTGTCGGCGATGCGGATGGAGGTCGTCCGTCTCCCGTCCGGCGCCACCGTCGTCAACGACGCGTACAACGCCAACCCGACGTCGATGCGCGCCGCGCTCGACGCGCTCGCGGCGATGGCCGCCGACCGGCGGATCGCGGTCCTCGGGATCATGGCCGAGCTCGACGACCCGGCGGCGGGGCACGCCGAGGTCGCGTCCCACGCCCGCGCCCTCGGCATCGAGATCGTCGCCACGGGGACGGCGGCCTACGGGATCGAGCCCGTCGCCGACCCGGTCGCCGCGCTGGGCGAGCTGGCGGCCGGCGACGTGGTGCTCGTCAAGGCGAGCCGGGCCGGTGGGCTCGAACGGGTCGTCGCCGCGCTGGTCGCGGCCGCGGGGTGAGGTCGGAGCGAGGTCGGAGTGAGGTCGGGCGGGCGCCCGGTTGGCGATCGCCGGGCGACGCGCCCGATCGCCATGTCACATTCGGCGCCGCTGCGTCGTCGGGAAGTCATGAGCAACAAGCACGCTGAGGTCATCGTGGTCGGTGGGGGGCTGGCCGGTCTCGCCGCCGCCGCATGGGTGGCGCGGTCGGGCCGCCCGGTCACCGTGTTGGAGGGCCGCCGACGCCTCGGCGGGCGGGCCACCACCGAGCGCAAGGACGGGTTCTGGCTCAACCAGGGCCCGCACGCGCTGTACCGGGGCGGCCCGGGCGAGGCGGTGCTGAACGAGCTGGGCGTGCCGTTGCGCGGCGGGCGGCCGCCGGTGAAGGGACGGCTGGTGTTCGACGGTCGGCTGCGACTGGCCCCGGCGGGCCCGGCCAGCCTGCTCCGCTCGGGCGCGCTCACCTCGCGCGAGAAGCTGGAGATCGGCCGGCTGCTCGCCACGTTGCCGAAGATCGATCCGGCCGAGCTCGCCGCGGTCGCGGTCGAGGAGTGGGTGGCGCGATCGGTCGGCGGCGCCCGGTCGGCGCAGCTGTTGCACGCGCTGGCACGGCTGGCGACGTACGTCAACGACCCGACCGAGCTGAGCGCCGAGGTCGCCGTCACCCAGCTGCAGGCCGCGCTCGGCGCCGGTGTCGCCTACCTCGATCACGGGTGGCAGACGATGATCGACCACCTGGCCGCCGTGCCCGGCGTGCGGGTCGAGCGCGACCGCTCGGTCACCGAGCTGCCCGACGCGCCGGCGGTGATCGTGGCCGCCGGCGGCCCGCAGGCGGCGGGCGCGCTGCTCGGACGCGCCTTCGACGTCGGCCCGGCCGCAACCGCGAGCTGCCTCGACCTCGGCGTGCGCCGCCCGCCGCCCCACGACTTCGTGCTCGGCGGCGACGTGCCGTTCTACCTCTCGAATCACTCCGCGGTCGCCGCGCTCGCGCCGGAGGGCAGCTACCACCTCGCCGCCGCGCAGTACCTCGGCCCGGGCGAGGCGCCCGACGAGCGCGGGCTGCGGGCGTTCGTCCGGCTGGCGGGCGTCGACGACGACGACATCGTGATGAGCCGGCGGCTCCACCGCATGACGACCGTGACGGCGTTCGCGACGGCCGCGCGCGGTGGGTTGGCGGGCCGGCCGGCGGTGACCGACACCGGCGCCCCGAATGTCTTCCTCGCCGGCGACTGGGTCGGGCCCGTCGGCCACCTCGCGGACGCGGCCCTGGCGAGCGCGAGGGCCGCCGCCGACGCTGCGCTGGCGCACGTGGCGAGCGCCCGGTCGAGGCGATGAGCGCCGACGTCGCGACGTTCGAGGCCGAGCGCCCTCGGCTGCGGGCGCTGGCGTATCGGATGCTCGGCGTGGCGGCCGAGGCCGACGACGTCGTGCAGGACGCGTGGCTCCGCTACTCGCTGGCGTCGAGTCCGATCGATCGCCCGGCGGCGTGGCTCACGACGGTCGTCACCCGGCTGTCCGTCGACCGGCTGCGATCGGCGCGGGCTCGGCGGGAGACCTACGTCGGGCCCTGGCTGCCCGAGCCGATCGCCGAGGACGTCCCGGACGACGATCCCGAGCGGGCGCTGATCATGGCCGAGTCGCTGTCGCTGGGGTTCTTGGCCGTGCTCGAGCGCCTGTCGCCCCTCGAGCGCGCGGTGTTCCTCCTCCACGACGTGTTCGACGTGCCGCTCGCCGAGGTCGCCGAGATGATCGCCCGCACCGAGCCGGCCACCCGGCAACTGGCCAAGCGGGCGCGCGACCACATCCACGAGGGCCGCCCGCGCTTCGCCCCCGACCCCGACGACGTCGAGGCGCTGACGGACGCGTTCGTCGCCGCGGCGATGGCGGGCGACCTCGACCGGCTGGGGACGATGCTGACCGACGACGTCGTGCACGTGAGCGACGGCGGCGCCGAGCATCGGGCGGCGCGGGCCCCGATCGTCGGGCGCGAGCGGGTGGCGCGGTTCTTCGCCAACCTCGCGCGGCGGGCGCCGGAGGGCGGCGAGCTGCACAAGGTCCGCGCCAACGGGCAGTTCGCCTATTACATGACCGTGCACGGCGAGCCGTATCTGCTGCTCGTCGCCAACTGGGTCGACGGCCGGCTGGCCGGCAGCTTCGCCGTCCGCAACCCGGACAAGCTGGCACCGTTCCACGCGACGTGGGCGGCGCGGCGGCCGGCGGGTTGACGCGACCCGTTCGACCGACGCCCCGACGCCGTCTTGACGCCCCGACGCGGTCTTGACGCCGTCTTGCCACCCCGGTGCCGGCGCCGTCTTGACGCCCCGACGCCCCGACGCGGTCTTGACGCCGTCTTGACACTCGGGGTTCCGCCCTGGGACTCTGCGGTCATGCCTGCGTACGTCATCGTCGACACGAAGATCCACGACGCCGAGGGGTATGAGCGCTACAAAGCCCTGGCCCGCCCGATCGCCGAGCGGTACGGCGGGCGGTACCTGGTGCGCGGCGGCGAGATGGACGTGGTCGACGACGACCTGTGGTCTCCCACGCGCATCGTCGTCGTCGAGTTTCCGGACATGGACGCGGCCCGCGCGTTCGACGGCAGCGACGAGTACGCGCCGGTCAAGGCCCTGCGCCACGAGTTCGCCGACTCGACGCTGCTGATCGTCTCCGGCGAGTAATCGGATCGCCGCGACCCAGGTCGAACGCCCCTGGTCGTCCACCGTTGCCAGGTCTACCGTCAGTCGCGCAGGCGAGCCAGGAGGCGACGATGGAGTATCCGGCGACGATCGAGGTCAGCACACCGGAGAAACTCGCCAACTGGCGAGCGATCGCGCAGTGGATCCTGGCCATCCCGCATTTGATCATCGCCGGCGCGATGGAGTCGCTCGCCGCCGCGATCGCGGTCGTCTCGTGGTTCGCGATCCTGTTCACCGGGCGGCTTCCGGCGGGGCTGGCGAACTTGCAGGTGATGATCCTGCGGTACACCACCAGGGCCGAGCTCTACGCGGGGTTCCTCTACGAGGAGTACCCGCCGTTCGAGTTCGCGATGGCCACCGTCGAGCCGGGCGGTAGCCCAGTTCAGCTCACCGTCCGTCCGGCGCTCGAGCACCGCAACCGCCTGACCGTCGGCCTGCGGATCTTCTGGATCATCCCGGCGCTGCTCTACGCGTTCGTCATCGCGATCGCGGGCTTGGTCTGCTGGTTCCTCGCGTTCTTCGCCGTGCTGTTCACCGGGCGGTGGCCGGACGGGCTTCGCTCGTGGGTGATGAAGTTGCAGCGCGTGTCGATCCGGCTCTACGCGTACGGCTTGCTGCTCACCGACCAGTACCCACCGTTCTCCACCGACTGAGCCCGGTTGGGCCCCAGGGTCAAGCGGCCTGAGCGCCGGGCCGAGGGCGGGCGTGCGGCGTGAGGCGGGAGACGACCGAGTGGCACGCGTCGAGCAGGCGGTGCACGAACGGGCCGGCGTGGTCGACGCACGTCGAGTGCCCGCCGGGCACGGTGTGCAGCGTCGCCCCGGGGACCGAATGCGCCAGCTCGAACTGATGACGCGTCGGCACGACCTCGTCGCCGAGCGCGGCGAGCACCGCCGTCGGCACGTCGATCTCACCGGTCCAGTCCCTGGAGTCGAAGCGCCCGATCGCCTTGCCCGCCTCGAGGATCTGGTTCCAGTCGTGGCGCATCACCTGCTCGACCATCCACGGTGCGCCGCAGCGGCGCTGGACGCGCCGTGACCACGCCGACTCCGAGATCCGGCCGAGCGAGCGGAACGGCGACGTCGTCGCCAGCGCGCAGGTGCCGTTGAGCATCGAGAACAGGGCCCGCCGACCCGCCGAGTCGGCGAAGTAGCGGCTGGTCGCGCACAGCACGAGCCCGTCGACGCGACGTGAGTGGCGCTGCCAGACCAGTTTCGCGATCGGGCCACCCATCGAGTAGCCGACCGGGATGAACCGCTCGACGCCGAGGGCGGTCGCGACGGCGGCGACATCGTCGGCGCAATCCTCGAGCCGGAAGCGCTCCGCCGTGCGCAGGCCGCGGCCGTGGCCGCGGTGGTCGAACGCGATCACGCGGAAGTGACGGCCGAGCGGTTGGTAGCTCAGGTGCCAATTGAGGTCGGAGGTCGTCGTCCAGCCGTGGAGCAGGATGACGACCGGCGCGTCGGGCGGTCCGGGGAGCTCGCGGACGAAGACGTCACCGCGCCCCGGCACGTGGACGAGTCGGCCGGCGGGAAGGGCGTCCGACGCCGTGGTGTCGCCGGTCTCGTCGAGTCCGCCGCCGCTCATCGTTCACCGTCACATCGCCTGGTTCACGAGTCGTCGTCGCGTTGAGGTGCGATACACGAGCGGTCCGCGGCGTGCAGCTGCAACTCCAGCTCACAGATCGGACACCAGCGCTCGACCGGGCCGACCAAGCGGTCGGCCAGCGATCGTGACCAGACGGCGAGGCTGCCGCGCACGCTGGAGACGACCGACGCGATCGAGGGAAGTTCCAGCTCGCCGGCCAGCATCAACAGGCTGGTGCCGTAGTGCGGAGGTTGCCGTCTTCCCGACATGTGCTTCTATCGGCAAGGAAGCAGAGGAACTCAAGAGATTTTCTGAACGCCCGCGGTCGGTGGGGGGCCTGGTACGGACCGCCTCGCGGTCAGATCAGGCGGGACGCGTTGACCGGCTGGAACTTCTCCCCGCCGGCGTGCTCGGGGAGGAATGCCGACTCGGGGAGCCGCCGCAGGTCGACCCACCAGGCGAGAAACAGCGCGAACGCGGCGCCGAAGCCCAGCACCGCGCGGGCGCCGACCCACTCGATCACGACGCCGAACAGGAGGTTGCCGATCGGCACCGTGCCCCCGAACACCATGAACCACAGCGGCATCACCGACGCCCGCTCGTCGTCGCGGAGGTTGAGCTGGAACGTCGTCGTGATCGCGGTCGCGGTCATGAAGTAGCAGAACCCGAGCAGCAGCCCGACGGGGAAGGCGAGCACCGGCCCCCGGAGCTGGGAGAACACCGCCAGCGAGATCGCGAAGCCGATGAAGCCGCGCGAGATCAACACTCGGCGGGGCACGTGCGACAGCCACGTCCCCACCGAGATCGCCCCGAGGAACGCGCCGGCGCCCCAGACCGCGTACAGCCAGCGGTACGTGTTGCTCGTCGGCTCGATCCCGAAGTTGAGCCGGGCGACCGAGGGGAACAACCCGATGTAGACGAGGCTGAACAACGAGAACATGAACATCCCGAGCAGCAGCCGGCTGAGCACCGCGCGCTCGCGGGCGACGTGGATGCCGGTCAGCAGGCGTCGCCACCCCTTCGCCGTGTGGTTGCCGCGCACGTCGGGCATCCGCACGACCACGAGGGCGACGATGAAGAACAGATAGGTCGCGGCGTTGACGAGGAAGATCTGCGCGGTCGACATGCCGAGCACGGCGAGCAGCGCGGCGAGCACCGGGCCCATCACGCGGCTGCCGTTGATCATCGCCGAGTTCAGGCTGATCGCGCCGGGGAGGTCCTGGCGGTGGACGAGCAGCGGCATCGACGATTGGAACGCGGGGGCGTTGAGCGCGTTGGCGACGCCGATGCCGAGTTGGATGGCGAAGATCGTCCACAGCGCGCCGCTGTTGGCGACCTGCAGGGCGAGCAGAACGGTGAACAGCGCCGAGACCGACTGCATCGCCAGCATGACCTTCTGCTTGGACACCTTGTCGGCGAGCACCCCGGCCGGGATCGACAGCACGAGCAGCGGGCCGAGCTGCATGAAGATCATCAGGCCGACCAGCGCCGGGCGCCCCGTCCGGTCGTCGATGTAGGCCGGCAGCGTGAAGTTCTGCATCCACGTGCCGACCTGCGACAGCGCCAAGCCGGTGAACACGATCCGGAAGCCGCGGTACGACAGCGCGGCCCGCGCCGTGCCGGGCTTGTGGCCGTGCTCTGGAGCGACGCGGTTCGGTGCGGTGGCGGTCATCGGGGGCTCGGGTCGGGACTTGACCCGCCGGTCAAGTTATCCGTCCGACCGCCCCATTTTCACCGTTTGCGTCGCGGAATCGGCGCGACGGGTCGTCACAATCGCGACGCAAACGAAAAGGGGGGCCGACTATCGGATGAGTTGGAAGAACTGGCGCAGGTCGGCGACGAAGGCGTCGGGCACCTCGAAGGCGGCGAAGTGGCCGCCCTTGTCGTGCTCGGTCCAGTGGCGGATGTCGGTGTACGACTCCTCGACCCAACTCCGCACCGGCGGCACGATCTCGCCCGGGAACACCGCGAAGCCGGTCGGGACCGACACGGTCGGCGACGGGCCGCGGTTGAAGCTCTCCCAGTAGAGGCGGGCCGACGACGCGCCGGTCGCCGGCACCCAGTAGAGCATCACGTTGTCGAGCAGCTCGTCGCGCGTGAGGACGTTCTCCGGGTGGCCGCGGCAGTCGGTCCACGCCCAGAACTTCTCGAGGATCCACGCCGCCTGGCCGGCGGGGGAGTCGACGAGCCCGTAGCCGAGCGTCTGCGGCCTGGTCGCCTGCTGCTTGGAGTACCCCGAGTCCCAGTCCAGGTAGTGCTTCGCCCGCTCGATGGCGTGCAGCTCGGCCGGGCTCAACTCCCCGTCGAGCTTGGGGCGCGCTTTCATCGCCAGCGTGACGTGGATCGCCGCGCAGTGCTCGGGGTCGTTCGCCCCGAGCGCGGTGGTGATCGCCGAGCCCCAGTCGCCGCCCTGCGCGCCGTAGCGGTCGTACCCCAGTCGGGCCATCAGCGCGGCGAACACCGACGCGATCTTCTCGACGCCCCAGCCGGTGGCCGGCGGCTTGCCGGAGAAGCCGAACCCGGGCAGCGACGGCGCGACGACGTGGAACGCGTCGGCCGCGTCGCCGCCGAAACGCGTCGGGTCGGTCAGCGGTTCGATCACCTTGTGGAACTCGACGATCGAGCCCGGCCAGCCGTGGCTGAGGATGAGCGGCAGCGCGCCGGCGTGCGGCGAGCGGGCGTGGACGAAGTGCAGGTCGAGCCCGTCGATCTCGGTCGTGTACTGGTCGAAGCGGTTGAGCGCCCGCTCCCGCTCACGCCAGTCGTAGCGGTCGGCCCAGTGGCCGCACACGTCGCGCACGTAGTCGAGCGGGATGCCCTGCGACCAGTCGTCGACGAGCTCCGCCTCGGGCCAGCGGGTGGCGTGCAGCCGGCGCCGCAGGTCGTCGAGGACGTCGTCGCCGACGGCGATCGTGAAGGGCGTGACGTCGCCGATCATGACCGTCACGACCGCGCCGCCGGTCCGTCGGTGGCCGGCCCGGCGTAGGCCTGGGCCTTGGTCATCCACTCGTCGGCCGAGGCGCCGGTCACCACGAGGTCGGTGTCGGCGACGTGCCGGCGCTGCGTCACGACGAGGCAGAAGTCGGCGGCCGGCCCGACGATCGACTCGGGCGCGTCGTCGGGGCCGAACGTCCAGACGGCGCCGGACGGCGCGGTCAGCTCGACCCGGACCGGCTCGGTGGGCGGCGTCAACCCGCGGTTGAGGTACGACCAGCCGCGGGTGATGAACCCGAGTTGGGCGATGTGGCGCAGCCGGTCGGTCGGGGCGCGCTCGACCCCTAGCCCGTCGGCGATGTCCTGCCCGTGGGCCCAGCACTCCATCAGCCGCGCGGTGAGGAACGACTTGGACCCCATCGACGGGCCGTACCACGCGATCCGGGTGTCGTCGGCGAGGGTCGCCGACGCCGCGGCCAACTCGGCTCGGTTGGCCCGCCACGCGTCCAACAGCTCGGCTGGCGACATCGCGCGATACGGGCTGAGCGTGAGGTCGTCGCCCGCCGCGTCGTCGTCCGCGACCGATGCGGAAAGCAGGTCGGCGGCAAGGCGCTGGAAGCGCTCCGGATCGCTGATCGCGACCGCCGCGGCGTGGTCGAAGTAGGTCAGGTGGCCGATCTGGTCGGCGACCGACCAGCGCGGGCTCGGCGTCGGCCGCGCCCACTCGTCCGCGGACCGCCCGGCGACGAGGTCGTCGAGCGCCTGCTGCTCGGCGAGCAGGTCGGCGCGGACATCGGTGACGTGCATCCCGGCCGACGCTAACGAACGCGCGGCCTCGCGCCCGCTGTCGGAGCCACCCGCACGCGTTCTCGGTCGCGATCGTCCCGGAAAGCGGTGACATCCCGACCCAGAACGGCGGGTGGTCGGACATTTCGCAGCCGGTGAACGACCCCTGGTACGTTCGCCGCCATGTCCGTCGGGGGAATGAGCCGTGGCCCTGGGTCGGTCCTGCGCACCCGGCTCGACACGCGCTCCGACGAGTACCGGGGCAACCTCGCCGCCATGCAGGCGATGTGGGACGTGGTCGCCGAGGAGCTGGCCAAGGTTCCCACGATCGGGGGCCAGCGCTACGTCGACCGGCACCGGCGGCGCGGCAAGATGCTCGTCCGCGAGCGGATCGAGGCCCTGGTCGACCCGCACACCCCGTTCCTCGAACTGAGCCCGCTGGCCGCGTGGGGGACGCAGGACCCGATCGGCGCGGGCACGGCCTCGGGGATCGGGATCGTCGAGGGCGTCGAGTGCGCGATCACCGGCTCGGACATGACCTACCGCGGCGGCGCGGCCAACCCGACGACGTGGCGCAAGGGCCACCGCTTCTACGAGATCGTGCGCGAGAACCGGCTGCCGCTGATCGTGCTCAACGAGTCCGCCGGCGCCGACCTGCCGCGCCAGGCCGACCTGTTCATCCAGGGCGGGCAGAGCTTCCGCGACCTGACGCAGATGTCCAAGCTCGGCATCCCCTCGATCACCGTCGCCTTCGGCCCGAACACCGCCGGCGGGGCCTACACCCCGGGGATGAGCGACTACACCGTGTTCGTCAAGGGCCGCGGCACCGCCTACCTCGGCGGCCCGCCGTTGGTCAAGATGGCGATCGACGAGGTCGTCGACGAGGAGACGCTCGGCGGGGCCGAGATGCACTCGCGCACGAGCGGGCTGTCCGACTACCTCGCCGTCGACGAGTTGGACGGGTTGCGGCTGGCCCGCCAGATCGTGCGCCATCTCGGGTGGCGCAAGCTCGGCCCCGGGCCGACCGAGCCGGCCGACGAGCCGCTGTACGACCCCGCCGAGCTGCTCGGCGTGGCATCGGCCGACGTCCGCATCCCGTTCGAGATCCGCGAGGTCTACGCCCGGCTGCTCGACGGCAGCCGGTTCGAGGAGTTCAAGCCGCTGTACGGCGACAAGCTCGTGTGCGGGTGGGGGTCGATCTGCGGCTTCCCGGTCGGGCTGCTCGGCAACAACGGGATCCTGTTCTCCGAGGAGGCCAAGAAGGGCGCCCAGTTCATCCAGCTGTGCAACCGGACGAACACGCCGCTCGTGTTCCTGCACAACATCACCGGGTTCATGGTCGGCTCCAAGGCCGAGCAGGGCGGGATCATCGTCAACGGGGCGAAGATGATCAACGCGGTGTCGAACTCGACCGTGCCGCACTTCAACCTGATGGTCGGCGCCAGCTACG
>JBFGCT010000075.1:0-17819 GCA_041581055.1 Ilumatobacteraceae bacterium | reverse complement strand
CGGTGACCGGCTCGGGCTGCGCCCGCGCGACGGGTCCGGCGGCGGCGGTGACCGGTCCGGGCTGCGCCCGCGCGACGGGCGGGGCGGCGGTGACCGGCTCGGGCTGCGCCCGCGGGACGGGTCCGGCGGCGGCGGTGACCGGTCCGGGCTGCGCCCGCGCGACGGGTCCGGCGGCGGCGGTGACCGGCGCGGGCTGCGCCCGCGCGACCGGCTCGGCGGCGGCAACCGGCTCGGCGCGGCCGACGCACTCGGACGACGGCGACACCCAGGTCGTCGCGGTGCGGCCACGCCCGTCGCCCTTGGCCGTGAAGACCGCTCGATCGGCGGCCCGCCGGAGCACGTCCGGATCGACCGGCCCGGCCGCCAGGGCGATGCCGACGCTGATTCCGAGCTCGATCCGCTGGTGGCCGAGGGCGGACCGCTCGGCGATCTCCTCGACGGCGGCGAGCAGCCGGGTGGCGAGCGCTTGCACGTCGGCGACCGCGTGGCCGGCGATGATCGCGACGAACTCGTCGCCGCCGTAGCGGGCCGCCAACCCGACCTCGCCGATGTGCTCGTGGAGCATGGCGCCGACCTGCTGCAGCGCCCAGTCGCCCGCCTCGTGCCCGTAGCGGTCGTTGATCTGCTTGAAGTGGTCGAGGTCCATGAACAGCATCGCGAGCGCGGTCTGCTCACGGGCCGAGGCGCGGAGCCGGCGCTCGAACTGCGCCCGGTTGGCGAGCCCGGTCAGGGCGTCGTGGTCGGCCTCGAAGCGGGCCTGGCCGAGCAGCTCTGCCAGCTCGACGCCCGACGTCGTGTGCGCGACGAGCTCGGAGAGCGCGTCGGCCTGCAGCGTGCCGGGCGGCCGAAGACTCCAGCCGCTGATCACCATGTTCGAGCGCGGCTCGACCATCGCCGCGCTGTAGACGCACCCCTCGGGCCCGTGCCACTCGGTCAGCCCGACCGTTCCCGCGGCCGGTGGATCGATGGTCTCGTCGGCCGGAACGATCGAGCCGTCGCCGACGGCGCGGATCGGTCGGTCGCCGCCGGTGACGGTCGCCGCGTCGAACCCGAGCTCGACCACGTGGTGGAGGCAGGTGGTCACGACCTCGTCCGGGGTCCGTCCGCGCATCTCCCGGCCGGCGCGCTCGATCGCCTGCACGTGCTGGAACCGGAGCTGGGCCTCGTCGGTCAGCTGAGCCTGCTCGACCCATCCCGCCTGGAGCCAGCGGGTCAGCAGCGCCACGCCGGCGGCGATCGCCAGGAGGGCGCCGGGCCGCTCGAGGACGAGCGACTGCCCGATCGCCGCCCGGCCGGGATCGACGACGTCGATCCAGAGCAGCCCCGTGTACCCGAGCGATGTCACCAGCCACACCCACAGGACACCCACCGCGTTGAGTCGCAGCGAGGCGACGACGATCGGGATCGTCAGCAGCGCCCACGCCGCGTCGGGGAGCACGTCGCTCACGACGTAGGTCAGGCCGAGCGCGGCGGCGATGTCGAGGAGCTGCATCACGGTCGCGCTCGGCGTGGGGCCGAGGCCGAGCCGCCGCAGCCCGTGGGGGAGCCACCACAGCAGTCCGGCCGCGCCGACGATGGCGACGGCGAGCGCGATCGGCTGGAGCGAGAACGCGGTCCCGCCGTCCGCCGAGCGGCTGCCCAGCGCCAGCGCCGCCCCGATGAGTGCCAGCACACCGCGCAGCGCGGCGATGCTGCGTTCCGTCTCGGCCGCCGCGGCGGCCTTCGGCTGCCCGCTCACCTAGCGCCGTCCACGGTGCGGCGTCCGGCCCGCAACCAATCCGAACGCGAGAAGTAGGCGGCGGCGACGATGGCGGCGATCAGCGATCCGAGCTTGAGCCACTCGCCGTTGTCGAACCACACCCGGGGGAGCCCGACGAACGGGACGAGGAACACGCCGACGCCGGTGATGCTCTCGGCCGCGACGATGTCGGAGTCGACGGTGGCGTTGGCGTCGCCCTTCGTGCGGAATCCGTCGGGCACCACCTCGACAACACGGTGGATCTTGCCGCCGTCGTCGGTCCGGATGTCGACCACCGTGCCAAGGCCGACGTTCTTGTGTTCGGGGTCCTTCACCACGACGACATCGGCGACCTTGAGCGCGGGCTCCATCGAGCCGGAGCCGACGACGACCGGCCGGTAGCCGAGGGCCAGCGGACCGAGCGCCAGGAAGCCAAGCCCGACGAACAGCACGAGCGCGAACAGGGCGACCGCGTTGCCGACCACCCGCCACGCCGGCAGGCCGCCCGCCACCGTTTCGACGGGGAGGACCTCTCCGTCCCGCACGATCCTCGCCGAGACCGGCACTGGCGCGACGGTCGCCACACCCGGACCGTCCATGACCGGCACACCGCTGACGGCGAACGGGCGCTGGGTCCGGACAGCGTTGGTGAGCGACTCCACACGTGGTGATCGGCACGAATCGGGGTCGGCTTGAGCGTCCCCGCCCAGCTCAGAACCCCACCGATCAGACGTCCTGGGCCTCCCAGGTGAACGTCGCCGTCGAGCTGTCGTTCTGGGCCGCGGGGTTGTTCTGCACGTCGATCGTGAAGCGCAGCGTCCGCGATTGCGGGTTGACCGTCGCTGTGTACACGTTGAGACCGCTCGCCCAGTTGGTGTGGGTCGTGGCGTAGTTCTCGAGCGTGTTGTTGAAGATGGTCGACGCCGGCGTGAAGCCGGTGCAGTCGCCGAAGCTCCCGCCCGTCCCCTCCTCGACCGTCATGTCGAGGTAGGTGTCGAGGGTTCCGGTGGTCGATCCGTACATCTTGATGTCGGCGTTGAGCAGGTTGCCCGAGTAGGTGACCGTGATGCACTCGACGATCGGGTTGCCAGGCGACATGCCCGTCGCCGTGAACATCGCCGTCGCCCCGCCGTCGTCGTCGGTGAGGACGACGGTGCCGCTGGAGAAGGAGTTGCCCGGGTTGTCGGTCGTGGCCGAGAACGCCGCCTCGGACCGTGTCACGGCCAGAATTGTGAGCAGGAGCAGGGCGGCGGCGATCGCCGCCAGGCGGACGATGCCGCGGAACACGTCCTCGCGCCCGGCCGCCAGGCCGCCGTTGCCGACGTGAATGAAGGGGTTGGAATCCATACCAGATGGTCGGCAGTGCCCGACGAAATCTTGAGGGAGACACGTTTCAAGAAACCGGCAAGGTCGACCACCGCGACGGCGCCGGGCTGCGACACTGGTCCGATGGCGATCGACCAGCCCCGCTCCGCCGACCCTGCGGGGGACGCCGCCGAGCGTGGCCGCGCGGTGCCGACCGGCAACACCTACGACAAGTACGCCTCGAACAACCCGATCGAGCAGCGCATGATGCGCGGGTTCTTCGCCGCGTTCGATTCGCTCGTCGACGCTGCCGCCGCGGGGGGATCACCCCGGCGGGTGCTCGAGATCGGTGTCGGCGAGGGCACGATCAACCGCCGGATCGCCGAACGGTTCCCGACGACGCCGGTCCTCGGCCTCGATCTGCCCGACGACGAGTTGGCGGCCGAGTGGCGCGAGCGCGACCTGTCGTGTGTGTTCGGCGACGCCACGAGGCTGCCGTTCCCGGATCGGTCCTTCGACCTGGTCCTGGCGATCGAGGTGTTCGAACACCTGTCCGACCCGATCGGGGCGATCGACGAACTGCGCCGCGTCTGCGCCGGGGCGTTGATCGCATCGGTGCCGTTCGAGCCGATCTGGCGCCTCGGGAACATGGCGCGGGGTCGCTATCTCCGCGATCTCGGCAACACCCCTGGTCACATCAATCACTGGACCGGTCGGGGATTCGCCCGGCTCGTGCGCCGCCGGTTCGACGTGCGGCGAACCACCAACCCGATGCCGTGGACCATGGTGCTCGCCGCACCCGTCGGATGAGCCGCACGCGCCTCGCCAACCTCATCGGGATCGCCATCGGGCTGGCCGGCCTCGCCTTCGTCACCGTCCGGATCGTCCGCGACCGCCACGACATCGCCGACGCGCTCGGGTCGGCCGCCCCGCTGTGGCTGACCGTCGCGTTCGTGTCCGGCCTGGCCGCGATGGCCTTGCTCGGCCTCAACTGGCTGTTCATCGTCCGCCGGAGCGGAGCGCCCGCGCCGTGGCGCCGCGGACTCGCATGGTTCTTCGTCGGCCAGCTCGGCAAGTACGTCCCGGGCGGGATCTGGCCGATCGTCGGCCAGGCCGAGCTCGCGCATCGTGGGGCCACTCCCCGGGCCATCGCCTACACGTCCACCGCGACCTCGATGGTCGCCACCGTGTTCGGCGCGGCGTCGGTGGCGGCGGTGTCGGGGTTGGTGTCGCCGGTGGGCTCGCGGGCGTTCCCGCTGTTGCTCGCCGCCGGCCTGGCCGCCGGCCTGGCGGCACTCGCCGCGAGGCGGGTGCGGGCGGCCGTCCATCGTGTCGCCACCCGCGTCACGCGCCGGGAGCCCCGGTTGCCGGAGGCCCGATGGTTCGCCGCGCTCGTCGCGCGCTACATGCCGGTCTGGGTGCTGTTCTCGGGGATCAACGTCTTCTCGGTCGAGGCGCTCGGAGGCGCCCTCGACGCGGAGCTCGTCACGGCGCTGGTCTACGCGACGTGCGTTTCGTGGATCGCGGGGTTTGTGATCGTCGGGCTGCCGGGCGGGCTCGGTGTCCGCGAAGCGGTCTTCATCTCGATGACGACCGGTCTGCTCGGCGGCGGGCTCGCCGTCTCGGTCGCCGTCGTCAGCCGAATCGTGTCGCTGGCCGTCGACCTCGTCGGCGCGGCGCTGTCGGTGCCGGTCAGCCGGACCGCGCCCGAACCGAGGCCGCTCAGCGCTGCCACTCCCACACGCTCAGGTTGATCAGGATGCCGCCGGGCCGCGGGCGGCTCGGGGCCTCCTCCAGCGTCTCCTCCCAGACCGGCAGGGTGATCACCATCCGGCTCAGCGACGTCAGCCGGCTGGCGTCGAATCCCGGCGGCGGGTCGTCGCCCTCGCCGACGAGCAGGACGCGCGTGTCGGGGAACGCGGCCGCGTAGTCCTCGATCAGGTCCTCGGGGACGTCGCCGGGCCGGCGTGGCTCGTCGAGCACGACCGACAACTGATTCTCGATGAACCACAGGGGGCCGCCGAGGTTGCGGCTCGGCCGGTCGAGGCCGCGGTACTCGCCGACCCAGATGTACAGCGCCTGTTCGTCGCCGGCCAGCGCGGACAGCGTCTCGACCACGTTGATGCTCTGGCCGAACTCGTCATGGCCGCGCAGCCGCCACGACTGGCCTACCTGGAAGCTCAGGAGCACGCCGGCGACGGCCAGGGCGGCCGCGCCCGACGCCACGCGCCACCGCCCGCCCCGGGTGAGCGCCCAGCCGAGCGCGAGTCCGATCAAGGCGACGATGGCGACGATGACGACCGGCGTGAACCGCCGTCCCCACCAGATGAGCTGCGGCGAGATCCTGGCGTCCCACAGGTAGACCGGGAGCAGGACGAGGCCGGGGAGCGCGACCGCCCACGCCGCGGCGCTCCAGCGGCGCAGCGCGAGCACGCACAGCCCGGCCCACATCGCGATCAGGCCGAGCGGGGTGAAGAACCACGACAGGCGGAGCAGGTTGTCCTCCGCGTACGAGCGCTCGAACTCGCCGCTGCGGGCGAAGAATGTCTCCTCGCCGAGGAGCGACTCGCGGAACCACGCCAGGATCAACAGCGCGCCGTAGACCGTGACGATCGCGATCCCGGCCCCGCGCTCGGCCCGCCGGCGGGGGATCCGCTCGACCGCCGCCGCGGCGCGGTCGGCCAACGGCCCGGCAAGCGCCAGCCGGGTCGCGACGCCGACCACGACCATCACCACGACCATCGCCGCGAACCGCCCCAGCGACGGGATCCCGTTGACCCGCGTGTAGGTCTCGGCGGCCCAGTAGGCCTGGTACAGCGCCGTCGGCAGCGGGAGCGCGAGGCCGACCGCGAACCAGGTCAGCCGCCGTTCCCAGTGGCCGGTTCCGTAGAGCACCGCCCCGATTCCGACGGCGAGCAGGACCAGGAGGACGCCGTCCGGCCGGGCCTGGAAGGTCAGCGTGGTCAGCGCGCCGGCGAGGGCGGCCGCCGGCGCCCACCGGCTGCGGATCGCGACGACGACGGCGAGCGTCGCGCCGGCGAGGTAGAGCTGCGTGAGCATCTCGGTCGACGGGCTCTTGGCCTGCCACACCTGGAGCATGTTGGTGGCGAGCAGGAGCCCGGCGATCGCGCCCGCCGCGGTGCCCAGACGGTTGCGGCCGAAACCCCGGCGGACGGCGAGCACGACGGCGACGGTCGACAGCACGCCGAGCAGCGGGGTCAGGTTGGCGACGGCGCCGAAGCCACCGACGTCGGCCGCCGTCCCGAGCAGCGCCGGCCACTGATGGTAGAACTGCGGGAGCACTTCGGCCCCGTTGTCCGGGTTGATCCAGTAGGCCGGGAAGCGGGCCAGGCCCCAGCTCGTGTACTGGACGTCGCCGGTTTGGGCGGCGACGGCGATCGCGTCGTAGTACGACAGCGACCCCTCCCGGCCGATCGCCATCCCGTGGGCGACGTAGACCCCCGGGTCCTTGTCGCCGAAGGCGTACGGGAACCCCGGCGCGTACATCACGGCCGAGACGAGCCCCACGCCGGCGGCAAGCGCCGCCTCGGCGGCGTCAAAGACGATCCTCGGCCGGCTCGGGTGGCGGACCGCCACGACCAGGACGGCCGCGAGGAGCACGACCGTCACCAGGGCGACGAGGGGCAGGTCGTGGGCGCGCAGCTGGGCCAGGACGAGCGAGACCCACGCCGTCAGCCCGACGCCGGCCACGACGAACAGCATCGCCGCCTCGGCCAACCCGACCGAGCGATCGCCATCGAACGTCGGCGTGTCGGCGGCGCGTTGCTCCGGAGCCGCCTCCGGGCTGACGACGGTCACCGGCGGGCGGGCTCCACCTCGTCGGTCGCCCTGCTGACGCGGCCGATGAGGTCGGCGAGCAGGCCGATCGCCACCACCTGGAACGCGGCGAAGAGCAGGACGATGGTGTTGGTCGCCACCCGCCAGTCTTTGTCGACGATGTCGTACAGCAGCTTGCCGAACCCGCCGACGGTCAGCAGGAGCCCGAGCGGGATGAAGATCTTGAGCGGGTTGTAGCCGAGGATGAGCCGGATCACCTGGGTCAGATAGCGCCGCGTGTCGGCCCACCAGTGGAACTTCGACCGCCCGGCCCGCTTGGAGTACTCGATCGGCACGTACTTCACCGAGTAGCCGTTGGCGAGGAACGCCATCGTCAGCGTCGTCACGCAGCTGAACCCGGGCGGGAGCAGATGAAGGTACTGCCGCCCCACGTCGCGGCGGAACGCTCGGAGCCCGGAGTTGAGGTCGGGGATCTTGGTGTCGGTGAGGAAGCTGGCGAGCTGGCGGATCAGCCACTTCGCCGGCACCCGGAAGAACTTGACCGTGCCCTGCTCGGACGTTCGGGCGCCGACGACCTGGTCGTGACCCTTGAGCTCGGCCACCAGCTCGGGGATCTGGTGGTTCGGGTAGGTCATGTCGGCGTCGGTCCAGACGACGACGGTTCCCCGGGCCGCCCGGGTGCCGAACTTGCGGGCCGAGCCGGAACCCCGGTTCTTGACGAACTCGAGCAGGCGGATGTCGGCGATCGTCCGCAGCGTGTCGGAGGACCCGTCGTCGGACCCGTCGTCGACGACGATGATCTCGTAGGTGTACTCGGACGCGTCGAGGGCCGCCCGGATGCGGTCGATCTCCTCTTCGAGGTGGCCCTTCTCGTTGTAGACGGGGAGCACGACCGACACGTCGTAGAGGTCGACCCCGGGGTCGGTGTCGGCGAGGGGGTCGGCGATGGTCGCGGCCGTGATCCCGCCGGTGGGATGCTTTTCCGCCACACTCATCGCCCAGGAGCGTAACGACTGGCGTCCGCGCTGCCGCGCCACCGACTGCGGGCCCGCCGACTCCCCCCGTTGACCGTCGCGAGCGGTGGCGGTACCTTGCCTCCTGATCCGGCCGCTGGAAAGGTTCGCCATCATGATCTCGGGAGCGTCGCGGAGCGGTCGGGCGTCGATCCGCGGGGTCGAGCTCGCCTACGAGCTCGCCGGGCCGACACGCGGCACGCCGCTGGTTTGGGGGCACGGGCTGACGAGCAGCCGAGCCGACGAGGACGGCGGCACGCTGATCGACTGGCCGGCGGTGACCGCGCGGGCCAGGGTGTTGCGGTACGACGCCCGCGGGCACGGCGAGTCGGGGCTCACCACCGAGCCGAGGGCGTACGGCTGGGACGCCTTGGCCCTCGACCAGCTCGAGTTGGCCGGCGAGGCCGGCGTCGAGGCGTACGTCGCGGGCGGCGCGTCGCTCGGCGCGGCGACCGCCCTCCACGCCGCCGTCGCCGCGCCGGACCGCGTCGTCGGGCTGGTCTTGGCGATCCCGCCGACCGGCTGGGAGACGCGGGCGGAGCAGACCGACATCTACGAGCGCATGGCGCGCGTCGTCGAGCGGGCCGGCGTGGAGCCGCTGATCGCCGCGGCGTCGGGACTGCCGACCCCTGACCCGTTCGTCGGGCGTCCGGAGTGGGATGAGCGTCGGGCGCTGGCGATGCGCGCCGCCGAGCCGGATCGGTTGGCGGCCGTGTTCCGGGGAGCGGCGACCGCGAACTTGCCGCCGCGCGAGGTCGTCGCCCTGGTCGAGGCGCCGACGCTGATCCTCGCCTGGAGCGGCGACGCCGGGCACCCGGTGAGCTCCGCCGAGGCGCTCGTCGAGCTGATGCCCCACGCCGAGTTGTCGGTCGCGCGGAGTTGGGACGATCTCGGCCGCTGGACCGACCGGTTGCTCGGCTTCCTCGCCGCGTTCTGACGACGGGCCGTCGAGCGCGGACGCGGGGCGGCCCGGTGGGTCGGTCAGTCGGTGTCGTCGGCCTGTTCGATCGCGTCGAGGAAGGCGTCGACGTCGGCCTCCTCGCCCCCGACGAGCCAGATCGTGAGCTCGCCCGGGGTGTCGCTGTCCTCGTCGTCCTCGGCGTCCAGCCACGGGAGCACGCCGTCGACGAAATAGCGGTCGACGGTGATGTCGTCGGAGGACTCGTCGACCGGCGCGATGACGGCGAGCTCGACCTCCGCGTCGGCCGGCTGTTCGGTCAGGATCTCGATGAGTTCGTGGACGCGCATGGTCTCCCGCCTTCGGTTGTCAGTAGTCGCCCAACCAGGCGGGCGCCTCGTCGAGCAGGAACAGGCTCACGTGCTTGCAGCGGTCGAACGCGTTGGTGATCGCGTCGTCGTTGTTGAGGTAGACGTCGGCCAGGTTGACGGACATCTTGGCGACGATCGACAGGCTGCGCTCGGGGGCGTCGGTGACGCTCGGGAAGGAGTCGATCGCCGACACCTCGACGGGGAGGTCGGGTCCTCCGATGCCGGCGAGCTCGGTCGCCAGGATGAGCAGGTCGGGCGGCTCGGGGAGCGGCGGGAGCGTCCAGGTGAACAGCACCGGGAACTCGAAGTCCTTCGGCGGGTCGTCGATCTCGTCGAGCTTGATGATCGCGTCCTCGAACCCGAGCATCGCCCGCGGGTCGACGTCGAGGCTGAGATGCAGGTCGATCGGCCCGGAACACGCCTCCTCGGGGTGGAGGTCGACCTCCCAGAGTTGGCGCAGCGAGTACGTCTCGACGAAGTGCCGCTCGTCGTGGACGTGGAAGCCGTGATCGATCGCCTGGCTCTTCACGTCGGCGACGAATCCCGCTACATCGATGACTGCCATCGAGTGCGGACACTACCGTCCCATGTCGTGAGTGGGACGATCGACAACGGCCAACCGAATTCGGGCGTCGACGTCGCCGATGTGCTGGAGCTCTTCGGCAATATCTGCGACCGGACATCCCGGGTGCTCGCCGAGACGACCGACTGGAGCGAGTCCGGACGGCGGGCCGGGCAGTATCGGGTCGACCTCGACGTCGACGAGGCCTGCGTGACGCCGATCCTCCGGCTCGGGTACGCGGTGCTGTCCGAGGAGACGGGTCTGCAGCAGCCCGCCGACGGAGACTCGGCGGGCGTCGTCGTGGTCGACCCGCTCGACGGCTCGACGAACGCCAGCCTCGGGCTCCCGTGGTGCAACACGGCGCTGTGCCTGGCCGTCGACGGTGTGCCGGAGGTGGCCATGGTGGCGAACCTGGTGACCGGCGACCGGTTCCACGCGACGCGGGGCGGCGGTGCGTTCTGGCAGGGCGGGCCGATCACGGTGTCGGCGGCGACCGAGTTGGCCGAGGCGGTCGTCGCGGTCAACGGGTGGCCGCCGCGGCACATGGGGTGGCGCCAGTTCCGGGCGATGGGGTCGGCCGAGCTCGACATCTGCAACGTGGCCAGGGGCGGATTCGACGCGTACGTCGACATGACCCACGGCGAGCTCGGGGTGTGGGACTACCTCGCCGGGATGCTGATCCTGACCGAGGCCGGTGGCGTGATCGTCGACGCCTTCGAGCGGGAGCTCGTCGTCCTCGACCACGAGGCCCGCCGGGCCCCGGTCGCCGCCTCGTGCCCGAACCTGCTCGACGAGCTCGTCCGCGCCCGCCACGCCGACCTCTGACGACCTCGTGAACAGTTTGCGGGCGTTACGCCGCAAACTGTTCACGAGAACCGGTCTGGGGTGCGGGTCAGCCGAGCATCGAGCCGGAGCGGAACCGGTCGGCGAGGTCGGCGTCGCCGAGGATCTCGACCGGGCCGGCGTCGCGGCCCCAGAGCCACAGCAACAGGTCGCTCGCCCGGCCGCCGATCGCCGCGTCGGCCTTCCCGCGGGTGCGGTCGAAGTCGACCCCGTTGCCGTCGAGGCGGTTGACGATCCAGTCGCCGTTGACCGCGCCGATGTCGTCGCTGCCGGTGGCGACGCGGCGATCGGTGTCGGTGCAGTGCAGGTAGACGGCGCCGTCGAGCGGTTGTTCACGGCCGCGCCACGAGAAGTACTCGAGGAACTCGTCAATCCCGTCCGCCGCCATCGCGATCGGGATCCGGTACGGGTCGCCGACCGTCCGCTCGGCGTCCCAGCGGTGGACGGCGGTCTCGTGGGCCATCCGGCGGCGCACCCATGTCGCGTCGCGGTTCTGGCCGGTCCACGTCCAGACCTCGGTGTCAGGAGGGGTGTCGACCAGGGTGCCGATGACGTTGGTCAGCGACGCGGTTGCCCAGTTCACGAGGAGGTCGTCGGTCGGGCGGGGCACGTCGGGGAGCTGCTTGAGCACCTCGACGTCGGTGATCCGGTCGCGGACGACGAGGCCCCAGAAGTCCCAGACCTCGGCGATGTGCCAGAGCAGATCGCCCGTCGTCCACGCGTCGCAGCTGGGGACCGGTTGGTCGAGCCCGGTCCGGAGCACGGCGTCGATGAGCTGCTGGCCGTCGGTTCGGATGTGCTCGGTGGCGTTGAAGGGGAGTGCGGACATCAGGCCGAAGGTATCGGGCTCGACGCATGGGCGCCCTCGTGAACCCGTCGCGCGTGCCATGGCGACCCGTGCTGGACCCAAGAATTGTTCGATATTTGGTTGCGAACGGAACTCACGTTCGATAACATGAGTTCATGTTCGCCGACCTCATCGCCGAGTGTGTGGGGCTCCCGGATTCGGCAATCGACGACGAGTTGCGCAGTGTCGAGCTCGCGTCGCGCGAGTTGGAGGCGCGGCGCGCCGCGCTGGTCGCCGTCGGTTCGGCGCGCAAGGTGTATCGCCACGAGGGGCACCACGGTGTGCGCAACTGGGTGCGAGCGACGTGCAACTCCTCCCGAGCTGAGACCACCAAGCAAGTGCGTCTCGCGGCGCTGGTCGACGCGGTTCCCGCGGTCGGCGACGCGCTGTTGGCGGGTCGGGTGGGTCTGGCCCAGGTCCATGAGCTCGGGGCGGCGTTTGCCAACCCGCGGGTGAGCGACTACCTCGGTGCGGTCGTGCCGATCCTGCTCGACCATGCCGAGCACCTGCCGTTCGACGACTATCGCGTCTGCGTCCGCCGGTGGGTCATGCTCGCCGACCTCGACGGCGCCTATCGCGACATGGTCGCCGACGTCGATCGGCGGGCGGCGACGGTCACCTCGATCGGGTCGGCGGTCGACGTGCGGGCCAGCGGTGGTGACGGCCTGCGGGCCGAGCGGATGATCCAGATCTTCGACCGGTTCGTCGAGGCCGAATTCCGCAACGACGTCGAGGCCCGCCGCTCCGCCCATGGTGACGATGCCGCCGAACACCCGCTGCCGCGCACTGCGGCGCAGCGGCGGTTCGACGCGCTGGCCGCGATCTTCGACGCCGCCGTCGTCGCGCCGGCCGATGGGGTCGCGCCCGAGCCGATCGTCAACATCTTCTGCGACGCGGCAACCGCCGACGAGGCGTTCACGAGGGCCGGATTCCTGCTGCCCGACGGCAACCAGATCGACCTCGCCGATCTCGAGTTCGATCAGCTCTCCCGAATCATCGACGAGCTGATGGCCGATCCGGCCCGGCTGCTCGACCGGCGCTGTGAGACCGAATCGGGCATCCCGATCCACCCGGTGCTGATGCTGCAGGCGTCGCTCACCGGTTATGTGCGGCGCCAGGTGATGGACTCCAAGGGTGTGGTGGTCGATCAGGGCACGACCGTCCGGCTGTTCCGCGGGTCCGCTCGTACGGCGGCCCGGATGGCCGCGAGGCACTGCGGCCACAACGGGTGTGACGTCCCCGCTCGGTTCGCCGACGTCGATCACATGGACGAGTGGGTGGCGCACGGCGGCGTGACCGACCAACGCAACGCCGACATCCGGTGCGGCAAGCACGATCGCTTCAAACACCGCGCCCGCTGGCGCAGCCGACGGGCCCCGAACGGGAGGGTGTACAACATCCGACCCGACGGCACGATCGTCCTTCCGGCCGGCGAACGGCCACCCGACCTCACCGCCGACGAACTCGACCGTCACGTCCGCCAACGCCTCGCCGACCTCGTCGGGACCAGCCCGCCGCGACGGCGCTGATCCACCCCGCCCGGTGGCGGGTCAGTCGTTGTCGAGGCGATCGACGACCTTGTGCGCGACGTCAGCGATCTTGGCCATTGGCCCGTCGCCCTCCGCGATCTCCTCCAGACGCGCGTCGATGAGGCCGAGCCGCGCCCGCTCCTGCTCGACCAGCGAGATCTTGCCGTCGTCGTCGAGGTCGTAGGCATCGACCTGCACCTCGAGATCATCTGGGTCGATGTCCTGCTCGTCTGCCATCACCAGGAGTGTACGACAGTCGGGTCAGCGGCGATCGCCGGATCGGTAGGCTCAGCCGCCGCGGGCGCATAGCTCAGTTGGCTAGAGCGCTTCCCTTACAAGGAAGAAGTCGGGGGTTCGAGTCCCTCTGCGCCCACCCATCTACCAGGTGTTTCGCTACTTGAGCGCCCCCTGCGGCCGATCCGGTGGGCAGCGCAGTGGGCAACGCGAATGGTCGTTCGCCGGCGTTCGGTGCCGTCTCTCGGTCGCGAGAGCTGCTCCCAGGCGGTGGACTTGTCGTTGACCAGAGGCCTGAGCGACGGGCCCAGCTGTTGATCGCTAGTGATCGCCGCGCGAACCGACAGCCAACTGGCGTTCCCAGAGCCGTGCGTCTACCGCTCGATGCCGTTTCAGCTGAATCGTCATCGCCGCACCCTCGAGGCCGGCCGCAAGACCCACAAACCACGCCGCGGGCCAGGAGAGCGACACCAGCCAGGCGCCGGTCATGACTGCGGTCCCGATTCCTGCGCCCCTGGCTCCTTCGAGCTGGGTGGCTTCGAACTCCTCCGGCACGCCGTGGGCCGGCTCGAGCTTCCATCGGACGACGTCCGCCCATGTGCGCCGCCCCCGTGCTGCGATGCGATTCGCGAGAACCGCTCCGAGTGCGAGGCCCGCGTGGAGGAGTAGGAAGTGGCGAAGAGTTTCCACGTCGTCGGTCCGAGGTGCCGTCGCCACATGTGCCACGAGAAGGGCTGCACCGACCTGCGATCCGACGATCAGAAATGATGAGGCAACCTCGAACGGCCCAAGCGGCGCGACGGTCAGGAGCGTGCCGCTGCTGATTCCCTGGACGGACACGATGGTCGATACGGCCAGGTTGGCGATGAGTACCGCCGCGAGCAGGCGAACCGCAGGCCGGCCATCATTCGCGACGAGCGCGCCAACCGCAATAGCGACAATCGATGTTGTCGCAACGGCAAGTAGTGATGCCGAGAGACGCCAGAACTGGCGACTCGAGTTCACGAGCCGATCGTCGAGCATCCGCCGATCGTATGACGCCGGCACGTCCGCTCACGCTGGGCCGACGTGTGAATGGTGCGGGCTGGCAGCCGCCTACGTGCTCAACTGGTGAGGTCCGAGCGCAATCTGGCGAACTCCGACTCCTGCAGTCCTTGCTTGTTGCGGAGCTGATATGGAGCGTTCTCGAAGAGGGTGTCGAAATACTCCTGAACCCATCCGACCACGCGCTTTCCGCGCATGAGGAGGCCGTGAGACGGCTTTCCGTACCGCAGGTCGTCGAACGCGAGGATGACGTCGCGATTCGCGATCAGAATCGGGTTGACGACGAGCGGCACGGAGCTTGCGTAGGCCCGAACATGCACTCGTGGACCATCGAGTTCATCGGTCATGTGGCGAAACATGCCATCGAGACGCTCGACATCGCCTGTGGTGACGACGGTTCGGATGTCCCACTGGTCGCCTGCGCGCTTTCGCAGCGCGTTTCGGAATCGTTGGTTCTCATGCTGGAGTTCAGCGCCGTAGTGGCGGTCGGTGACCAGCGCATCTCCCCCAGGGACGTCGACATGAAGCCCGATGTGACGAATGACGCGGTCCGAGAGCGGTACCGGATCTTGAAGGATCGCGTCGGCGGTGACCCGATACAGCTCAGCAACCCCGAGGTGGACCTCGAGACCGACCGTTTCGGTGTCCTTGGTCTCGAGGTCGAGCATCCCGAGCCAGGTCTCGCCGAGCGCAGTTCGTCCAAACAGGTCGGGCCATCGCCGAGCGAGGTCGCGGCGCGTCGTGGCGTTCGGAGTGCGTGTGGCCGTCTGCCATCCGGCCGGCGCCGACCGATGAACTCCGACCTCACGTGCGATGGCGGCGTGCGTCCATCCACGGTTTCGAAGTTCACCAACTGCTCTTGCGACGGCACCTCGCAGTTCTTGATCTGGGTGTCCTCCCGGCATGAGCCGATTGTTGCACTACGCGCAACAGATTGCCCGATGACATGCAACATTGCGACGTGGTTTCGTCGCGAGTGATGAACAAGTTGACCCGAAACAGCGACGGAACGACGACGAGCCCGCCAAGGCGAACACGGCGGATTTCCTCCTTGGCGAGCGCCCGGCGACGCAGTGGAAGGCTCCTCGGCGCCATGCTCGCGGCCCTCGGCATGGTTGCCAGTTTGATCGCAGTTGTCGGATCTGGAACCCCGGTGAGCGCCAGCGTGTGCTCCGACTTTCCGTATTCGGGCCAGCAGGGGATGGTGAATTCCGCCTGCCGGGAGAACACCATCGACCCCGGCCAGGGGAACATCCTCACTCGTGCAGATCTGACCGCCGGTCGTGCCAACCAGCTGTTGAACGACGAGGGCTTCACCGACGACTGGATCTGGTACGCACCCAAGACCCAGCGGAACTTCGTCCGCGGCGACGGGCAGCAGTGGTCGTTCTGCAACACCTACGACCAGTTCGATGGTGATCCGTTCGACGACTACTTCACGACCGGCGGATTCGTGTGTGACAACGGCTTCCCGCTGGGGCGCAATGGCGACGTCATGTTCTCGTTCGCCGACGACTCGGTCACGCTCGACGTCCTGCAGTTCGACAACGGGTTCGTGTCGCTGGCCTGCGGCAACTTCGGCACGCACAACCCGAGAAGCCCCATCGTCAAGATCATCGGCGACAAGTTCCTCGACCGAAACAAGGATGGAGACTGGCAGCAGGGTTCCGAAGAGCCGCGCTCCGGCATCACGTTCCGGCTGACCCGGATGACGAGTCGCTACGGCGACCGGCCCGTTGGGCAGAGCTGGCTGCAGTCGACCAACGCAGCGGGTCGATTCGAGTTCAACATGGCGAACCGAGGGCCGGGCCGTTACAAGATCGAAGAGCTGCTTCCGGCGGGCTGGGTCGAGACCAACGCGAGCGTGCGCTTCGTGGACGTGCTGCCGGGCGGCGGCGACACGACGTACAACGCCGGCGACTTCGGCAACATCCCGCGCAAGCCGATCGTGTCCGTTGGCGACCATACGCTCTTCGAAGGTGAGACGATCGCGATCGACAGCGCGACGGTCTCCAGCCCGGCCGGCTTCCGGTTGACGTACGACTGGAGCCCGGACGACAAGCTCGACGACGGTTCGTTGCTGGAGCCTCAGTTCACGGGACTCGACGACGCCGTCGACAACCTCACCCTGACCGTCACCGACCCGTTCGGCCAGTCGGCGAGCGACGTCTCGACGGTCACGACGCTGAACCTCCCGCCGGTCCCGCAGATCGGCGCCGACGTGGAAATCGACGAGAACGACACGTTCGTTCGTACGGGGTTGACGTACACCGACGCCGGCATCCTCGACACCCACACCGGAACCGTCGACTACGGCGACGGGAGCGGGCCGCAGCCGCTCGTGCTCACTCCAACCGCGCCCGGCAGCGGCACGTTCGACCTGTCGCATCAGTACCTGGATGACGACCCCTCAAACACGTTACAGGACCAGTACGTCGTCACCGTGACGATCACCGACGACGACGGTGGTGTCGGCACCGACACTTTGACCGTCACCGTCAACAACCTCGACCCCACAATCGATGCGGGCGGGACCTCGGTGATCGACGAAGGGGACACCTTCGTGCGCGACCTCTCTTTCGACGACATCGGCACGCTCGACACCCATTCCGTCACCGCCGACTTCGGCGAGGGTGACGGATACGAACCCGTTGCGGTCGATCCGGGTACGCGGTCGTTCCGACTGGAGCACCTCTACGCCGACGACGACCCGACCGCGACGCCTCAGGACGACTACACCGTCAGGGTGAGAGTCGAAGACGACGATCTCGGCTGGGTGGAGGACTCGTTCACGGTGACCGTGAGGGATGTCGCGCCCGATCTCACCATCACGAGTCCGTCGTTCGACGGGGAGTTGTTCGCTGCACCGGCAACGATCAACCTCGTCGCGCCATTCACCGACCCGGGTACGCGGGACACGTTCGAGTGCCGAATCGATTGGGACGAAGGCCCAGCGACGCTCGATCCGCCGGAGCCCGAGACCGTGTTTGCCGCACCGTTCTCGGGAACGTCCGGCAACTGTGATGCGACGAACGTCTTCGAACAGGCGGGCGTCTACACGATCCGGGTGATGGTCACCGATGACGACACCCTGTTCGACGTCGAAGAACGACTGATCGTGGTCTATGACCCCGGTGCCGGATTCGTGACCGGAGGCGGATACATCGACTCGCCGGCCGGGGCGTACCGGCCCGACCCGACACTGACCGGGAGGGCCACGTTCGGATTCGTCAGCAAGTACACCAAGCGAGGTCTCCCGGATGGCAACACCGAATTCCAGTTCCACGCCGGGGACCTGAACTTCCATTCTGGCGACTACGACTGGCTGGTCGTCACGGCCAACGGAACACGCGCCCAATACAAGGGCCGCGGCACGATCAACGGATCTGGTGACTACGGATTCATCTTGACCGCCTACGACAACGGTGAGCCGGGATCGGGGGTCGATCAACTTCGCTTGAAGATCTGGAACCGGGCGACGGGCGACCTGGTCTACGACAACCGACTTGGGTTGTCAGACGACGTCGACCGCGCCGATCCCCAACTCATCACCAACGGCAACATCGCCATCCACACGAAGGGCGGCAGGCCGGAGTAGTGCCGTGAGCACGTGGCCCGGGAGCCCGTGCGGACGGGG
>JBFGCT010000074.1:0-17834 GCA_041581055.1 Ilumatobacteraceae bacterium | reverse complement strand
GCGTGGTTCGAGAAGGAGGGAAAGCTGCTCGAGGCCCAGCGCCTTCGTATGCGCACCGACTACGACCTCGAGATGATGCAGGAGGTCGGCTACTGCAACGGCATCGAGAACTACTCGATGCACATCGACGGCCGCGACTACGGCGAGCCGCCGTTCACCCTGCTCGACTACTTCCCCGACGACTACCTGCTGGTGATCGACGAGAGCCACGTCGCCGTCCCGCAGCTTCACGGCCAGTTCGCCGGCGACCGCAGCCGCAAGGACGTGCTCGTCGAACACGGCTTCCGGCTCCCGTCGGCCCGCGACAACCGCCCGCTGACCTTCGAGGAAGTGCTCGAGCGGGTCAACCAGGGCATCTTCCTGTCGGCGACGCCGAGCGACTACGAGCTGCGGGTCTCCGACAAGGTCGTCGAGCAAATCGTCCGCCCGACCGGCCTGGTCGACCCGGAGGTGATCGTCAAGCCGACCAAGGGGCAAATCGACGACCTGATGGAGTTGGTCGCCGGGCGGGTGACCGACGGCGAGCGGGTGCTGGTCACGACGCTGACCAAGAAGATGGCCGAGGACCTCACCGACTACCTGCTCGAGCAGGGCCTGCGCGTGCGCTACCTGCACTCCAACATCAACACGATCCAGCGCATCGAGATCCTCCGCGGGTTGCGGCTCGGCGAGTTCGACGTGCTGGTCGGGATCAACCTCCTGCGGGAGGGGCTCGACCTGCCCGAGGTCTCCCTGGTGTGCATCCTCGACGCCGACAAGGAGGGGTTCCTGCGCTCGCAGACCTCGCTGATCCAGATGATCGGCCGAGCCGCCCGCAACGTCGCCGGCCAGGTCGTGATGTACGCCGACAAGATGACCGACTCGATGATCACGGCGATCGGCGAGACCCAGCGGCGGCGCTCGGTGCAACTCGCCTACAACGCCGAGCACGGGATCGACCCGCAGACGATCCGCAAGGCGGTCGGCGACATCCTCTCGCTGTTGCGCCCCGACGACACCGCGCCGGAGCCCGGCAAGGACCGTCGCCGTCAGCGCGAGCGTGACAAGGTCCAGCGCGACCTGAAGTCGCTGCCCGAGCAGGAGATGGCGCGCCTGATCCTGACGCTCGAGGAGGAGATGCACGAGGCCTCCGCCGAGCTCAAGTTCGAGTACGCGGCCCGGCTGCGCGACGAGATCAGAGAGCTCCGCCGCGAACTCCGCGACGCGGGCTGACGCCCGGCGGTCGTCAAATCAGGGCGGCGACCGACGACGCGATCGTCGGGACCGCCGGCAGCATGAGCAGCACGATCCAGCCGGCGCGGCGGCGGGTGATCCGGGCCGCGACGGCGCCAGACCCGATCCAGAGCGCGAACCCGAGGATCAGCACCGGGAGCGCGAACACGCCCCACCACAGGGGCTCCTCGCGGGTCTCGAAGAAGCCCTCGGTGACGGAGAGGAGCCAGATGAGGAGCGCCGCGAAGGCGGCGACGACCGCGGCGAACTGCATCGCCGCGGCGGCGCAGAGCGCCCCGAGCACCCGGCCCGGCGTCAGCGGCGGCGCGGCGACCGGCGGGATCGCGGTCGGCGGGTGCGGCGGCATCCAGGCCGGCGCGCCCTCGGGCATCGTGGGCGGTGGGGGCACGGTGGTGGGGGTCATGGCGTCGATCTTCCTCGCCTTCGGGTGGCGCGACCATCGGGGGTTCCCCCCAGATCGGGCTGGGGGGATCACCCGAACTCCTTCCAGAACTCCTCGACCAGCGATGACGTCCCGGGGTCGGCGCTCGGCAGCAGCGGGCGCTCGTCGCGCTCGACGATGGCCGCCAGCGCGAGGAGCCCGAGCCCGCCGATCGCGATCCAGGCCCACGTCGGCGCTTCGGCGAGCCGGGGGCCCGCCGAGACGAGCAACGTGCCGGCGATCAACGCGGTCCCGATGACGAGCGGGGCGCCGAGCCGACGGAATCCTCCGACGCCGATCGCCAGCACCCCGAGCGCCAGCGCGCCGACCGTCGCCCAGTCGGTCCCCGGTTCGAGCTGCGTCGACAGCAGCCACGTCCCGAGCAACCCGAGACCGGGGCTGTAGGCGAGCCACGACGACGGCATCGACGCCCGTCGGATCGCCCACCCGATGCCGAGCAGGCCGAGCCCCGTGGCGCCCACGACGATGTCGGCGCCGGTCGCGCCATACGGCGCGACCGCGTCGAGCACGAGGGCGTTCGTGCCGGTCGTCCACCACAGGCTGGCGATGGCGCCGGTGAGGCCGGCCCCGCCCAGGGCGGCGAGCGGGCGTGTGCCGTGCAGCGTGCCGAACACGATCCCCTGGGCGCCGAGCAACGCGGCGGCGAGCGAGATGAAGACCGGCGGCGCGGCGAGCGCCACCCCGAGCGTCAAGCCGCCGGCGACCAACGCCGCGGTGTCGAGCGGGAGGTAGTCGTCCCTCAGCGTGGCGAGGCCCGTCGTCGCGACGGCGGCGACGCCGAGCAGCACGGTGATGGCCGGGGCGTCGAACCCGGCGACTGCCAGACTGAGCGCGGCGACGGCGACGGCGAGTCCGGCCGCGAGGTGGGCCCAGGGCGAACGCAACGAGCGGTCGGCTGCAGCCGCACAGGCCAGCGCGAGCAGGGCAACGGCGCCGACGTGCCACCAGCCGACCTGCGCGTCGAGGAACGACAGCACGACCGCGGCCTCCGCCACGCTCAGCGGCACGAGCGCGTGCCTCGGGCGGAGCGCGACGCCGAGCGCGGTCATCGCGACGATCGTCAGCAGCCCCTCCACCGCTCGCCCGCTGTCGACCACGACGTGCGTCGCGCCGGCGATCACGGCGGCGGCGACGACCAGCCGCAGCCCCTCGTCGGCCCGCTCGACGAACGAGATGGCGAGTGCGAGTGCGATGCCGAACCCGGCGACGACCATGATCTGTGCCCACCGCGGCTCGGCGAGGTCGGCGGTGACGGCGATCAGCCCCCAGAACGCCGTCACCGACGCCGTCAGCTCCGACGTGTTCCACGGGGTGAGCGTGGAGATGCCGATCCACAGCGCAAGCGCGAGCAGGGCGACGACGAGCAACGGGGCCCCGGCGACCGTCGCCGCGCCGACGAACGCGCCCGCCGCGCCGAGCAAGAGCCCGGCGGACGCCCACCCGTTGCCGGCGCGGCGGGCCGAGCCGGCCGCCGAGGACAGCAGCGCGACGCCGCCGAGCAGGAGCGGCAGCGCCCACACCGCCGGCGTCGCCGTGCCGTCGACGCGGCGGGCGGCGAACACGAGCGGCGCGAACAGGCCGACGGAGGCGATCGCCGTCGCGAGCACGGGCGCGGCGACGGAGAGCCGGCGCCACACGGCGGAAACGCGCGGCGAGCCGAGCGACTCGAGGACGATGAGGGCGACGCTCGGGAGGCACCACCAGACGACGGGGCTGACGTCGCCGGCCAGCAGCCCGGTGACGACGCCCGCCGTGAGCGCGGCGACCGCCCCCAGGGCGAGCGGGACGTTCTGCCGGCGATGGGCGGTGATCCCGATGACGATCGCGGCGATCAAGCCCGAGAGCGGGGCGCTCCAGGCCAGACCGGCGCCGACCACACCGATCCGCTCCAGCGTGCCGTCGCCGACGCCGGCGTCGGCGAGCAGCGCCAGCGCCGGCGAGACGCCGACGGCGGCGCCGAGCGCCACGCTGCGGCCGGTGGCGCCGAGCACCAGCGCGGCGGCGGCGCCGACGGCGGCGATCAACGGCGCCGGGGCTCCCGTCAGCGCCGCCCCGCCGACCGCCGCCATCCCGAACGCGACGGCGCTCGCCGCCTTCAGCGCCGGAACGCGGCGACGGCGCGACTGGTACTCGGTGGTGACGAGCGCGGCGAGCCCGCCGACGAGCACGCAGACCGGCCACGGTTGTCCGAGCGTCGCGGCCGCGGCGACGCCGACCGGCGCCGTCATCGCCGCGGCGAGCGTCGCCAGCGCCGTCGAGGTGGCGGGGAAACGCCGCCGCCCGGCCTCGGACGCGAAGTGCGTCGCGAGCAGCGCGGCGACCAGCCCGGAGAAGCGGATCTCGGGCGGGATGCTCTCCCACCGGCTGGCGACGACGATCACGCTGGCGATGAACAGCAGCGCCGCGCCGGTGCTCGCCAGCCACGCCGCCGCCGACAGCGAGGGCCGCTGCCAGGGGAACCGCGGGCGATCGGCGGGCGGTGGCCATGCCGATGTCGCGCCTCGATCGGCGGGCGGAGGATCGTCCGCCGAGGCGGGCGGTCGGGTCGGGAGGTCGGCCGGTGCGTCCATGCCACGATCGTCGGGCAACCGGTCGCCGCGCGCCATCGGGGGAACCCCCCAGCCGGGCGTGGGGCGCGCGTGGGCGGCCGGCCGCTCAGTCGAGGCCGTGCTTGACGGCGTACCGCACGAGGTCGCTGCGCCTCGACAGATGCAGTTTGCCGAGGATGTTCCGGACGTGGTTCTCGGCGGTCTTCGGCGAGATCGACAGGCCGACCCCGATCTCCTTGTACGTGTGGCCGCGGGCGACGAGTTGCAGCACCTCCCGCTCGCGTTCGGTGAGGGGGTTGCTGTCGGTCGCCTTGGCCATCCGCCGGAACTCGCCGAGCACGAGGGCCGCCAGCGATGGCGAGAACACCGGCTCGCCGCCCGCGGCGGCGACGAGCGCGTCGCGCACCTGCTCGACCGGCGCGGTCTTGAGCAGGTAGCCGGCGGCGCCGGCGGCGACGGCGTCGAGCAGGTCGCGCTCGGCCTCGCTCACGGTGAGGATCACGATGGGGCAGATCGGCGCGCACGCTTGGACGACCGCCAGCCCGCCGCCGCGCGGCATGTGGAGGTCGGAGACGACGAGGTCGGGCCGCCGGGCGTTGATCACGTCGATCGCGCCCTCGGCGTCGTCGGCCTCGCCGACGATGTCGAAGCGCGGGCCAAGCTCGCCGCGCAGCCCCGACCGGACGATGGCGTGATCGTCGGCGAGCACGGTCCTGATCGGAGCGGTGTCGTTCATCTCGTCCACAGCCTGACCTCGGTTCCCTCTCCCTCGTCGCTGGTGATCTCCGATCGGCCACCTGCGTCGCGCATGCGATCCCGGATCGAGCGTTGCAGCCCGGCGCCCGCCGGTCGCCGATCGGGGTCGAAGCCGACCCCGTCGTCGCGAACCGAGGCGAACACCTCGCCGTCGTCGTCGGTCTCGACGTACACGACGATACGGCCCGCCGACGCGTGCTTGACGGCGTTGGCCACCGCCTCCCCGATCGCGCCGGCGAGCGCGTCCTGGCCGGACGGGCTGGCGCGGCAGCCGTCGTCGAGCACGTTGACCATGACGTCGACGTCGCCGTGGGCGCTCGCCCGCTCGACCGCGTTGCGGACGCGCTGCTCCAGGGTGTCGCCGCCCAGGCTCGACGCGCCGAACAGGAACCGGCGGAGGTCGCGGTCGGCGTCGCGCGCCGCCCGCGCCAGCTCGGGGTCGTTGGCCGCGGTTCGTCGCTCGACCAGCGCTAGCGTCTGCAGGACCGTGTCGTGGAGCACCCGCGCCACCTCGTCGCGGGCGCGGCGGTCGGCGATCTCGGCCTCGGTGCGCCGGAGGAGCTGCGCCTGCCAGCCGAACACCGCGCCGGCGGCGGCGAAGAAGAGGGATGTGGCGAACAGCGAGACCGCGTGGCGGTTGCTCCACTCGTCGAACTCGTTGAGGACCGCTCCCAGCCATTCGGCCGGCCCGAGGAGGAGGCCGACCGCGCCGGCCACCCATGGTCCGGCGGCGAACCCGATCGACACCATCGCGATCAGCGGGTACTGGGTGGCGAGGCTCTGCGAGGTCTCGAAGACGTGTCCGGGGTCGAAGACCCAGCCATCGACGATGCTGAGACCGATTGCGATCGCCGCCTCGACGATCGCGAATCGGCGGCCCATCATCGCCGCCGGGTCATTGCGCATCGCCCAGGTGCACCACGCGGCGACGACGCCGACCGCGGCGACGCAGACGATGGCGACGACCGGGTGGCGGATCGCGTCGCGGCGCATCGACACGGTGACCACGGCGACCATCCACAGCCAGCTCAGCCAGCGGGCGACGACCAGCGCCCGGAGGACGGTGCGGGCGGTCGGGAACAGCCTGTCCGGTTCGGCGGCGAGCGCGGTGGTCACGGGGCGCACCTTAGGGACGCCCGGGCCGCCGATCGTGGAAGGTCCGGCGGCCGCGTCCGAGCCGTCGTCGTCCTGACCGCCGCCGCCCGCGTACGATCGCCGGCGGTGCTGGAGATCCACACGATCGAGGAGTTCGACGCGCACGTCGCGGCGGTGGGGTCGCTGGACGGCGTCGTCGTCCAGGGGATCGACCTGTCGGCCCGCGGCGCGATGATCGGCGCGCTGACGTGCGCCGGCGCGACCTTCCTCGGTGCCCGGTTGCCCCCGGCTGCGCTCGCCCGCGTGCTCGACGGCGGCGCGGTCGTGTTCCCCCGCCTTCCCGACCTCCCGTTCGACATGTACCGCCCGCAGCTCTACACGCAGGGCGAGCTGCTCGGCGGCTGGGACCCGCGGGTCGCCGGCTCGTTCCACCGCGACGCGCTCGACTCGAGGATCTACCACTGGGCGTCGCGGCACGCCCGGGGCACGCCGCCCCCGGTCCTCGACGCGCTCGCCCGGCGGCTGCACGACCACGCCATCGACGACGCGCTCGCCGAGCACCTCGACGGTCATCCCGCCGTCGTGGCGCTGATGGGCGGCCACTCCCGCTTGCGCACCGACGAGGTCTACCGGGTCGTCGCCGAGCTCGGCCGCTCGATCACGCGCGCCGGGTGGCACGTCGCGACCGGCGGCGGGCCGGGCGCGATGGAGGCGGCCAACCTCGGCGCGTGGCTCGCGCCGTACGACGACGACGCGCTCGACCAGGCGCTGGCCCTGTTGGCCGGCGAGGTCGACTTCCAACGACCCGACGACTACCTGCTCGCGGGGCAGGCCGTGGTCGACGCGTACCCGGACGGGGCGGCGAGCCTCGCCGTGCCGACATGGTTCTACGGGCACGAGCCCACGAACCAGTTCGCCACGCACGTCGCGAAGTACTTCGCCAACTCGATCCGCGAGGACGGGCTGCTGGCGCTCGCCACCCGTGGCGTCGTCTTCGCCCCCGGCGCGGCCGGCACCGTGCAGGAGGTCTTCCAGGACGCGACGCAGAACCACTACGCCGTGTTCGGCGTGCTCAGCCCGATGGTCTTCCTCGGCGCCCGCTTCTGGCGCGAGGTGCTGCCGGCCGAACCGCTGCTGCGCCGGCTGGCGGGAGATCGCCCGTACGCCGACATGATCGGAGTCGCCGACACGGCGGCCGAGGCGATGGCGGTGCTGCGGGCGAACGAGCCTGTGGGTCGGTCGGGCGCCTGAGCCGCCGCCGGCCAACCCGCCCGTCAACGGTGGATCTGGATCTTCCCGCCGTCGAGCGCGCCGCCGAGCTGGTACTGGTGGGCGTCGTGCCGCGGATCGTCGCCGGGCGCCCAGACGCGGAGCCGGAACGTGTCGCTCCCGCCGGGGCCGCCGGATTCGGTGGCGAGCACCTCGATCGGGTGGACGTCGTCCGAGCCGTCGATCGTCGCGGTCCCCTGGAAAAGGGCCCAGTCGTCGGCCAGCGCCAGCCACGCCAAGTCGACCAACTCGACGTGCAGGTCGCCGAGGTGCGCGTTCAGGTGACCGTCCGGTTCGCCGTGCTGGTAGCGGGCGTTGAACCCGAAGTTGGCCTTCTTGCCGTCCGCGACGCCGGGGTACTCGTCGTCTCCGTCCGGTCGGAGATGTCCGCCGCCGGTGACGAAGCCGCCGTCGGGGTCGTACACGACGACGTAGGTGAACGCGCTCGAGTCCCAACCGCCATCCTCGTCGGTGACGCCGAGCTCGACCACATAGACGCCGGGGGTGGTGTACGCGTGGCTCGCAGCCGCCGGGCTCGGCGCATCGGAAAGCGTGTCCGAATTGCCGTCGCCCCAGTCCCAGGCGACCTCGTGGGATTCGGCGCCGGGGTCGGTGTACCCGACCGTCACGGTGACCGGAACGCCGACCGCCACCGGCCCGACCGGGCCGGCGACCGACGTGATCGTCGGAGCGACGTTGTCGACCGTCAGGTCGAACGCCACCGCCGTCGCCGCGCCGCTGTCGTCGGTCGCCGTGACCGTGACGGACTGGCTGTCCGCGGGGCCGTCGGTGGTCGGGAGTGTCCAGGTCCACCGTGCCGCCACCCGGTCGATGACGACCACACCGGCCGAAGCCGACACCTCGACGGCGTCGCCGGCGTCGATGTCGCCGAAGCTGCCGGCGTTCGTCGCCACGGCGCCCTCCGGAACCGTCACGGTCGTCGCGTCGACCGAGAGCATGGGTTCGTCGTTGACGCCGGCGACGGTGATCGTCGCCGTGGCGGTCGACGATTCGCCGAACGGGTCGCGGGCGGTGTACGTGAACGACTCGGTCGCGCTCGCGCCGGCCCCGAGATGCTGGAATGACCCGAGCGGGTCGTAGCCGAACGATCCGTCGGCGCCCAGCGTCAGGTCGCCCGTGCCCGGCCCTGTGGCGAGCGTGGCGTCGAGGACATCGCCGTCGGGGTCGACGTCGTTGCCGAGCACGCCCGGCGCGGCGACGTCGAGCACCGTGTCCTCGTCCGTCGTGTAGTCGTCGGCGACGGCGGTCGGCGGGTGGTTGAGCAGCCGGCCCGGTCCGCCCGGGTCGACGATCGTGCCGTCCGCGGTGAGGTCGGAGTCACCGCGACCGCCGTCGGAGAGGTGCAGCTCGAACGTGGTCGACGCCGGATCGGTGGTGACGACGGCGCCCGTGCCGGTGAGCGGGTCGTAGCCGAACCGATACCAGTGATCGGGCGCGGTCGCCGTGGGTCCGTACCGGTAGAAGACGTCGAGATCCGGTTCCGGAACGGTCAGGGTCACCACCGTCGATCCGCCGGGTTCGACGCCGGCGACCGCGAACGAGACGAAGCCGATCGGGAACTCGGCCTCCGGCGGGATCGGACCGGGCGACGGGTTGACCACCGCCTCGACGTCGACCAGGCGCGTCCCCTCCGGCGACTCGAGCACGAGGTAGCTGCCCGTGACCGCGTTGGGCAGCGACGTCACGTGCTCCTGCTCCCGGTCGGGGATCCCGTCGGCGTTGCCGTCGCCGCCGTTGGGCGCCCCGTCCTCGACCGCGGGCGGCACGCCGTCGCGGTCGGGCGCGTGCGCGACGTAGTCGTCGAACCAGACCGGCCGGCTCGACGAGGCCGGGGTGTAGCCCGCGATCGCACCGATGCGGCCGGCGACGCTCCCGCTGCCGGGGTCCGGGACGACGAGGACGGCCTGCGTGTCGTCGGCACCGGTCCAGTAGACCTCGAACGTGTCACCGGTGGCGGTGGCCTCGAGGCGACCCTGGAACGACGCGAACCTCGGCATCGCCGTCGAGCCGAGGTCGATCCACTCGCCGCCGACGACGCGGGCGAGCCAGATCGAACGCTGCGCGCCGAACGGCGCGGTCGTGCCGGCGATCCAGTAGTTGTCCATGTCCTCGTAGCGGAGCACGATGCCGCCGAACGCGTTGTTCCACGCCTCGAGCGACAGGTCTGCCCCCACCGACACGTCGGCGACCGGGTCGGCGGCGAGCGTGGCGATCGCGACCCGCCACTGGCCGACGTGCCGTTGCGCCACGAACGGGTCGAGCCGCAGCCCGCGACCGTCGCCGGGAGCGGGCATCGATTCGTCGAACGCCCAGTACGGCACCGCGAGCGCTATGTCGTCGAGCTCGAGCGCGCCGAGCATGTCCCAGTGGGCGGGCTTGTCGGCCTCGACGCGGAGCTGCGACTCGACGGCGACGCCCGCGGCGAGCGCAGTCTCGAAGTCCTCGCTGTAGGGAAGCGTGGTCGGCTGCACGAGCTCGGTGAACGTGGTCGCGGTCTCGTCGACGGCGACGTTGTCGAACCAGATCGGTCGGCTCGACGACCCCGTCGTGTAGCCGGCGATGACGCCGACGCGGCCGCCGAATGCGCCGGCGCCGATGTCCTCCAGGCGGAGGAACCGCTGGGTGCCGTCGGTGCCGTTCCAGAACACCTCGAACGAGTCGCCGGCCGCGGTGCCCTCGAGCCGCCCCTGGAACGACGAGAACCGCGGCAGCGGCGCCGAGCCGAGCTCAACCCACTCGCCGTCGTCCACGGCGGCGAGGATGAGCGACGGCTGCTGGCCGAAGGGCGCGGTGATGCCCACGATCCAATAGTTGGCCGGATCCAGGTAGCGCAGCACGACACCGCCGAAGGCGCCGTTCCACGCTTCGAGCGAGAGGTCGGCGGCGATCGACACGTCGACGAGGTCGTCGGTGTCGACCGTCGCCAGCGCGACCCGCCACTGACCGACGTGCGACTGCGAGTTCCACGGGTCGAGCCGCACGCCGCGGCCGTCGCCCGGGGCCGGCATCGGTTCGTCGTAGCTCCAGTGCGGGACGTTGAGGGCGCTGCCGTCGGTGTCGAGCGCTCCGAGCATGTCCCAGTGAGCGGGCTTCTCGGCCTCGACGCGGAGTTGGGACTCGACGACGACGCCGGCGGGAAGCCCGGTCTCGAAGTCCTCGATGTACGGGGGCGCCGGCTGTGTCGGCGGCACTGTCTCGCTGATCGACGTCGGTTCGGCCGGGAGTGCGACGACGTCGTCGAACCAGATCGGCTGGTTCGACGAGCCGGTCGTGTGGCCGCCGACGACGCCGACCTGCCCGGCGACGGCCCCGCTACCGGGATCCTCGACGCGGAGGAATTCCTGCGTGCCGTCCGTGCCCGACCAGAAGACCTCGAGCGTGTCGCCGATCGCCTTGGCCTCCAGACTTCCGGCGTAGGGGGAGAAGCGCGGCATGACCGCCCACCCGAGGTCGGTCCACACGCCGTCGTCGACGCGCGCCAGCCAGATCGAGCGTTGCTGGCCGAACGGTGCGCTCGTCCCGGCGACCCAGTAGTTGTCGGGGTCCTGGTAGCGCAGCACCATGCCGCCGAACGCGCCGTTCCAGCCGCCCACCGAGAGGTCGGCCGCGACCGACACGTCGGCGATCGGGGCGGTGTCGACGGTCGCCAGCGCCAGACGCCATTGGCCGGCGTGCCGGGTCGACGTCCACGGGTTCAGCGCCAGCCCCTGACCTGATCCAGGTGCCGGCATCGGTTGGTCGACCAGGGTGGTGCCGCCGTCGGGGGCGATCGCCCACGGCGCCGGCGGCGCCTCGCCGAGCGGGGCGCCCTCGAAGTCGTCGGTGACCGAGAACTCTCGGGGCGCGGCTTGGATCGCCAGCGTGCGCCAATCGCCGGCCGAGACGGACACGGCGACGCCGAGATCACCCGGGACCGAGATCTGTCCGAAGTTGTTGCGGCCCCATCCGATCACGGTGCCGTCCGCTCTGATCGCGACGGCGTGCCATCCGCCGGCCGAGATCGCCACGACGTCGTCGAGGCCGGCCGGGGGGTCGATCTGTCCGAAGTTGTCGCGCCCCCATCCGACGACCGTCCCGTCTTCGAGCACGGCGAGGCTGAACTCGTTGCCGGCGGAGATCGCCACGACGCCCGACAGGCCGGGCGGCGGCGAGGCCTGTCCAACGTCGTCTTGCCCCCATCCGACAACGGTGCCGTCGGACCGCAGCGCCAGGCTGTGGTTGTACCCGGTGTCGATTGCGACGACCTCGTCGAGCCCGGCCGGCGGGGTGGCCGCGCCAGTTCCGTCCATGCCCCACCCGATCACCGTGCGATCGGCTCGCAGCGCGAGGCTGTGTGCGTACTCGGCGTCGATCGCGACGACCTGGTCGAGCCCGGCGGGAGGCGTTGCCTGGCCGCTCCCGTCGTAGCCCCATCCGACCACGGTCCCGTCACCGAGCAGCGCAAGGCTGTGCCACGCTCCCGCCGCGATCGCGGTCGCGCCGGAGAGACCGCTCGGGGGGATCGCCTGCGGGAGATCCGCCGCGTGTGTCCACGCGATCACGGTGCCGTCCGAGCGCAGCGCCAAGCCGTGGTATTCGCCGCCGGCCGAGATGTCCACCACGTCGTCGAGACCGTCGGGCGGCTCGAGTTGACCCCACCCGCCCTCGCCCCACCCCACGATCGAACCCGCCGTCGGCGGTGGGGGCGGCTCGGGCCGGTCGCCGTAATGGAGGAGGCCGCCGTCGGCCAGGCTGATCCAGATGTCGTCGGGGCCGGTGCCCCAGATGTCGGTCGGGTGGCTGTCGTCGACGGGGAAGGCGAGTGGTGTCCAGCCGGTGCCGTCGTTGTGGTAGAGGCGGCCCTCGAGCGGTCCGGGGTACGGGTTGGCAGGGGTCCAGCGGCCGCCGACGACGTAGACGTCGTTCCACGCCGAGCCCCAGATACCGGCGCCGTTGCCTTGGAGGTTGCTGCCGTAGTGGCAGCAGGGGTCGCCGAACTCGTAGCCGAACTTGCTTCCGAAGGACTGGGCGGCCTCGTTGTACTTCCAGATTCGGACGCCGTTGGAGAAGTTGTTGTTGCCCTCGGTCCACAGGTGGAGGTCGCCGGTGTCGTCGCGTGCGCCCCAGACGTCGTTGATGTCGCAGAAGGCGAACTCGATCTTCTTGGTCCAGGTGACGCCGTCCCAGCGGGCGTGGCCCCAGCAGGCGGTGATGTACGCCTCGTCGGCGGACAGGAAGGTCATCGTTTGTGGCGCGACGGTGTAGCTGCCGCCGCGGCCGTCGTAGACGACGGTCCAGCCGCCGCCCGTGTTGCGGACGATGTAGGGGCCGACGCCGATGTGGACCTCGCCGGGGACGCCGCCCATCGAGCGGATCTGCCAGCCGTTGGTGGCGGCGGGCAGGGTCTGCTCGGTCCAGGCGGCACCGTCGAAGTGGAAGAGCTTGTTGGCGAGCCCGTCGGGGGAGGAGGGGCAGCTCCACGAGCCGTCGGGTTGGGTGCAGGTGTAGAAGCCGGCGTAGATGTCGTCAGGGCCCGTGCCGAAGATGGATCCGTAGAAGAAGCCGGGAAGATCGAGCTCGACGGTCCAGTCGCCGTCCCACCGCAACAAGACCATGTCGTACGTCGGTGTGCTCCGCACCGTGACGACGTACACGACGCCCGGCTCACCGGTCCACACCCGGACGGGGGTGAACCCGTCACCGACGTTCGGGGCCGACGCCACCACCTCCCAGGCCGACGGCGGCTCCTCGGCCGGCGCCGATCCGGCGCCGGCAACCAGGATCGAGCTTGCCGACAGAATCGCGACCACGAGCATCTTGAGCCGCGCACCCATCATGCCTCCCTCCTGTCGGCAGCACCGAACAGGAGGGCGAGGCGCAATCTCGCCGATCGTCCCCACTCCTCGACGCCCCGACCCGGGGCTGTTGTCTCGACTGCCAACGTAGGTAGGTCGCGCCGTCGAGAACAGAGGCCTTCGTCGTTAATGCGTCACTCGCTCCGAATGACCCGATTCCATCCTGCCTGAACACATGTTCGCCGGTAGGATCGATCAGCGATGGCCGCCCGCACGACCACCTCCCCCGCGAGTACATCCGCTCCGAAGAAGGGCCGCCAGCGACGGTCGCCCAACCACGACGAGCCGCAGATCGTCGTGCGCGGCGCCCGCGAGCACAACTTGAAGAACGTCAACGTCGAGCTGCCGCGCGATCGGATCGTCGTGTTCACCGGGCTGTCGGGCTCGGGCAAGTCCAGCCTCGCCTTCGACACGATCTACGCCGAGGGCCAGCGGCGCTACGTCGAGTCGCTGAGCTCCTACGCCCGCCAGTTCCTCGGCCAGATGGACAAGCCCGACGTCGACGTCATCGAGGGCCTGTCGCCGGCGATCTCGATCGACCAGAAGTCGGCCGGCCGCAACCCGCGCTCGACCGTCGGCACGATCACCGAGGTCTACGACTACCTGCGCCTGCTGTACGCCCGCATCGGCGTCCAGCACTGCCCGAACGACGGCACGCGGCTCCAGCGGCAGACGCCACAGCAGATCGTCGACCGCATCCTCGACATGGAGCTGGGATTGCGGTTCCAAGTGCTGGCGCCGGTCGTCCGCGGCCGCAAGGGCGAGTACGACACGCTGCTCGAAGACCTGTCGGGCCAGGGGTACGTCAGGGCCCGCATCGACGGCGAGACCGTCGACATCGACGAGTTCCTCAAGCGCGACGAGCGACTCGCGAAGTACGAGAACCACAAGATCGAGATCGTGGTCGACCGCCTCGTGCTCAAGGAGGGCATCGAGCGCCGTCTGACCGACTCGTTGGAGACCGCGCTCGCGCTGGCCGACGGGGTCGCCGAGATCGAGGTCGTGCCCCGGGCGGGGGAGCGGGCGGCCGAGACGCTGACGTTCAGCCAGCACCTCGCCTGCCCGACGTGTGGCACGAGCTACGACGAGCCGGCGCCGCGCAACTTCTCGTTCAACTCGCCCTACGGCGCGTGCGAGAGCTGTGACGGTCTCGGCACGACGTTCGAGGTCGACCCCGAGCTGATCATCCCCGACGTCGAGCTCTCGATCGCCGACGGCGCGATCGCCCCGTGGCGCAGCGCCCACACGCAGTACTTCACGCGCATGCTCGAGTCGGTCGCCGACGCCAACGACATCGACCTCGACGCCCCGTGGGAGGAGCTGAGCGCCAAGCAGCAGAAGGTGGTCCTCAACGGGGTGAAGGGCAAGCTCACCGTCCGCTACAAGAACCGCTACGGCCGGTCGCGCCAGTACGCCACCGAGTACGAGGGCGTCATCCCGTGGATCAAGCGGCGCCACGAGGGCAGCGACAGCGAGTGGGCCCGCGAGCAGTACGAGGGGTACATGCGCGAGGTCGCCTGCCACACGTGCGGCGGGGCCCGCCTGCGGCCGGCGACGCTCGCCGTCACGGTCAACGACCTCAACATCGCCGAGGTCTGCGAGATGTCGATCGGCGAGGCGGCCAAGTTCCTCGCCGCCCTCGAGCTCTCCGAACGCGACCGGCTGATCGCCGAGCGGGTCACCAAGGAGATCAACAACCGGCTCGGGTTCCTGCTCGACGTCGGCCTCGACTACCTCACGATGTCGCGGTCGGCCGGCACGCTGGCCGGCGGCGAGGCGCAGCGCATCCGGCTCGCGTCGCAGATCGGGTCCGGGCTCGTCGGCACGCTGTACGTCCTCGACGAGCCGTCGATCGGGCTGCACCAGCGCGACAACCGGCGCCTGATCGACACGCTCACGCGGCTGCGCGACCTGGGCAACACGGTGATCGTGGTCGAGCACGACGAGGAGACGATCCGCGAGAGCGACTGGATCGTCGACATCGGCCCGGGGGCCGGCGAGCACGGCGGCGAGATCGTCTACGCCGGCCCGGTCGAGGGCATCGCCAAGGTGAGCGAGTCGATCACCGGGCAGTACCTGTCCGGAAGGAAGTCCATCCCGGTGCCGCAGAGCCGCCGCCCGCAGGGGTTCGACGCGCTGCGGATCGAGGGCGCGCGGGAGCACAACCTCAAGAACCTCGATGTCGAGATCCCGCTCGGCAACTTCGTCACGGTGACCGGGGTCTCCGGCTCGGGGAAATCGACCCTGGTGCGCGACATCCTGCTCCCGGTGTTGATGCAGCGGATCTACCGGTCGAAGATGGCCCCGGGCAAGCACAAGCGGATCACCGGCATCGAGAACCTCGACAAGGTGATCGACATGGACCAGTCGCCGATCGGGCGCACGCCGCGCTCCAACCCGGCGACGTACACCGGGATCTTCGACACCATCCGCAAGCTGTTCGCCTCGACCAACGAGGCCAAGGTGCGCGGGTACATGCCGGGCCGGTTCAGCTTCAACGTCAAGGGCGGTCGCTGCGAGGCGTGCTCGGGCGACGGCACGCTGAAGATCGAGATGCACTTCCTGCCCGACGTCTACGTGCCGTGCGAGGTGTGCAAGGGCGCCCGCTACAACCGGGACACGCTCGACATCGAGTTCAAGGGCAAGAACATCGCCGACGTGCTCGACATGCCGGTGGCCGAGGCGGTCGACTTCTTCGCCAACCAGCCGCGGATCTCGAGGTACATGCAGACGCTGATGGACGTCGGGCTCGGGTACGTCCGCCTGGGCCAGCCGGCGCCGACGCTGTCCGGCGGAGAGGCGCAGCGCGTCAAGCTGGCGACCGAGCTGGCCAAGCGCTCGACCGGCCACACGATCTACCTGCTCGACGAGCCGACGACCGGGCTGCACTTCGACGACGTCCGCCGCCTGCTCACCGTCCTGCAGCGACTCGTCGAGCAGGGCAACACCGTGCTGGTCATCGAGCACAACCTCGACGTCATCAAGACCGCCGACTGGATCATCGACCTCGGCCCGGGCGGCGGCGACGGTGGAGGCACGGTGGTCGCCGAGGGCTCGCCGGAGCACGTGGCGACCGTCGAGTCCTCGTACACCGGGCAGTTCCTGCGCGCCATGCTGGCGTAACCGGTTCTCGCTCACAGGTTGCGGGCCTTCGTCCGCTGATTGTTCACGAGATGGCTCTGCGGTTCGGCGGGCGAGTCTGCCAGGATCGACGCGTGTCGACCTCGACCTCCGACGGCCGCGTCCTGTCGCGCGCGGCGTTGCAGCGGCGGACGCTGGTGACGCTGCGCCTCGCACAGGTTCCGGGTCAGGCGGCGGTGGCCGGGATGGTCGCCGTCGTCTCGCTCCTCGCCAGCGAGATGCTCGGGTCGGATCGTCTCGCCGGGGCGGGCAGCGCGGCGTTCACGGTCGGCATCGCGCTCACTGCGATTCCGCTCGCCGCCCACATGCGCCGCCACGGCCGGCGACCCGGGTTGGCCGGCGCGCTGTTGGTCGGCGCGCTCGGCTCGGCGCTCGCCGGGTTCGGCGGCCAGATCGGGCTGTTCCCCCTGTTCCTGATCGGCATGCTGGCGTTCGGGGCCGGTCACGCGGCGACGCTCCAGCAGCGCTACGTCGCCGCCGATCTCGCCGAGCCGTCGCGGGCCGGCTCGTCGATCGCGGCCATCGTGTGGGTCGGCACGCTCGGGGCCGCGTTGGGTCCGATGCTGACACCGGTGGAGCAGGCGGCCGCGTCGGCGGTCGGCCTCGACGAGCTGGTCGGCCCGTACGCGTTCGCCACCGGGTTCTTCCTGCTGGCCGCCCTGGCGATCTTGGTGCGACTGCGGCCCGATCCGCTCGAGGTGCTCGACGCGATCGAACCCGGCGCCGAGCGGGTCCATCCGTGGTCCCAGGTCCGCGCGTCGTCGTCGGTCATCGCCGCGTCGGCGGGGGCCAAGCTCGGGCTGGCGGCGATGGCGATCTCGCAGGCGGCGATGGTCGGGGTGATGACGATGACGCCGCCGCACATGAAGGATCACGGGCACGCCGACCTGTCGGCGTTCGTCATCGCCCTGCACATCGTCGGCATGTACGGGCTCGCGCCCGTCGTCGGCCGGCTCGTCGATCGGGTCGGGGCGAACCGTGCGATTCAGGCCGGCGCCGTCGTGCTCGGGGCCGGCACCGTGACCGCGGTCGTCGCCGGGTACGTGCCGATCCTGATGTTCACCGGCCTGTTCCTGCTCGGTCTCGGCTGGAACATCGGCCTGATCGGCGGCTCGACGCTGCTGACCGCGTCGGTGCCCGATCGGGCGCGGGTCGAGGCGCAGGGAACGGCCGACCTGGCGATGAGCCTGTGCGGCGCGACCGCCGCGCTCGGATCCGGCTTCGTGAAGGACGCCTTCGGGTATCACCTGCTGGCCAACGGGGCGACGGCACTCGCCGCGGCGCTGCTCGTCCTGGCCTGGTTCACCGCCCCCCGCACCCGCCCCGCCAAATCCCTGCGGTGAGAGGTGAGACCACCTGTAAGTCTCACCTCTCACCGCAGAGGCTGGCTGGCCGCCGTCTCGGTGAGATCTGGGGTGACCTGTGGGTCTCACCTCTCACCGTAGAGGCTGGCTGGCCGCCGTCTCGGTGAGATCTGGGGTGACCTGTGGGTCT
>JBFGCT010000073.1:0-17849 GCA_041581055.1 Ilumatobacteraceae bacterium | reverse complement strand
GGTATTCCGGTCTGCGTACGCGGGGTCACGGGTTCTCGGTGGCCATCGCGTCAGATGGCACGACGAGTGCTTCGCTCCGGTGAGAGGTGAGACCACCCCCGCCGCCCATCTCTCACCGGAGGAGGCTCCGCGTCACAACGATCCAGGCTGAGCTTCGTGACCACAGGTGGGGCCACCCGCGCGTGCGCGACGGTTCGTCAGTTGCCCATGTTCGGGTGCACTGGCGGGCCGAAGTAGCCGGTGACGTCGATGATGAAGCCGGTCGACGCGCCCGGGCTCCCCCCGGCGAAGACCTTCACCCGACGAGCGGCATCGAGCTGGACGATGCTCGAGTTGGCGATCGCGCCCGAGGTGTTGTCGTCCCAGTTCAGGCTCGACGCCGTGATACCCGGCGCGCCCCCCGGTCCGACGAACAGGAACCCCGACCCGGTGGGGCTCGCTGCGGTGACGGTGTAGGCGATCGCCGTGGCGCTCGCCGGGATGGCGTTGGGCAGGTCGATCGCGCCGGTGTTCACATTTCGGCCGTCCTTGACCGGGATCACACGCCCGGGGCCGGCGGCGAGCGGACCGTCGGCGACCGGCGCCATCTCGAAGCGCGAGTCATAGGCGCGGTACGGCGACACCGGATGGAAGACCGTCCCCTCGGGGCTCTGCACCGGCACCTGGTACTCCACCTCGACACCGCACAGCTTGTGGTTGGCGGCTGCACTGTTGCGGAGCTGGACGTGCAGCGTCGGGAAGACGTGATCGTCCCCGCTCGATCCCACCGTCTCCTGCAGGTTGTCGGCGCCGGAGATGGCGACGACACCGGTGAAGCCGAAGGTGTCGAAGCTGTCGATCACCGTGAACGACTTCGTCGGGCTGCCGCCGCCGCCCGGTACCTGCACCGTTCCCTTCGACAGCCGGATCCCGATGTCGTAAATGGCATCGCTGTCTTGACCGAAGAACGTGACGCGCTTGATCCGCGCTCCGTCCGGGAGCTCCACGCCGCGGCGCAACTCGGCCAGCACGCCACCCCCGCTGCTGTCGGCGCTCACGCACGTGCTGTCGGGGGACTCGTAGCGCACAAGGTCGGCTTCGATGCTCCCTCCCTGGTACGGGATGAAGCTCGTGCCCGGGATGAAGGTCGTGAGGATCGTCGGATCAAAGTTCGAACCACCGGTGGTGATGCGCTCGCTCGGCGTCGCATCCCCGGCGTCACGCCCGGCGACGGGAGTCCCCGGCGATGCCGGTTCGTCGACACCCTCACCGTCGCCGGCGAGCTGGGCGGTGACGGTCGCGCCGACAGCGACTGCAGCCATCATCGCCACCGCGATCGCAGCGGCCGTGCCCACGTTGCCGCGGCGTACACCAATACCCATCTCGACCTCCTAGCGGCCGAACGCTCGATGCTCGCGAAGCTGTCCATGGTAACAGCGCCAGCGGTCTCGTCGTCGATAACCGCGGCGGCGCGATCAACCGGTACCGCCGCCATTCCGGAGGCGTTCAGGAACCCGGCTACTCGGCGCCGGTCACCCCGGCCCCGCCGTCGATCACGTAGGTGTCGCCGGTGATCCAGGCGGCCAAGTCGCTGGCGAGGAACGTCGCCAGGTTGGCGATGTCCTGCGGCTCACCGAGGCGGCCGGTCGGCAGCCGCGCCGCCAGCGCGTCGCCGAAGTTGTCGACGAGCACCTGGGCGAAGTCGGTCTTGACCAGGCCCGGCGCGATGCCGACCACACGGGTCGGCCCCAGTTCGGAGGCGAGCTGGCGGGTCAGGTGGATCAGCGCCGCCTTGGTCACGTTGTACACGCCGAGCATCCCGCCGGCCCTGATCCCGCCGACCGACGCGACGTTGATGATCGTCCCCGGCCGCTCCTTGAACGCGTGCTCCCACGCCGCCTGGCAGAAGAACACCGGGCCCTTCACGTTGACCTGGAACGTCTTGTCGTACTGACCCTCCTCGATCGCCAGGGTCGGGCCGTAGTACGGGTTCGTGGCGGCGTTGTTGACGAGCACGTCGAGCGACCCGAAGCGCTCGATCGTCGCCAGGACGGCGCGCTCGCCGGCGCCGTCGTCGCCCGAGTTGGCGGCGAACACCTCGACGTCGCCGGCCATCTCGGCGGCGGCCGCCTCGAGGGCGTCCTGCTTGCGGCTGCTGATCATGACCTTGGCGCCGGACGCGGCCATCGACGCGGCGATCGCCTTGCCGATCCCCCGCGATGCCCCGGTGACCAGTGCGACCTTGCCGTCCAGTGAGATTTCCATTGGGGCGAACATAGCCAGCGCGCCTCGGCCGGCCCCATGCGGACGGAGCCTGGAGCGAGCCCCAAGTGGACCGGTCAGTCGTGCGTCTGGCGGAATCCGGGCGGCGGAGGGCCGTTCCAGTGGTGTGCCGACAACAGCTCGATCTCCCGCGCCCGCATCAGCGCCGCCTCCGCCTCGACGGCGTGGTCGTGGCCGAGCACATGCAGGATCCCGTGGACGACGAGCAACGCCAACTCGTCATCGAGGGTGCCGGCGTGCTCGGGAAACTGGTCGGCGGCGACCGCCGGGCTGATCACGACATCACCGAGCAGGGACGGGACGCCGCCGGCCGACGCGTCGTCGAGCATCGGGAACGACAGCACGTCGGTCGGGCCGGCCGCGCCCATGTGCTCGTGGTTGAGATCGGCGATGTCGGCCCGGTCGACGAAGTTGAGCGTCAACTCCCCCGCCGCGCCCTCGGCGGCGAGCACGAGCTCGGCGAGCGCCCTCCAGCGGGCGACGTCGATCGCGACGTCGGGCGAGTCGGTCGCGCTGCGCACGTCGGCGCAGACGACCGACGGCGGGGCCGGCGATCGTCGGGCGGGGCTCACGCCGTCGGCGGGTCGTCGTCGCGCTCGTACGCGGCGACGATGTCGGCGACGATCTTGTGCCGCACCACGTCGGCGCCGGTCAACCGGACGAAGGCCAGGCCGTCGATGCCGACCAGCTTGCGCTCCAAGCCCCCGAGCCCGCTCTTGCCGTCGGGCACGTCGACCTGGGTGGTGTCGCCGGTGACGACCACCCGCGATCCGAAGCCGATCCTGGTCAGGAACATCTTCATCTGCTCGGGGGTCGCGTTCTGCGCCTCGTCGAGGATGATGAAGCTGTCGTTGAGCGTCCGGCCGCGCATGAAGGCCAGCGGCGCCACCTCGACGACCTGCCGCTCGAGCAGCCGTTGGACCGCGTCGGGGTCGAGCATGTCGTACAGCGCGTCGTACAGCGGGCGCAGGTACGGGTCGATCTTGGCCATCAGGTCGCCGGGGAGGAAGCCGAGGCGCTCGCCGGCCTCGACCGCCGGCCGGGTGAGGATGATCCGCTGGACCTGCTTCTCCTGCAGCGCCCGCACCGCCATCGCGACGGCGAGCCACGACTTGCCGGTGCCCGCCGGCCCGAGGCCGAAGGTGATCACGTTGGTGGCGATCGCGTCGACGTAGCGCTTCTGCCCGGTGGTCTTCGGCTTGACCTGCCGACCCTTGCTGCTGCGCAGCACCTGGTGCGTGAGGATCTCGCTCGGCCGCTCGTCGGCGCGCACCATGGCGAAGACCTGTTCGAGGGTCGGGTCGTCGAGCTGCTGCCCGGCCTGGATCAGCGTGACGAGCTCCTCGAACAGGCGCGCCACCCCGGTGACCGCCGCGGTGTCCTCGCCTTCGACCCGGACCTCGTTGCCGCGCACGGTGATCAGCACCGCCGGGAACTCGCGCTCGACGCGGCGCAGGAACTGATCACGCGGCCCGACCAGCGCCGACATGACGTGGGTGCCGGGAACGACCACGGTCGTGGTCGTGGAAGCGGCGGTCATCCGCCGAACGACGTCACGTGCACCAGGCCGATCATGTTCGACATACCGTACAACAGCGGTCACTCGAGGTCGATGGAATCGTCCCTGGCCGCCCTGGTGTAGACCGCCTCGTAGCGCTGGAGTTCGAAGCCGAGCCCGGTGTACAGCTGAAAGGCCCCACCGGGGTTGTTCGTGTCGGCGGCGAGCGCCGCCTCGGTCATCCCGCGGTCGCGCGCCTCGCGCAGGCTCATCGCCAGCAGCGCGCCGGCGATGCCTCGATTGCGCCAGTCTCGGTGGGTCGAGATGAACTCGGTGTACACGCGGCGCGTGCCCCGCTCCTCGTTCTCGTCGTGGTTGATGTACGGCTTCACCTGTCCGACGACGGTGTCGCCGACCCAGGCGATCTTCCACAGCGTCTCGTCGCGGTTCGGATCCTCGATCATCTCGGCGTAATCGGCCTCGGTCGGCTCGCGGAAGTCCCACTCCCCGCGGAACGCCTCCAGGTGGGCTTCGAGGATCGGGCGGATCTGGTCCTCGGTCACCGGACGCACCTCCACGCCGGCTGGCAACCGCCGATCGGGGATGTCGTCGAGGTTCGGTCGCAGCAGCGACGCCTCCCACTCGGTGGCGACGTAGCCGGCGTCCTCGAGCCACGCCCCCTCGCCGGTCGCCGTCTCGCCGGGGCCGGGATGGCTGGCGTAGGACCGGAACCGGGCCGCCTCGACCGCGTCCGCCCACGGCCGCATGTGGGTTTCCATGGCGGCGAGGAGGGCGCCGAACAGCGGCCGGTCGATGTGGCCGGGGAGGGTCGGCGCGAACACGATGCAGTCCCGCACGCCGGTCCCGAGATCCTCGCGGTGTGGCCGGGCGTAGGCGACAGGTTCGGCGGCGTGCTCGACGACCGCGATGTCCGTGTCCGGATCGCAGTCGCCGAGATGGGCGTAGCTCACGTCCATCTGCTCGGCGGTCGCCATCTCGGGGTTGCGGTGATGCGCCCGGTAGGCGGACAGGACCGTCGCCATCGCCGGGTGGTCGGCCCGCCCGCGGTAGGGGCGTGCGGTGAAGCCCGCGGGGAGCGCCATCCGGTCGGCGAGGTGGATCGCCCCGTGGCCGGCCCGCCGATCATCGTCGACGCCGAATCCGCGGCCCTCGCAGTCGCTCACGCGACGAGATGGTAGATGCAATCGGGAGGACGCGGTGCTTGCCGTCAGCCGCCCTGCCGACGAATCAGGTCCCGCATCAGGCCGAGATCCGGCGCGTCTCCGAACGCCTCCTCCACGGCGTCGAGGTGGGCGCGGGCGAGTCGCCCGTCGCCGGCGGCGATCGCCTGGCCGCTCTCGTGCATCGCCCATTTCCGAACTCGCTGCTCAATTCCGGCGAGGTGTTCCGCGCTGATACCCGGGTGACCGGGCACGACCTGCTTCAGCGTCACGACGGCCGCAATCATCTCCTCGACTCGGACATCGCCTGCCGCCGCGCTGTCGAGCAACACCGCAACCAGGTCGTGCCACGCGTACGCATATCGAGGCGCGAGCGCGACGACCTTTCGGTAGATGTCGATCGCCTCGCTCAGCCTGCCTCGGCGCCGAAGTACCGCGCCGAGGCCGTTGAGCGAGGACGCGGCCACGTTCGTCGCGGTTCGGAGTTCATACGCGTCGGGCGCCTCGTCGGATTGAATGAGTTCTTCGACGCGCTCGATGAGGTCGCTGAACACAGCCCGGGCGAGATCGACATAGCGGTGCGAGCCCGCTTCGTCGCCGGCCTTGTCCAACGTGTCGGCCATCGATCCGTAGAGATAACCGAGTTGGGCGGAGGTTTGGAGATTCATCGGTGTCAGCGCGACCAGCTCGAGGAGCAGCTGCGAACCCTCTTCCAGCTCCTCGCGGGCCCGGTCGGCGTGCCCTTCCTGTACGAGCTCGACACCGCGGATCTGAAGTCGTTGCACCTGGCGTTCGAGGAGCCAGCGCAATCGATCGAGCGTCCGGTCCTCGAGTTGCGGTTCGACCTCTACCGGCACTCGCTGTTCCAGCGCGTCCAGCACCTTGCGCCGAGCCTTCAACTCGTCCATGAAGATCGCCTCGGAGGCCAGCAGACCACGGAGTTCTTCGGGCAGCGACGCCTCCGACGGAAGCTCCGCTCCCGGCGACACGACGGGGAAGATCGGAAGCCCGATCTCGAGGGCGAGCATGACCTCCCTGCGCACCCAGTCGTCCTCGCTCTCGAGGCGGACACTTCCGTCGTCGTTTCGGAGTTCGGCCCATCCGGGACCGATCACCACGACGAGCGCGGCCGCGGAGCGAACGCTCTCCCTGATCTCGGAGGCCCACGGCGCGCTGGCTGGGATGTCCTCCGCATCCCAGAACACGCCGTCGCGGCCGAATCGGTCCCGCAGCCATCCGTAGACGATGAGGGCGGCGTCGGCGTCAACCCGCCGGTACGAGACGAACACGCTCACGAGGCGCCTCCCGGGGTTGGTGGTCGCATTGCTGCCTCCCCTCGACAGTACTCCGCTCAACCGCCAGGAGGCGCTGCGCGGTCAGACACGTCGATGGCACGGTCGGCCCAGACGACTCGACCCGATGGCATCGCTCCCTTGTCGGGTGCCCCGTCGCGGCGCAGAATGAACGGTGATCAACACGGAGGTCCTCGCGATGACCGACATTTTCGTCTCTTACAGCCATGTCGACCGTGAGGCCGCCGAGATGATCGTCGATGTGTTCGAACACGCCGAGCTGCAAGTCGACTGGGACGATCATCTCAGGGCTGGCGAGCGCTTTGACCGGACGATCCCGATCCGGATCGCCAGTGCGCAGCAAGTCGTCGTGCTGTGGTCGTCCAATTCTCGGAGGTCGGATTGGGTGCTCCGCGAAGCCGCGCTCGCAAGGGATCTCGCGAACCTCGCAACGGCGCGGCTCGATGACTGTCAGCCCCCTGATGGGTTCGGGGAGTTCAACGTCGTCGATCTGGCCGGCCTCACCGAATCAAGTGATACACGGCTCGTGAGGTTCGTCAACGGCGTTCGCACGCAAGCAGACCAGGGCGCCGACGCGGCAAGAAGGGCAGCGAGCGACGTCCGGCAGGCCTTCAGCGCGCGCAACGTCGGCGACTTCGAAGCCGCGTCCGATCACCTCGATTCCGCGATGCGTCGATTCGAACTGGACGACGCACAACGGCAAGATCGCGAGGAGGCCGAGCGCTACAAGCAGCAGACACTGCGAGTGCTCGACGCGATCGCGCGGAGCGAGTACCTCGGGAGGTCGATGCCGACGCTCGCCGCCCAATCTCTTCTCCCGGTGATCGACGTGGTGCTCGAGGTGAACTTGGACGTTCTGCGGGCACGAAACTGCAAACTCCGCGCCGAACACGATGGGCAAGCCGTCGCGCGGGCGGGCGTCGTCATCCGACCGGGATCAGAGGTCGATGACAGCAGACTCATCGACAAGCTGCTCACCGAGACCAGCTCTCGAAGCGGCCCGCTCTCTGTCGACTGCTTCCTGCTGATCATGCGGACGAATGACACCGATCGGGGCGACCGGTTCTCGAAGCTCGCCGCGAAGCGAAACCTGAACGCCGAGTGCGTCGTTTGGCAGCCCGACGACGGCGACGCCAAGCTCGAGGAACGGCTGCGCCAAACGAGCCGGCATCTCTGCGAGGTCCAACTCGGCTGACGACACGTGGACATCACGCTTGCGCTTCGACTCAACGCCGCCCTCTCGTTCGCCAGCGGCTTCAGGCTCGCTGTCGCGTCCCGCACCGTCGGAGGCCGGGGCCGGTGGCGTCGAGACAGCGGCAACGATCCAGAACGACCGCGAAGCACTCCTTGCGGCCGCGCACGCCTACGCGACGTTTGCAGCCGAACAGCCTTCGGCGTTCAGCGTGATCAGCCGCCTCGAGCTGGCCAACGTACTCCCTCAGCGACCTCCTCGACCGCCTCGACGACCCGCTGACCGCACGCGCTGACGCAGGCGCCGTAACAGATGCGGGTGACGATGCCGGTCGATCGGCCTCGAGCTTTCGCGATCGTCCGGTGTGTCCGCACAACAGGTCAGCCGCGCGACACGGGACCTCGGGCTCTTGTTGCATGCGACGAAGCGTGTCTTCGTTGTTGGCATGGGAGGAGTGAACGGCCGAGTTGCCCTGGTCGCCGTCTCGTCGTTGTTGGCGGTTGCGGTTGCGTGCGGTAGGTCGGACGACGAGGCACTGACGTCACCCGCGAGCCCACCGACCGATTCGACCACGACCGTCCAGCCGACCACGACAGTCCAGCCGACCACCGTCCCGCCGACGACCACGACGGCCCAGCCGACCACGACCGTCCGGCCGACCACGACCGTCCGGCCGACCACGACGGCCGAGCCGACGACGACGGCCGCGTCGACCACCGCCGCCGTGCCCGCGTCGGAGGCGGAGCCGACCACCTCGTTGCCCGGTGAGCCGTTCGACTGGTTTATCGCGGGAACGCTGGCCCAGGTCCCCGGCGTTGCCTTCGACGAGACGTTCGTCATCCGGATGGCGCCGGGAGACGACCAACCGGCGGCCGCCTCGCTCCCACCGCTCACGGAACTCGTCTTGACCGGCAATGGCCGTGAGATCGACCAGGGCGGCTACTTCATCCCCTGGGCGGAGGTCGACGCGGACGGCGTGACGGGGTGGATTTCTTCGTGGTCACTCGTCTACCTCGGCGCGCCGCGTGACGTCACCGCCGAGATCGAGTCGGCGTTCGGGCGGTTGCCGACTGCGCCGACGATGCTCGAGCTCGGCACGATCGTGATGGACGAACTGGCGCCGATCGACCCCGACAGCGCGGGCGCGAAGCTCGTCCGCGCGACCGAGCCGAGCGCGGGTCCGACCGCCGACGTCGTGTACGACGAGTTCCCCGGCGAGAAGTACGGCGACGACGCGGGCCTCGGCGCACGGCACAGGGTCGTCGGCCGGCAGATGCCCGCCAGCGAGACGGCGGCGACAGAGTCCGGAAGCTCGGTGGTGTACGAGCTGGTCTCGGTCGAGGTGAGAAGCCTCTGCACCCGCGGGGTCGACATTCCGACCGGCTGGTGCGTCTGAGTCGCATCGCCGATGCGCCACGGTGGCAATCGCCAATCGGCCGCTGACCCGGTGCGGCACCCGGAACGCTTGACCGCGCCGTCACGTACGTGTCGAAGGCATCGGTGTCGGGACGGGTCGGGCTACTTGGCGCCGTTCCGTTTCGACCGTCGGCGCTTTGACGGGGCGGCACGGGACGCTCGATGTTTGTCGGGCTCGTGATACGGGCCGTACGTCGTGTGCGCCGTTTTCCCCAGGAGCGGGCGCGGCTACGGGTCGGTGTCGAGTGTGCCGTGATGCGCGCGTGCTCCGCCACCACGTCGCGAACGACGACCGGCGTCGTGTAACGCCGATCCGGTGTCCGAACGAACTGCGATCACGAGCGCCACCACGACGGCTGACACCGCGATGAAGCTCTCGAGATCGATCTCGAACAGGCTGCCCCCGATCAACAGGCCCGCCATCAGCGGCAGGTAGAACGCCATGACGAGGTCCTCGATGACGAGGATCCACGACACGACCGGTGTCTCCCTGTTGTCGAGGTTGCCGAGGTCGTCCAACACCTTGGCGATGATCCCCCTCTCACCGGAGCGGGCCGCGAACCTCCTCCGGTGAGAGATGAGCGGAGGGGGTGGTCTCACCTCTCACCAGAACGAAGCAACGAACCTCCTCCGGTGAGAGATGAGCGGAGGGGGTGGTCTCACCTCTCACCAGAACGAAGCAACGAACCTCCTCCGGTGAGAGATGAGCGGAGGGGGTGGTCTCACCTCTCACCAGAACGAAGCACCACGTCACCCGACGTGCCCTGGGATCGTGAGGTGCTCGAGGAACCAGTCCCTCGCGAGTTCCGCCGCTGCACGGAGGGTGCCGGACTCCTCGAAGAGGTGGGTGGCGCCGGGCACGACTTTCAGCTCGCTCTGACAGCTCAGCTGTGTCTGCGCTTGGCGGTTGAGATCCAGAACCACGGTGTCGAGGCCGCCGACGATGAGCAGCGTCGGCGCGCGGACGGCGGGAAGCCGCGGCCCGGCGAGGTCGGGACGGCCACCGCGGGACACGACCGCAGCAACGTCACAGTCAGGGTCGGCGGCCGCCCAGAGCGCGGCGGCGGCTCCTGTGCTCGCCCCGAAGTACCCGGTGGGAAGGTCGATCAGCTGAGGTTGACGACGGGCCCAGGCGGCAACACCGTTCAGCCGGTGGGCCAAGAGGCCGATGTCGAACACGTTCGAGCGATCCAGCTCCTCCTCGCTGGTCAGTAGATCGAACAACAGCGTTGCGAGACCGGCCTCGTTCAAGGCGGCGGCGACGTATCGGTTGCGTGTGCTGTGGCGGCTGCTGCCACTGCCGTGGGCGAAGATCACCAGGCCGTCGACGAGTTCGGGCGCGGTCAGGTGACCCATCACCACCACCGGATCGATCCGGATGCTCACGTCGTCGTCGAACACGATGGATCGTCGCCTTCCCGGACGTCGTTTTCACCAAGTGCCCACTCCTCTGGGCACCACGGCGTTGACCGCCCCTTCCTGATTCGATTGGACCTCTTCACGTGGATGGCCGACAGGGCCGAACGGCACGCGCGGCGAGTTCTGCTCGGACTCAGTTGTCCGAACCATGCGACGTCCATATCGCTCCAGCATGCTTCGCCCTCGATGGCCCGCTCGCAATCGTCGAATGACGCGCCCACTGTTGGCCCCCGAGCGAAACGTCGCAGTGTCGTCGTCAACGGCACGGCGTGAACCACCGAACGGCCGGCGTCGAGGACTCGCTGCGCGGTGACGACGACGGCAGGGTGAATGAAGCCCGCCTCTCTGCCCTCGGGAGCACCGAGGTCGAGATCGATAGGACGCTTCGAATTGAGGGTGAAATGAGGCTTGCGGAGTCTTGGATTTGCAGCAAGGACGGCTCGTTTGTGGCAGGACGGGGTAGATGCTGGCAATCTGGTGGAGGTGGCCCGATCGACAGCTTCGTTGTTCGACCGCTGGTCGGTCAGCTACGACCGTCCCGGTCTGCAGCGTTTCACGTACCGTCCAGTGCACGATGCGGTGCTGGGTCGGGTCAGCGGGGTGCGGCCGTCGACGGTGGTCGACTTGGGGTGCGGCACGGGTCAGCTCACCCGGCGGCTGATCCGCCGGTTCCCCGACGCCACCGTCGTCGGTGTCGACCTGTCCGATGGAATGCTCTCGGAGGCCGCGGGTCGAGTAACTGAGACCGCTCGTGGCGCGGGCGCGCTCGTGCGCGCCGACGCACACCACCTCCCGTTCGCCCCGGCGTCGGTTGACCTCGTCGTGTGTAGCGAGTCGTTTCACTGGTATCGAGACCAGGGTCGGGCGTTGGACGAGTTGGCCGGTGTGCTGCGTCCTGGTGGTCGATTGCTGATCGCGTCGATCGCCGCGGTGACCGGTGCGGGTGATCGGCTGCTCAGGCGTACGACAGGAGCCGCCGGGAGCGCCATTCGCGCTCTCCCGCCCAACCGGTTGCGTGCGCTGTTGAGGCGATCAGGTTTCGAGGTGTTGCGCCAGCGGCGCGTCCCCCGGCTCGGCTTCGTCGCCTGGCCCGTCCTCACCGACGCCCGACGACGCTGAGAGACGCTCGAGCCTCAACGCCGCATCGCCGGGCTGAACACCGTACAACGCCCGCGCGGGTGTTCTCCCGATGGCGCATGACGTGGCAGACGATCAGAATGAAGTCAGCCAATCGATCCCGGGCGCGGACCGTCAGCGGCTCACCGTCGGGACCTACACGAAAGGACCATCCGATGGCCGTCCACAACTTTGCGTTTCCCGTCGTCCCTGGCAAAGAGGACCTCGCACGTCAGTTCGCCAACGAGGTGCTCAATGATCACGCCGAGCACTACGCCTCGCTGATGAAGGCGTCCGGCACCACCCGTGTCACCTGGACGCTCAACGCGACGCCGGCCGGAACCTTCATCCTCGTCTGGTACGAAGCCGACGAGGTGCTCAAGATCTTCGAGATCCTCGCCACCAGCGCCGACGCGGATGCATCTTGGATGCGGGGCCGCATCCAAGAGATCGGCGACCTCGACCTCACGGGCCCGCCTCCGGGGCCCGCACCCGAACTCATCCTGGAGTGGCCGCCGGCCTAGCCACCCCCGCCGCGGTCCAGGAAGTTCAGCGGACAACACCGGCGGCCGAAACGAATTGAACCCCTGGTCGGGGACGGTCGGAAGTCCACGATTCACGAACCGTCGCCTGGGGGGACATGGTTGTCGACTCTCCGATGGGCGCGGGACACGGGAAGGCTGGCCGACCCAATGGCCCTCGGGTTCCGCCACCAACTCAGATTCCGCAGACCGCACTCGGAGGCCACTCGCGACTGGTGGAACGGACTCCTCTACTCCCGCTGGACTCCGATGGCGCGTTCCACCGGGACGACTACGAGTTCGTCGTCGTCTACGACCCCGACGGCGGATTCGTCACCGGTGCCGGGTGGATCGATTCGCCGGCGGGCGCCCTCATGTCGGACCCCGACGCCGAAGGCCGCGCCATGTTCGGCTTCACGTCGAAGTACCGGCACGGAGCCGGCACCCCGGACGGCAACACCATGTTCCGCTTCCGCACCGGCGATCTGTCGTTCCGTTCGACGAGCCATGACTGGCTGGTCGTGACCGGAGGCGACACCGCTCGCTTCAAGGGCTCGGGCACCATCAACGGCGAACTCAGCCCCAGCGGTGAGCCGTACCGATTCTTGATCTGGGCCGACGACGGCGCCGACGACTCGTTCCGGATCAAGATCTGGACGGAGTCGGACAGCGAACTGGTCGTGTACGACAACGCTTCGAACCAGCCGATCGGCGCCAGTCAAGTCGTCGTACAGAGCTAACCGACCAGAACGCCCCGCCGCCCGATGGCTGCAGTCAGCGATCGGGCGGCGGGAAGCGACGCGTCACTATCGAGACGCCACCCGGAGTGTTGCCGAGCCGGCGTTAGGGACGGTGTGGACTCGTCCGGCGTGTCCTACTCGTTGACGGCCAGTCCACATGGCCACGAACGGCTTGAGGGTGCCAGAGTCGGCCACCGCACGATCGCCGTGTTGGCTACACGTGCTGGTCGGCGTGCAGGCGAAGAGCTATCGCCTCGGCCACCCGATGACGCGGTTCATGGCGCTTGAGATCTTCGGGCGAGAGATCGCCGCAATCGTGACCGTCAAGGAAGGCTTGGTCGATCTGCCTGATGTCGAAACGGATGATTCGACCGACACCCACGTGGTCGACCTGCCCTCTGCCGCTTTCGAGATCAAGTTCGGTGACTCCTCGTCGCTCAGGGCGGGCTCCAGGGTCCACCTCTCCGGCGATCGTTCCTTTGAATCGATAGATCATCTTCTTGTCAGCGCGGAACGTCGGTGAGTCGACCGATTCCCAACTTGCCCAACGTCTTCCATCCGTGCCGTAAGCGAAGCCGACGACTCGGTAGTCGCCGCCAACGAAATCGATCCAGTAGATCGCAAATCGATTTGCGCTGTCATCGACCTGGTTGCCCGATGCGTCCAGGGTCTCTGTAACGTCTTGGAGCCACATGCCGCCGTGTTGAGCCCGGGGGTCGACCTTCTGTCGAACGTACGCCGAATGATCGGGGAGCCAGATCAGGCTCCACTCGATTACTGCGATGGTGAATGCGATGAGGGCGGCCGCCACGAGCTTGCCGTTGGCCGTGTCGCCGAGGCTTGCTGACACGGCGACCGCGATGACGACGGCGATGAAAGTGCTGAATGCTCTGAGCGCGATCCCAATTCCCCGAGGCTTGTCACCACTCATTCGACATCCCCCTGTGCACAGATCGACGCAGGCTTGAAGCGGCCCAGGCACCTCCCCATGATGATCCGCCCGCAGTCCACGTCCCGCAAGAGTCCAAAGTCGCAGACCTACGCACAGGCGCCCCTGACGTGCCTGCTTGAGGGGACACCACGAGCATCATCCGAGGACGCGACGGGCCGACACTCACTCGTCGCCATTCGCTCCGAAGTCGCCGCGAACGACGACATGTGACCGCCGTTCCTCGGCCTGCACCGAGGAGCGGCCGAAGGAGTCGGCGATCTCGGTGTCGAGTTCCGGGGAAGAGGTGGCCGTAGCGGTCGAGGGTGACGTTGATCGAGCTGTGGCCCATCCTCGCCTGGATGGCCTTCGGGTGGGCGCCCGATGCGATCGCGAGGGCGACGCTGGTGTGGCGGAGGTCGTGGAAGCGGCACGTCAGGCCGGCCGAACGGCGGGCGGGCCCGAAGTGGTGCGTGAGAAAGCTCGGCGACGCCAGGGGTCGGCCGGCGGTGTTCGTGAAGACCAGGCCGTCACGACTCCCGTCGTCGCGATGGTCGACGTGATCCCGCAGGACGCTCGTCGTGAAGGTCGAGATCGTGATCGAGTGGGTGTCGGCGGCGGTCTTGGGTTCCTTGCGGTCGAACGTTCCGTCGTCGAGGCGGACGAGTTGTTCGGTCACACGCACCTTGCGGTTCAGGTCCAGCTTCGATCGACGGAGGCCGACGAGCTCGCTCCACCGCATCCCGGAGTCGACGGCGAGTATCACGAGCGCCCGGTATCGGGGCGTGATCGCGTCGGCGAGCATCATGACCTCGTGACGCGGTCGCAGGGGTTGGCGAGGATCTTCTGCTTCTCGACCGCGACCTGCAGCATGCGGCGCAGGGTCCGGTAGTGGCGGTGGACCGAGGAGGGGGCGATCCCCGAGTCGAGCTCGTCCATCAGCCAGTTCTCGATCTCGTCGGCCGGAGGTGGCCGAGCCGGTACGAGCCGAACCTGGGCAGCACGAACCGGGTCAGGTCACGCCGGTAGGTCTCCTGGGTGCGCTCGGCGAGCCGGCGGCACAGCGAAAGCCACTCCTCGGCCCACACCGCGACCGGGCATGTCCGCGTCCCGAGGATCGACCCACCGGCCTCCGACACGGTCGGCCTCGAAATCGAGCAGGAACCGCTGCGCATCGGCCTTGCGGGCGAACGTCCGGCTGAGCGTCTTGCCGAGCGGGTCCTTGTAGCGCGCCCGATACTTGCCGTCTCGCTTCTGGATGTAGCTCACCGGGCCGCTCCCACGCACCCGGTGAGACGCGCCCCGGTCCCCTCGCCGCCAACCATCCCGCGTCGAAGGGCGCGAAATGGGCGCGGCTCCAGCGGACAACAGCGGAAACCCCTGGTCAGCGGCGGACGGCAGCGGATACCGGCGGCCGGAACGAAAAGAACCCCTGAGCAGGCGTTACACCTGCTCAGGGGTTGGAGGCGACGCCGGGAATCGAACCCGGGTACACGGCTTTGCAGGCCGTTGCCTCAGCCACTCGGCCACGTCGCCAACGCCGCGAGGATACCGGCGCGCCGCTCCAGGCAGGCAGGTGCCGACCAGCGTCAGCGCGACGACTCGTACCAGGCCGCGAGCCGGTCGAGCCCCTCGTCGATGCCGACACGGGGCGTCCAGCCGAGGTCGTCCCGCGCCGGCCGCGGGTCGAACCAGTGGGCCGTGCCGAGTTGCTCGGCGAGGAAGCGGGTCATCGGCGGCTCGTCGTCACGGCCGAGCCGGGGCCAGAGCCGCTCGACCAGCGCGCCGATCGCCCGCGCCGCCCGCAGCGGCACGTCCCGCGGCTCGAACGGGACACCGGCGGCCCGGCAGATCCCGGCGACGAGTTCGCGGATCGGGCGCGGCTCGCCGTTGGCGATCACGTAGGCCCGCCCGGAGCACGGCGCACCCGGGCCGGCCGCGTCGAGCGCGGCGATCAGGGCGTCGACGGCGTTGTCGACGTATGTCGTGTCGACAAGCGCTCGGCCGCCCCCGACCAGGGCCAACCGGCCGGCGGCGGCGCGCTCGACGACCCGGCCGACGAGTTGCGCGTCGCCCGGACCCCACACGAGGTGCGGGCGGATCGCCACCACACCGAACTCGGCGTCGGCCTGGGCGAGGGCGTGGACCTCGGCGAGCGCCTTCGACTCCGCGTAGAACGCGTTGGCCCGCCCGACGAGCGGGACCCCCGCGCCGCCCCCGACGATCGGCTCGCCACCGTGGGCGACCGAGGGCGACGAGACATGGACCACCCGGCGGGCACCGGCGGCCCGCGCCGCGTCGAGCACGTTGACCGTTCCGGTGACGTTGACCGAGCGGTACTCCTCCCACTCCCCCACGACGCCGACCTTGGCCGCGAGGTGCACTACGCCGTCACACCCGCTCGCCGCACGGGCCACCGCGCGCGCGTCGCGCACGTCCCCGAGCGACTGTTCGATGCCAATCACGGTGGCCAGCGCCTCGATGGGCCGGCGTTGGAGGCAGCGCACCTCGTCGCCGCGCTCGGCGAGCGCCCGCGCCAGCCCGCTCCCGATCAGGCTCGACGCCCCCGTGACCAGAACCCTCACCGCGTCGACCTCATCGCGGCCGGCGGGCCCGCCGCCCGGCGAGCAGTTCGGCCGCCCAGCCGGCCACGGCCACCCGATCGATCTTGGAGTTGTGGCGGATGTCGACGGGCAGCGAGCGCGCCGTCAACACCGCGGCGATCGGAACAGCGACGAGCGCCCGCACCACCGCGCTCACGTCGTCCGGCGCCAGGCCGTCGTTGCCGTCGGGGTTCTCGACGACGACCACCACCTGCTGGCAGCCGACCGGCCCGACCCCCACCGCGGCGACCCGCCGAGCCGGCAGCCCGCGCTCGACCAGCCGCTCGACCGGGACGGAGGTGACCGGGCCCTCGACCGTGGAGACGACGTGGATCGCCCGCCCTTCGACCCACAGCCGGCCACGGTCGTCGAGATGGCCGACGTCGCCGGAGCGGTGCCAGCGGCGGTCGCCGGGTGGGCGGGCCTGACGCTCGGTGTGCCACAGGCCGGCATAGCCGTCCGACATCCACGGCGCCGACACGACGATCTCGCCCGTCTCCCCGACCGGGAGGGCACCGGGCAGCGACGAGGCGTCGAAGCCGAGCGGCACGATCCGGACCTCGGCGCCGGCGACCGGCGGTCCGACGCACACGCCACCCGCCGGATCGTCGCGCTGCGCCTCGTCGATCGCCGCCAGCGAGATGTCGGCGGCCGGCAGCACCTCGGTCATCCCGTACGGCGTGTGGAGCGTCGCGTTCGGGGCCAGTTCGGCGACGGCGTGGAGCGTCTCGGACGGCACGGGCGCGCCCGCGGAGAACACGACGCGCAGGCCCCGCAGCCCGGCGCCGCCACCCGCCCCCGCAACTGGCCCGCCGGTCGCGACGACATTGGCCAGCGCCGCCGGCGCGGCGAACGCCAGCGTGGCGTCGATCCGCCGGCACGCCTCGTCGAGCGCGACGGCGGTGAGGTCGCCGGGGGCCGTCACGTCGCAATCCGGAAGGGCCGTTGGAATCCCGAGCGCCGGGCCGTACAGCGCGAACGGGGCGAACGCGGCGACCAGCCGGTCGTCGCCGGTGATGCCGTAGGTGGCGGCGAGCGCGTCGCGCTGCGCGGCGAGCTGGCGGTGCAGGTAGCGGACGCCCTTGGCCGGGCCGGTCGCTCCCGACGTGAACAACACCGCCGCCGGATCGTCCGGACCGGGCGGGGCCGGCGGCGCCCCCGGTGGCGCGGCCAGCAGTTCACCCACCTCGATCCGCACCGCCGCCGGAGTCCACCGCATCGCCGTCGCCGCGAGGAGCGCCCGTCGGGGCCCGATCATCCACGCCGGCCGGGCCCCGCGCACCGCCGCGCCGAGCCCTCGCAGGCCGAGCCCCCGGTCGGCGACGACGGCAACGCCGCCGGCCCGCAGCACGCCGAAGATCGCGGCGACCATGTCCACGCCCGGTGGCGTCAGCATCGCAACACGGTCCCCGCGCCGCAGCCCCCGGCGGTGCAGTTCGGCGGCCACCGCGTCGACCTGCGCCACGAGTTGGGCGAAGCCGACCTCGCCGCCCGCGGCCAGGTCGACGAAGGCCGTCGTCGCGTCCTCGCGCCGCCGGTCGAGCGCCGCCCACAACGGCTCCGGCTCATCGACGGTGAGAGTTGCGGCGACCCCTCCCCCCGAACTCTCACCGCTCGGCGGCTCCGGCTCATCGACGGTGAGAGTTGCGGCGACCCCTCC
>JBFGCT010000072.1:0-18506 GCA_041581055.1 Ilumatobacteraceae bacterium | reverse complement strand
GGTGTGATCTCGAACGCCCGGAACGCCTCGATCTGCGACTGCGGCGAGCCGTACCAGAGCGAGTCGGTGCCCCACAAGACGTTGTCGGGCCCGAACGCGACGAGCAGCTTGCCGAGCACGTGCGCCGCCTCGTCGGGTCGCTGGATCAGGTTCCACCACGTCGAGCCGAGCTCGGGATAGACGTTGGCGCCCGGCGCCAGACCGGCCTGCTCGGCGGACGCGATCAGCCGATCGACCCCGCTGGATGCGAGCCCGGCCTCGACGCCCGGGTACGGACCCTCGGTGACCGAGGTCTGGAAGCCGGAGTGGTAGATGCAGAAGTTGAGATCGGGGTGCCGGGCCGCCGCCGGGCCGACGTCGACCGGAGACGCGGCCGCCGGGCCGAGGCCCTTGTGGACGCAGATGATGTCGTCGCCGAGGTCGCGCACCCGGTCGCAGAACGCGGTGCCGACGTCGTCGTCGAGGCGCCAGGTCGGCCCCTCGTGGGTGTATGCCTTCCAGGCTGCGATGTCGAACTCGGCGGCGGTGGCCGACATCGCGTCGAGCGCCGCGTCGAGCGGGCCGAGCGTCGGCGTCGCGTGCCCCTGGATCAGCACGCGGTCGAGGCAGCCCAGTCGCTCGGCCTCGCGCCGGGCGCGCTCCATCACCTCGGTGCTCAGCGGGTCGGGGTCGGCGACGACAGGGATCGCCGACAGCACGGCCACCGTGGTGTCGCTCCCGCCGAGCACGAGGTCGAGCCACGCGTTCGTGCCGAGGCACTCGGCGGGGTCGTCGCCGCACGACGCCTGCGGGAAGCCGAGCCCGAAGCCCGAGCTCGTGCCGGCCGGCAGTTCGAGCAGATGGGTCTGGACGTCGACGATCAGCTCACCCTCGCGGCCGCCGAGCACGGTCGTCGCCACCTCGTCGTCGATCGTCGAGTCGGGCGGCAGCGCGAACGTGCCACCGGGGCCGACGTCGGTGGTCGACATGGTCGTCGACGTGGTGGAGGTCGAGGAGGCGCCGGCCGGCGCGGGCGTCGTGGATCGGGCCGCCCGCTGCTCGCGGCTGCACGCCGCAAGCGTCGCCAGCAGCGTCGCCATCCCCGACGCGCGCGTCAGGAACGTCCGGCGGCTGACGCCGAGGCGGCGGGCGCTGCGGTCGGCGTCGTCGAGCGTGCGACGGATCGCCTCGTCGATCAGCTCCGAGCGGGGAAGTGGCGCGTACTCGCCGTTGGACAGCGGATGGAACCGGATCGGCAGGTCGGGGTCGTCACGGCGTCCCATGCGCCCATCTTGGCCATCCCGGCGCGGCGTGTCACCGCGCGGCCCGACAGTTCGTCGGCGAGAGCGTTCCGGCGGCACACTGGACCCGTGCCGAGGAGGTACCGCCGATGAAGACCGCCGCCACCGAGATGCTCGACATCGAGTTCCCCATCTTCGCCTTCAGCCACTGCCGCGACGTGGTCGCCGCGGTGACCAAGGCCGGCGGGCTGGGCGTGCTCGGCGCCGTCGCCCACTCGCCAGAGGCGCTCGAGATCGACCTCGCCTGGATCGAGAGCGAGATCGGCGGCCGGCCCTACGGGGTCGACCTGATCGTGCCGGCCAAGTACGCCGGCGACGACGACGGCGGTTACTCCCTCGACGACATCCGCCGGCTGATCCCCGCCGAGCACCAGGCGTTCGTCGACGACATCCTCGCCCGCTACGACGTGCCGCCCCTGCCCGAGGGCGACGACACTCGGGCCAACACGGCGGTGATGGGCAGCGGCGACAGCGCCCCGTTCTCGGCGAAGAACGCCGCGCCGCAACTCGAGATCGCGCTCGCCCACCGCACCGCGTTCGTCGCCAACGCGCTCGGCCCGCCCCCACAGTTCCTGATCGACCGGTGCAAGGAGGAGGGGCGGCTCGTCGGCGCGCTCGCCGGGCGGCCGCAGCACGCCGAACGGCATCAGAACGCCGGCGTCGACCTGATCATCGCCCAGGGCTCCGAGGCCGGCGGCCACACCGGCGAGATCGGCTCGATGGTGTTGATCCCCGAGATCGTCGACGCCGTCGACATCCCGGTGCTCGGCGCGGGCGGGATCGGGCGCGGCCGGCAGATGGCGGCGGCGATGGCCCTCGGCGCCCAAGGGGTCTGGTGCGGGTCGGTCTGGTTGACGACCGACGAGGCCGAGACCCATCCCGTGGTGAAGCAGAAGTTCCTCGCCGCGACGTCGGCCGACACGATCCGGTCGCGGTCGTTGACCGGCAAGCACGCCCGCATGCTGAAGTCGGCGTGGACCGACGAGTGGGAACGCGAGGACACGCCCGATCCGCTCGGCATGCCGCTCCAGCCGATCCTCACCGCGGAGGCCCAGCGGCGGATCGCCCGCGCCTCGAACACCGCGGGGTCCGGGGCGGAGAAGCTGGCGAACTACTTCGTCGGCCAGATCGTCGGCGCCATGAACCGCCCGAAGTCGGCGGGCCAGGTCGTGATGGAGATGGTCGAGGAGTTCATCGAAGCGGTCGAGTCGCTCGCCGGGCAGCTCGAGTACTGATCAGCGGGGCGCCAACCCGTCGCGGCGCAAGCGGGAGAACCCCGAGGGCAGCAGCGTGGCGACCGGCGAGCCCTTGCGGAACACGGTGATGTCGCCGTCCTCGGACACCTTGAGCACGGCCAGCGCCCGCGCCGACAGCGATTTGGCGGCGGCGGTCCTCGCGCCCTCGTACTGGCTGTCGACGCTGTTGATGATCGCGCCGTAGGCGATGAGCCGGCCCTCGATGTCCACGATGGTCGCGCCGTCGAGCGCGCCGAGCCGGGCCAGCGTCTGGTCGTCCATGTCGCCGGCGTCGATCAGGTGGTGCAGTCTCGTCTCGGGCAACATCGCGTCGATGTCGGTCTCGTTGCGCAGGTCGTACCGGTCCTTGCCCGACACGATGTCGTCGATCCGGTCGGGACGGTCGACGATGGCGAAGATCGCCCCGCCGGACCGGATCGACACGAGCAGCGAGGCGCGCACGATCAGGTCGACGGCCGGGCTGCTCCCGATCTCCTGACCGAGGGCCTGGGCGAGCCACAGCGGGAACGCCGACCAGTGCTCGCCCCGGCGGATGACGAGTGGCTGGCCGTCGAGGAACGTCCAGATGCTGCGGTCCGCGCGGAGGAACAGGCCGATCCCGCCGAGCTGTTGCGTCGCCCGGCCGACCAGCGAGCCGCTGTGCGCGAACTCGCGCTCGATCGGCGGCCGCGGCTTGTCGCTGCGCGGGTGGAGCCGATCGGGCCGGTGGGCCTGGAACTCGGTTCGGGCGCGCCCGTGCTGGTCGACGATCAGCACCGACCGCTGTCCGTCGAACAGCAGCGGGCTGCGCTTGGCCTCGCGCAGGCCGGACGGGTACATCACCGAGAGCCGTGGCTCGTCGGCGAAGATGTCGGTGATCACGACGCCGTGGGTCAGGTTGTGCGCCTCGACGCGGCTGCCGCTGAGCTCGATCAGGTACTCCAACGTGTCGGCGATCAGTTCGGTCGACGCGCACTCCGGTTGATTCCACCCCTGGTGGTGGGTGAGCAACTCGACGACGATCGAGTCGCGCAGGGCCCGCTGGATCGACGGGCTGATCACGCCGCGATCGAGGTCGGGGAGTTGCCGGAACGCCGACGCCGCCCGGAGCGCGGCGTGCGGCAGGGCGAGCAACGCCTCGGGGACCGAGTCGACGCGCGCCGCCGCCCGGTCGCCGAAGCTGACGATGATCGTCGTCGTCCAGCCGTCGAGCACGTCACCCGAGGCGGAGGCGATGACCGAGCCCTCGGCGTCGCCCGACCGGGTCGGCTCCGCGACGCCGCGCGGGGAGTAGTGCAACTCGACGGTCGCGTTGCCGATCAGCTCCGCGATGCAGTCCGCCATCGCCGCCCCGATCGGATCGACGGGCTGCGGCGTGGGATCGTCCGTCGGGTACATGAACCGGTTGGTCGCCATCTCCGCCCGAGTTTGCCACGGGGTGAGCGCGATGCGGGTCGGACGGCGCGACCGGCGCCTCGCTGCCCGCGGGCCGAAGTTGGCCCCGCGCCCTACGCTCGACGTCGTGACATCGATCCGGACGCGTCGTGAGGCCCCGCCGTTTCGCGCGGTCGAGGTGGCACGCGTCGAGGCGCGCAGCCCGCACATGGCGCGGGTCACGCTCACCGGCCGCGAACTCGCGGGGCTGGACCCCGGGTTGCCGGCGGCCAGCGTGCGGCTCCTGCTGCCGTCGGAGACGGGCGAGGTCGTGCTGCCCACGTGGAACGGGAACGAGTTCCTCCTTGCGGACGGGCGCCGCCCGATCATCCGCACGCTCACGCCGCTCTCGTTCGAGCCGAGCACCCTCGAGCTCGACGTCGAGGTCGTCCTCCACGGGCATGGCCCGCTCTCGGAGTGGGCCCGCGCGGCGACGCCTGGCGACCGCGCCGCGGTCGCGGGCACCGGGCGCGGGTACGACGTCGACCCGGCGGCGCGCAGCTTCGTGCTGGCCGGCGACGAGTCGGCGCTGCCCGCCATCAGCGTGCTGCTGCGCGCCCTGCCGCGCTCGGCCGACGTGACGGTGCTCGTCGAAGTGCGCCACCACACGGCCCGCCTCGACCTGCCCGCCCATCCCGGGGCGACCGTGCGATGGCACGAGCTCGAACCCGGCTCGGGTCCGGGCGATCGCCTCGTCGCCGCAGTCGCCGGCGCGCCATTCGATCCCGACGCCCGGGTGTGGGCCGCGGGTGAGGCGGCCGCGATGCAGCGCATCCGGCGACACCTGTTCGGCGAGCGCGACCTGCCGCGGGCGCGTGCGGTGGTCCGGGGCTACTGGAAACGCGACCGCGCCGGCGCCGGCGATGTCGCCGAGGGGTGAGCGACCGACCCGAAAACGCAGATCGCCGCCGACCCGATCGGGGCCGGCGGCGATCCTCGGACTACGCCGATCAGATGGCTCGGACGTTCTGGGCTTCGTCGCCCTTGCGGCCGGGGCCGACGTCGAATTCGACCCTCTGGCCCTCGTCGAGTGACTTGTAGCCCTCTCCCGCGATGCTGGAGTGGTGGACGAACACGTCCTCCGCGCCTTCGCGTGAGATGAAGCCGAAGCCCTTCTCGCTGTTGAAAAACTTTACGGTGCCTTGCATTGGTTCGCTTTCGCTAAAAAACACGCCATCGTGACGTGCGCACCCGGAACACTACGGGCGGGTTTGCTGCGATCCTCCACCACCGGGCCCGGCGGCTCGGCGCCCGCGGGCGCTCACATTCGGACGCGGGTGACAGGGCGATCCCGTCCGTCCTCCCGCTCGACGGTGCAATTCGGCCGATTATCCGGCAGCGTGGTGCGGTGGAGCAGTACGACATCGCGGTGATCGGCGGCGGCCCGGCCGGTGCCGCGGCGGCGATCCAGGCCGCCCGCTCGGGCGTCAAGGTGGTGGTGTTCGAGAAGGGCGCCCACGGCCGCGACAAGGTCTGCGGCGACGGGTTGACTCCCCGCGCGGTCGGCGCGCTGAACGAGCTGAAGATCGACATGGCGGGCGCGCACCAGATCCAAGGGCTGCGGATGATCGCCGGAAGGAAGGTCCGCGAGCTCGACTGGCCGGCAACCGATCGATTCCCCGCGCACGGCGCGGTGTGGCCCCGCCGCCGGCTCGACGCCGCGCTGATCGACGCCGCGGTCGAGGCCGGCGCCGAGGTCGTCTTCGGGTCCGAGGCGACGCCCCGGATGGAGGGCTCGCGGGTAGTCGGCGTGCAGGCGCCCGGCCGGACCATCGCCGCCGGCCTCACGGTCGTCGCGGCGGGCGCGCAGGGCGCGGTCGCCCGTTTGCTCGGCGCCGACCGCGTCGCCGACGAGCCGTTCGGCCTCGCGATCCGGAGCTACGCCGCGACCCCGCGCCATGCCGACGCCCACCTCGAGGCGTGCCTCTCGCTGAAGGACGAGCACGGCACGGCGGTCCCCGGCTACGGGTGGATGTTCCCGGCCGGCGACGGCACGGTCAACATCGGCGTCGGCGCGCTCTCGACGATGAAGGGGTTCAAGAAGCTCAACCTGAACACCCTGCTCGAGTCGTACCGCCACCTCGTTCAGGACGACTGGGAGCTCGGCCCGAATCTCGAGCGGCCACGGGCGTGGCGGCTGCCGATGTCGGCACGCCGTCGCCACGGTCCCGGCTGGGTGGCGATCGGCGACGCGGCGGGGCTGATCAACCCGATGAACGGCGAGGGCATCGACTACGGCCTCGAGTCGGGGATGCTCGCCGCCGACCTCTTCGTCGACGACCCGGCCACTGCGCCCGAGCGCTACGACCGGCTGGTCGGCGAGCGGTTCGACGCGTTCTTGCGGACCGGTCGTCGCTTCTCGTTCCTGATCGGGCATCCGCTGATCCTGCGCAGCGGGCTGTGGCTCTCGGTGAGCACCGACGCGATCGCCAACATCACGCTGGCGGTGATGGGCAACCTGGTCGACAACACGACCCCTGGCGCCGCCGGCCGCGTGATGTGGCTCGCCGACAAGACGCTCGGCCTCGCCGACCCCCTCCTCCGCAAGACCCGCGCCACCGCCTGAGCGCCTCACCACTCCGATTTCTGTGACCGAACAGCTCGGGGGTCGACGTGTTCGGTCACGCAAACCGGGCCGGCGCGGGCTGTCAGTCGATGTCTTGGGCGCCGAGGCGCCACGACGCGACGACCAGCGCGGCGATCGCCGTCACCGACGGGACGACGATCGCCGCGGTGAGGCCGAAGTCCGCCGAGAACGCCGTCGCGTCGGCCAGCTCGCCGAGGATCGACCGGGTGTACCTGCGGATCGCGAACCGGGCCACGCCGATCCCCGCCTGGGCGACGAACCCCTCCCAGATCAGGATGTACGCCAGCCCCCACACGATGTAGCGCTTGAGCCACGTGCCGAGCAGGGTGAACAGCGCGATGTAACACACCAGGCCGACCGCTCCGGCGACGGCGGTCGCGCCGACGAGGCCGCCGCCGGCGCCGGTGAGCGCCGCCGCCGCCAGCAGCGGGATCATCGTGATCGGGGCGGCCAGCGTCACGGCGGCGAGCGCCGCGCCGACGACGATCGGCCAGCGGTCCATCGGCCGCAGCCAGAGGTAGACCAGCGTCTTGTCGTCGCGCAGGTCGCCGATCGACGCGCCGCCGAACACGAGCGCGACGATCGGGACCACCCCGGCGAGGCCGAGCCCGGAGATCAGCCGCACGCCGTCGTTGAGCGTCGCCGACTCCGACGACCCGAGGGCGAAGCCGGCGACCGCGCCGATCAACGCGAGCCCGGTGAGCGCGATGATCCGGCCGCGGGTCGCCAGCTCCCGGAGGACGACGCGGTAGACCAGCGCCAGCGTCCGCAGCGGGGACACCGAGCGCGCGACCCGGGCGGCGCCGGTCGTGGCGGTCATCGGCCCTCCACCAGGTAGCGGAACACCGACTCGAGGTCGTCGTCGAGCGGGTTCACCTCGGTCAGCCTGACGCCGAGCTCGACCGCCAGCGGCGCGAGCTGCCGGCCGACGGCGTCGATGTCGAGCGTGTCGATCACCACGTGCCGCTCGTCGAGCGACAACGCGGTCACCAGCCCGCGGTCGACCAGGGCGGTCGCGAACCGGCGGGCGTCGGAGACGCCGAGGCGGATGCGATGCGGGCGGTCGTCCATCAGGGTGCGCAGGTCGTGGTAGTCGCCCTGCGCGATCAGCCGACCCTGGGCGATGACCAGCACGCGGGAACCGAGTCGGGCGACCTCGTCGAGGACATGGCTCGACACGAGCACGCACCGCCCGTCGGCGCCGAGCCGGTGGAACAGGGCGATCATCCGGCGCCGCTGCACCGGATCGAGCCCGGTCAGCGGCTCGTCGAGGATCAACACGTCGGGGTCGTTGACGAGGGCGGTCGCCACCTTGACCCGCTGGCGCATGCCCTTGGAGAACTCCCCGACCCGCTTGTCGCCGGTGTCGGTCAGTTCGACCTGTTCGAGCGCGTGCTCGGCGACCGCCGCGGGTTCGGGCATCCCGTGCGTCTCGGCGGCGATCGTCACGAACTCGCGGGCGCTGAGGTGGTCGAACAGCGCGTCCTGCTGGGGGACGAGGGCGATGCGCCCGCGCACGGCACGGTCGGCGCGCGGGTTGGCGCCGAGCACGGTGATCGCGCCCCGGGAGGGAGGCGTCAGCCCGCACATCATGCGGAACAGCGTCGACTTGCCGGCACCGTTCGGACCGAGCAACGCGGTGACCCCGCCGTTGATGGCGAAGCTGACGTCGCTCACCGCGACGACCGATCCGAAGAACTTCGACACCTGGTTGACGGCGATCATCCCGTCGAGCGTCACCGGCGGCGGGGGCGGCGCCGGTGACCCGGCCACCGGGGCGGCCGAATCGGCCACCGGCGGCGGCAGCGGCCCCGACGGCGCGGGCAGCTCGGTCATCGGGCGATCACCAGCCGGGAGTAGCGCCACGCGACGACGCCGAGCCCGCCGGCGGTCCAGGCGACGCACGAGCCGAGTACGGCGCTGGTGTCCATCTCGGGCACCGCGCTGTCGCTGGACGCCGTGGTCCCGAAGATCCGGAAGACGAGCTCGATCGACATGGTGAACGGATCGATCGCCCGGAAGTTCTGTGACCAGCCGGCGCCGTCGACCAGCGCGGCGGCGAGGATCGGCAGTGCGATGATCGTCAGCACCACGCCGATCGCGGCGAACGCCCGGCGGTCGGTGATGCTCGACGCGGCCATCGAGATCGCCACCAGCGGCGCCGACACGGCGAACGCCGAGAGGACGATCTTCGCCAGCACGCTCAGCCAGCCGTCGACGCCGTCGGGCCCGACCCCTTCGGCGGTGTACCCCAGGAGCAGCAGGACCGGCGGGCCGAGCGTGACCAGCCCGAGCGTCGCGGCGATCGCGATCGCTTTGGCGCTGAGGTAGGTCCGCCGGGTCAGCGGCGTCGACAGGTACATCGCCAGCATCCCGTCGCGCCGGTCCGAGATCAGCACCTCGGGCGCGACCATCGCCGCGAACAGCGTGATCGCCAGGGTGATGAAGCCGTAGTAGCCGGCGTAGTCGGCGATCTCGTTCGGGTCGAGGACGTCGCCGGGGATGAGCACGGCGATCCCGACGAAGACGATCGCCGGGACGTAGGCGATGACGACCGAGAGCACGGGGAAGATCTTGTGGCGCGCCAGGCGGCCGAGGCCGAGCGTCGCCCGGATGCTCTGCCAGGTGACGCTGCGGATCGCCCCACCGACGCCGGACCGCGGGCCGTCGTATCGCTGGAACCCGCGTTCGACGATCTGGGCGTCGCCGGTCGGGTTGCTCACGGCGCGCCCCCTTGACGGTCGGCGCCGGCGTCGGGCGCGATGAGGTCGTGCGACTCGAACAGGTCGTCGAGCGTCCTTCGGCGCTGGCCGAGGCGGCGTACCCGAGCGCCCGCGTCGGCGATCGCGATGGCCGCGCGGTCGAACAGCTCGTCGTCGTCGGCCCCGAGGATCGACAGCGTGGCGCCCGACCGGTGAACCGTCGCGCCGGAGGCGGCGAGCTGGGCGGCGACGGCGTCGATCGCGCCGGGGCGGTCCTCGACGTCGACCATCTCCACCTCGATGCCGCCCGACGCGCCGGCCAGCTCACCCATCGAGCCCTGGGCGACCAGCCGTCCCTGGTCGAGGGCGACGACGTGGTCGCAGACCCGCTCGACTTCCTCGAGGACGTGCGACGACAGCATCACGTCGATCCCGAAGTTGCGCTTGACCTGCCCGATGATGTTGAGCATCTCGTCGCGCTGCACCGGGTCGAGCCCGTCGGTCGGCTCGTCGAGCACGATGAGCCGCGGGTCGGCGGCGATCGCCTGCGCCAGCTTCACCCGCTGGCGTTGGCCGGTCGACATCGTCCCCAGCGCCCGGAACCGCTCCTCGCCGAGCCCGACGAGATACAGCGAGTCGCTGGCCCGGCTGCGAGCCTCGTCGCGCGGCAGCCCCTTGACCTCGGTGAGGTGGCGGACGTAGTCATAGGCGCGGAGGTCGTCGGGGAAGATGTTGCGCTCCGGCCCGTAGCCGATCTGGGCGCGCAGCTCCGGGCCGTCGCGTCCGGGATCGAGCCCGAGCACCTGGATCGACCCGGTGGTCGGCGAGAGCAACCCGAGGGCGATCGAGATCAGGGTGGTCTTGCCGGCCCCGTTGGCGCCGACGAGCCCGGTCACGCCGGGCGGGATCGACAGGTCGAGCCCGTCGAGCGCCCTGGTCGACGGGAACTCCATGACGAGACCGGTCGTCTCGATGATCGGGGGCACGACAGGAGTCTGCCACCGCGCGATCGGGAACGGATCGTCCTGGCGGCCGATCGGCGCACCAGACCAAACGCTCGCGAGCTGTCGCCATCGCCTACCTTGGTCGCTCCGCCGACGGTCGCTCCGCCGACCGGTCGCACCAGAGGGAGTCAGCCGTGGGAGAGCCGAAGAAGATGGGGCGCAAGGCGTACGAGGCGGAGCTGGCGCGGTTGGAGGTCGAGCTGGTCAGGCTCCAGGAGTGGATCAGGGCCGAGGGGCTGCGAGTGGTCGTCGTGTTCGAGGGCCGCGACTCGGCGGGCAAGGGCGGCACGATCAAGCGCATCACCGCCCCGCTCAACCCCCGGCTCGCACGAGTCGTCGCCCTGCCCAAACCGACCGACCGGCAGAAGACGCAGTACTACCTCCAGCGCTACATCCCGCACCTGCCCGCGGCGGGGGAGATGGTGCTGTTCGACCGGAGCTGGTACAACCGGCTCGGCGTCGAGCGGGTGATGGGGTTCTGCACCGACGAGCAGTACGAGGAGTTCCTCGTCGAGTGCCCGCGCTTCGAGTGGAGCCTCGTCAACGACGGCATCGTCCTGATCAAGTATTGGCTGCACATCACCGACGAGACGCAGGAGGAGCGGTTCCGGGCGCGCGCCACCGACCCGCGCAAGCAGTGGAAGCTGAGTCCGATGGACCTCGCCTCCTGGACGAAGTGGGTCGAGTACTCGCGGGCCCGCGACGTGATGTTCGCGGCGACCGACACAGAGCACGCGCCGTGGCACGTCGTCGACGCCAACATCAAGCGCCACGCCCGCCTCAACGTCATCCGGCACCTGCTGGACCAGATCGACTACGGAAGCGTCGAGCGCGAGGTGATCGAGTTCCCCGACCGCCCCGACCAGGGCGACTACCTCCCGCCGACGATCGCCGAGTCGAACATCATCCCCGATCACTACGGCTGACGGGTCGGGCCCGATCCCGTCGCCCGAGCGGAAGGCGCCGAAGGCGTCGGGCTAGCGTCGCGGCGATGGAGCTCGCCCATCTTCCGGCCGACGCGACCGCGGAGGCCATCCACGCGGTGCTCGAGCGGGACGGCGCGCTGATCATCGACGACCTGGCCGACATCGACACGATCGACCGGGTCGCCGCCGAGATGGCGCCGTTCGTCGAGGCGACGCCGGCCGGCAGCGACGAGTTCTCCGGGCGGAACACCAAGCGGACCGGAGCGCTGATCGCCAGGTCGCCGTCGAGCCACGAGCTCATCTGTCACCCGCTGATCCTCGACGTCGCCGGCCGGCTGCTGCACCGGGCGAAGAACATCCAGCTCCACCTCACCCAGGTGATCACGATCGGCCCGGGCTCGGAGGCCCAGACCGTGCACCGCGACCAGTGGGCCTTCGACTTCTTCGAGTTCCCGGACGACTACGACGTCCAGTGCAACACGATCTGGGCGATGGACGACTTCACCGAGGAGAACGGCGCGACCCGCCTGATGCCCGGCAGCCAGCGCCTGCCGAACAGCTTCGAGCACACGCTCGACGAAACCGTGCCCGCCGAGATGGCCAAGGGTTCCTGCCTGCTCTACACCGGCAAGGTGTACCACGGCGGCGGCGCCAACCGATCGGGCGAGACTCGGCGGGGGCTGAACGTCACCTACAACGTGGCCTGGCTGCGCCAGGAGGAGAACCAGTACCTCTCGACGCCGCCCGACGTCGCGGCGACGCTGCCCGACGACCTGCTCCGGCTGATGGGCTACCAGCTCGGCGCCTACGCGCTCGGCTACATCGACGACGTCCGCGACCCGCTCGAGGCGGTCAGGGGCGGCACCGGGGCGATGAGCTTCGGCGAGCCCGTGTGTTGAAATCCTCGTTTGCGTCGCGATTTGCGCCGACCGTCCGGTCACAATCGCGACGCAAACGGAAGACGTGCGGGGTGCTCGGGGGTCAGGCGGGGGGTGCGAGGTCGGCGGCGGTGAAGGCGACACTGAACCGGACGCACCAGACGACGACGGTGTCGAACTCGGCGAGGTCGACCTCGGGCGGGATCTCGTAGTTCTGCGGCCCGACGTTGCCCTTCAGGTTGCCGAGGTCGACGAAGTCGCCGCCGCGGCCGAAGTCGCCGGCGTCGGCGTCGGCGTCGGCCTTGGTCAGATACACGTTGAGATCGGGCCCGTTGTCGGTGCGAAAGTCCTCGAAGCGGAGGAAGCGCTGTGCGCTCCCGTCGTTGAGCACCTTGGCGATCCCCTCTCCGGGATGGCTGCGCGGCACGAACGAGCCCTGGAGGAGCGTGACGACCTCGGTCATCTCCGGCATCGGGTCGGCGGCCTCGGCCTCGATCGGGGTTCCCTCGCCCGCCATCACGTCGTTCATCTCGGCCGCCGTCGAGTCGTCCATCGCGTCGGACGGCAGGCCCGACGCACCGGCCCCGGACGCGAAGACCGGGACGTCCTCGCTGACCTCGTCGTCGAAGAAGAGGGTGTGGATGCCGAACACCCCGAACGCGAGGTACGCCAGCACCGCGACGCCGACGACCGCGCCCGGGATGACAAGCTTGAGGTTGTCGCGAATCCAACGCATGCGACGAGCGTAGGTGAGCCGACCGCGGACGTGCTCGACGTCATCGTTCGTTCCGCGCCGGTTCCGCGAATGGCAAGATGTCGACGAGTAGGAAGTGAGGGGGTGGCCGCCCGAAACCCCGTGCCGCCGAGGGCGCCGCCGGGACGGTTTGTTCATGTCGCCGGGCAGTTCTGCCGATGACAGGGCACGAGCAAGAGGTAGGTGAGCCATGACACGCCAACGACTGGATCTTTCGGACGGAGATCTCGCCGTGCTGGCGCGTGCGCTCGACACCGACGGCGACACGCTGCGTGCCGAGCTCGCCCGCCGCCCGTGGTACGCCAACGACGTCCTACGCCGTCCCGAGGTGGTCGAGTCGATCCTCGACGGAAGCGGCGCCGAGCAGCTCCTCGTCTCCCCGCTGCTGTTCTTCGCCGTGCTCGTACATCGCTCCGCCGACGAGTTGGCGTCGAGCCGCTGGGTGGACGACTGGGTCGGTCCGGGCTGCCGGCTGCCCGTGTTCGACGTCGAGCCGCTCCTCGAGTTCGCCGACGCCCCCGGTCGCCTGTTGTTCGCCGCCCAGCTCCTCGTCGGGTTCGCCGTTCCCGCGACCTACCCGATCCCCGTCGACCGTCTCGATCTCGACGAACTCGTCGACTGGTTGAGCGCCGTCGAGCCCGACGACCAGATCGTGCTTCTGCGCCAACTCGGCGACCTCGCGCTGTTCCAGGCCGGCGTCTTCCCCGACTGCAACGGCGCGACCGCCCTGTCCGCCTCCCAGGCCGAGCACCTCGGCCGGTCGGCCGGGATGACCGACGACGAGCTCGGCCAGCTGGTCGACTACGGCTCGACCACACCGGGTCTCGACGCCCTCGAGGGGCTGAGCTCGGCCTGGTACCGGGCCGCGGCCGAGAGCTCGTCGGCGCCGGTGCTGCTGCGCGACGTCGCCAACCGCATCCGGGCGGCTCGGCGCTTCCTCAACTACGTCGCCGACCACTACCTGTACCGGGTCCAGCCCAACTGGTCGCCCGCCGCCTGACGCTCACCACGCGGTCGCTCATCTCGTCGGCGCTGGCCTACGAGTTGCGGGTGACCGGGTCGATCGCCACAGCCGCGGGCACGCAAACCCGTCGTGCCCACGGGTCGACCGGCGTGCTGTTGAACGTGACGGTCGTGACGCCCTCGTTCGATCGGGTTCTCTGACGTTGAGCCGGCGAGTTCCCGGGCGCCGATGCGCTGCGGCCCCGGTCGTCAGGCGGTGACGCTACGCACGAAGTAGGTGGCATCTTCGCCCCGTACGTGAATGGTCCGTTCGGCGATCACCTCTGACACGAGGCCCAGCGCGCTGGTGAGGCCGTCGAGGTGCGCAACGTCACCGCTCGTGCCGAAGAACAGCAGCACCTCGCCGCCGGGGCGGAGCCGCTCGTGGACGTCGCCCATGAAGCGTCCAAGCGTGCGATAGTTCTCGTCGGCGAACGCCCGCTCGAGGAGATCTCTTGGCCGGAACCAGCGAAAAGGCGGGTCGAACACGATCACATCGAAGTCGCCGTCGACACGATCGAACACGTCACTCTCGAACACCCGGACGTGTTCGGCAACACCGTTCCGGCTGGCATTCGTGATCGTGGCCGCGACCGCGATCGGGTTGACGTCGACAGCGACGACCTGATCGGTGTTGCGGGCCGCCAAGATCGCGTTGGCGCCGGCGCCGCAGCCCATGTCGAGCACTCGGTGGCCCGCCCTGACTCGGGCGATCACCTGCCGGCCGAGCAGATCCGACGTCCGCGTCGGCGGGAAGACCTGCGCGGGGACATGTAGATCGAGCCCGAGATACTTGACGTCGTGGGCACCCAGACGATGGAGTGCGTCGGACGCCTCCTCGTGCCATCGTCTCAGCTGCTCCACGCGGGCGAACCCCATCTGCGGCTGGTAGTCGTCCACGGACCGAACCTATCGGCGGGTCGGCATCGACGTGGGCGAACCCCATCCGCGGCTGGTGGTCGTTCTGGAACGCAAACCTCCTCCGGTGAGAGATGGGCGGAGGGGGTGGTCTCACCTCTCACCGGAGCGCGCCGCGAACCTCCTCCGGTGAGAGATGGGCGGAGGGGGTGGTCTCACCTCTCACCGGAGCGCGCCGCGACCGGGATTGCGGTCGATTGATCGGCGCCCGTCACGGGTCGATTGGCCAGTCGATCTCCAGATGAGGGCTGGGCGCGGTGGCCGTGTTGAATCGGAACATCCTCAAGCTCAGGTGATGATCATTCGGTGTATAGAGCCCGAAGCTGTTGTAGGGCAGCTCGCTGTCGATGCGCGCCACTTCGACTCCCGTGCTCCCGTTCCCGACCACAAGGACGCGGCGATCGTGTGCGCCACCGCTGCCCGCGGTCAGAGGTTGCACGCGACTTGTCTGACCGATGAACGGCAAGTGCTGATGCCCATGCAGCAACAGATGTACCCCGAAGAGCTGGGCGTCGGCGATCAACCCGCCCGCGTCCAGCGTCATGCTCGACGGTCGTCCCGCGATCGGTGCCACGCGATTTCCGACGGGTAACACGTGATGGTGCAGCACGGCCGCCCGCAGCGTGAGCCGCCCATTCGGAGCCGATGGCGCCGATGCCAATCGCTCGAACATCGGGCGGTACCGGTCCTGGCCCACAAAGCCGTACTCCTTGTGCTCTTGATCGCGGAGCCGTACCGAGTTGAGACCCGCGACATGGTAGCGACACCCGGAAGGCGTGGAGAAAGACCGGAAGCTCTGGGGTCTGTCGATGTCTTCGAGATAGAAGCTCCGACAGAAGTTCAGGTATGGCTGTTCGTGGTCGTAGTTCGTCGGTTTCGCCGCCGCCAACTCGATGTCGTGGTTCCCCGGAACGATGATGAAGTGTTCGTGCCGTAGCGAGAGTCCGACCGCGAGCTCACGGAGGAACTCGCCGGCTTCCGTGAACCCTTCGCCGCCAGTCGTCAGGTCGCCGCTCACGACGACAACACCGACCGATCCGCCAGCCGACTCCACACCGTGGAGCAGGGCGTCGACCAGTGTCAGACCGCTGACGGCATCCGGCTGGAAAAGGAAACCGTGGTCCTTGCCGAAGTGCAGGTCCGACAGGTGCAAGATGGCTTCGCCCGGCGCGGACACGATCCCGGAGTCCTCCGAGTGGTCGACGCCGAGTGACGTTTCGACATGGCCCGCTCCCGAATCCTGACCGATGCCCTCGAAGAGCGCGAGCGTGCTTGCGGACGGCACGAATCCGGGAAACGCGGCTTCGAACTCGTGCTCACCGAGTTCGCGGACGCTCGTGAATCGGAACCAGGCTGGCAGCCTTTCGTCGTTGTAGTAAGCCGGTGTGGAGCGTTGGTCTGGAGTCGGCCCAGCATCGCCATCGAACATCTGAACGGCATCGACGCTCGCCTGGTAGTACCGGTCTGCTCCCGAGTCGTAGAGTCCGACCCGGGTACTCGACAGGTCCAGGTCCGAAAGCGACTCCGGAATCGTCTCGGAGGACTTCTTCCACCAGCCCCACCACACCGCCTGACGATCACGCAGGATGTCTTGGTGCTGGGCGATGGTGTCGTGGCCAAAGTCGCGGAATCGGAGAATCAGTAGCGTTCGCATTGTCACTCCATGTCCAGGAATCTGATCAAGTCTCGTTGCTCGGCTTCATTCCACGTCGAATCGATCGCGACGAGGTCCCGCACTTCGGCTTCCGAAGCGGCCGCCTCCAGGCGCAGAAGCATGCCGTTGAGGCGTGCCCGATCGCCGCAGGCCGCAACACGGTTCCTGGAGGACCACACGTCGATTTCCGCGCGTCGCGGGTCTCGCATGCTGACCGTCGGAAGCACGAACCCGACGCATCCGGAAAGCTGTGCGAGCGGCGCGCCGGCGACGGTGTCGCCCCGCAGTCTTGTACGCACCGACTGGCCGCAGATGCGGAACGAATCCCAAACCGGACCGTCGACGCTTGCTGGGCTGCGGCGGTGGTCGAAGCGATCGCCGCCCAAGTCAGATCGGGGCTCGGTCTTCAGCACGAAGCGAACCAGATCCGCGCGCCGCCACGGCCGGCCGAGGAGAATGCCTTGGGCCTTGAGGGCCTCGTACTCGAATCGTGGAGTTTCATAGCGGAGCAGATCGCGATCGACCTCGACCTGCCCGATTCGCTCCAACTCGGTCATCAGCTCGGTGCGTTCGGTTGCCGCGCGCGGCCGCAAGAGTTCACCAAACATCGAGGTCCAGAGCTGGCCGCCCACCGAGAGAAGCTCAACGGCAAGTTGCAGCCACCGCGTCATCTGATCCGGATACCACGGGGGGTCGACTACGACGAGGTCTGCCGCTCCGAGCGCCAGAGCGCAAGCAACATCGCCGGTGAGAACCTCGAGCGAGTCCGGCCGGGCGTCGGCAAGCGCATTGTTGTCGATGAGCACAACCTGGTGTCCCAAGCCGGCCAAGCGGTATGCGATCGTCGGCGTTCCGAGGCAGACGATCCGCTTTTCGCGCATGCCATTGAGCAACCGGGTAAGTGCAACTTGCGTGCGCTGATCGAACCGCCAGTCGAAGTCGAGCGGATGTGGCTCGTGCGCGGACGAGTGAGGCGGCGAATCCTCCACGTCTCGAAGCAGTTGTGCGATGCGCAGTCCGACCGGCGATTCGGGCCGATTCGCGAGCACATCGGAGGGGAAGGCTCCCCGCGCCGCGAGAAAGACTTCGTCGAGCGTGCACTGATCGGGGAGTTCGTTGAGCTCTGCCGAGAGTCGACGTCCGTAAACCTCCCCAAGGGTCACCGTCAGAGCGTACCGAGACCGCCAAAGCTTCTCGGCCGCGGCCTCAGCGCCGCGACACAGGCCAAGACGCATCGAGCACGGTTCGGATGACAACAAGCAACGATCGGTCGCCGATCGTGGTCCGTACGACGTCAGTCGTGACGTCGGTGAGCGACGAGGATGGCTTGCGGCGTGGTCTCGTGACTGAGCGCCGCCTTGCGACGGACATCGACGAGCACCTCGAATCCCGCTTGTTCGAGCGATTGGACGACATCGTCGACGCGGTGTCGATAGAGCCTGAGCGTCGACGCTGAGCCGTACGCGTCGGGCCTCTCTACGAGATTGTTGTCTCCGGTTTGGAACGCCACCAGCGCCCGACCACGGCTGCTCAGCACCCGATCCAACTCCTGCCAGACGGCGTGTAGCGCCTCCGGCGGCGTCGCGATGATCGCGTACCAGTAGACCACGCCGGCGAGTGAGCGGTCCGGGCTGGGGAGGTGCGTCAAGGACGCGACGTCGAACCGCAGATGGGGATGAGCCGACCGCGCGGCTTCGATCATGCGCGCCGAGATGTCGAGTCCGCAGATGTCGAGTCCGGCGTCGGCGAGGAAGCGGGTGACTCGCCCGGGCCCACAACCCGCGTCGACGACCGGTCCGGGCGAATCCGACGTGACGTCTTGGGCGAACGCGGTGAGTGTCGCCAAGTCGGTCGGCGTCTCGAATCTGGACGAGACCGTCGTGCCGACCCCTTCGAGGTATTGCTCGACCGAATGGTCGTACACGTTTCTCGACGTCGCGACATGGTTGGGCTCGTCCGATCGGCGCACCAGCCAAGTATGACCATCGGCCGTCATCGCGCCGACAATGAGCAGGCTGTCCCGCCGCGGTGACGTTGCTCCGGTGAGAGGTGAGACCACCCCCTCCGCCCAGCTCTCACCGGAGGAGGTTGGCGCGTTGCTCCGGTGAGAGGTGAGACCACCCCCTCCGCCC
>JBFGCT010000071.1:0-18731 GCA_041581055.1 Ilumatobacteraceae bacterium | reverse complement strand
CGATCGCCAGCGGCGGGCGGGCGGTCAGATGGCCCAGCTCCTCGGCGGCGCGCAGGTGGAGCAGGATCGTCAGCAGGTGGCGGGCCTTCTGGCTCCCGGCCACCCCGCCGGTCTCGTCCTTGACCCAGACCCCGCCCCCGGCGGCGAAGCCCAGCTCGTCCGACAGCGCGGCGGAACGCCCGAACGGGGTCGCCACGAACCCGCCGCCGGCGACGGAGCGCACCGCGTCGTCGAGGTCGAGGACCAGCCGCCGGCGAGCCGCCGCGGTCATCCCGTGCGCCGCGGCGTACGCGGACCAGGCGAGATCGCGATCGTGGGCGAGAACGGTGTTCTCGTCGCCGCCGGCGGGAGCGGGTCGGCCCGCCCGGACGATCTGCAGGAGGTGCCGCCGATCGGTCTCGGTGGCGCGCGGGCAGCGCCACGGCATCGGCTCGGCGACGTCGACCGTCGCGCCGCAGACGGCGCACCTCCAGCCGGCGACGGTGGTCGCGGGGGCGCCGTCAGCGGGCGACACGGGCGTTGAAGTCCTCGATCATCCCGTCCCAGACCCCGACGTACCGGCGCAGCCCGCGCCAGAACTCCTGCGACCGGCGGGCCTCGAACAGCTCGAAGGGCGTGGCCTGCTGCTCGACCCACGTGTAGTAGCCGAGGTTGAAGATCCGCCGCCGGTCGGCCTCGGAGCACTCGATGACGTGCTCGGTGTCGGCGCCGGCGAGGTGCTCGCCGAACGCCTCGGCGGCGTCGGCGGGAGCGAACTCGCCGCCGTACCGGCGGGCCAGCAGCTTGGCCCGCTCGCTCGGGTAGAGGGCGGCGCCGTCCGTGGCGACGGTGATCAGGGCGTCGTCGGGTCCGAGGTCGAGCAGCTTGGCGGTCTTGATCGCCGCCAGCACGTTGCAGATCGACGAGAACCCGAAGTGCTCGAGCTGGGCGACGATCCGCTCCGGGACGCCCTTGCGGGCGAGGTGGGCGCGGCCGGCCTCGCTGTTGAACACGAGGTCGAGCTCGTCGGTGGCCTTGTCGGAGATCGCCACCACGACGTCGGTGTTGGTCACGTTGTGGATGAGCGGGATGTGCTTGTCGCCGATGCCCTGGATGTTGTGCTCGCCGTAGCCGTTCTCCAGCATCGTCGGGCACTCGAGCGCCTCGACGGCGACGATCCGGGCGCCGTACTCCTCCTTGAGTCGGTCGCCGGCACCGATCGTGCCCGCCGAGCCGGTGGCCGAGGCGAACGCGGCGAGGCGCAGGTCGCGGCCGGCGGTGGAGCGCACGTGCTCGAACACATGGCCGAGCGCCCGGCCGGTGACCTCGTAGTGACCGAGGTGGTTGCCGAACTCGGAGAACTGGTTGAGGACGAAGTTGCCGGGATCCTTCGCCAGCTCGTTGCAGGCGTCGTAGATCTCCTTCACGTTCGATTCGGTGCCGAACGTGCGGATGACGTCCTCGGCCGGATCGGCGCACCAGCGGTCGAGCCAGTCGAAGCGCTCCTGGCTCATGCCCTCCGGCAGGATCGCCACCCCGCGGCTGGCCATGATCCGGCTGATGGCGATGCCGCCGCGGGCGTAGTTACCGGTCGAGGGCCAGATCGCCCGGTGGCGCGTCGGGTCGAACTGGCCGGTGACGATACGCGGGGCGAGGCAGGCGTACGCGGCCAGCACCTTGTGCGCGGTGATCATCGGGAAGCGGTCGCCGAACACCACGATGATCGGGCTGTCGACCCCGGTCAGGCGCGGCGGGAGCACGACGTGCTCGGGGACCGGCGCCCGGTGGCCCGCCAGGTCGTTGTACCAGTGCACCCGCCACAGGTTGCGGGCGTCCGCGCCCTGCGGGTCGGCGTCGCCGACGAGACGCGCCTGGTCGAAGGTCGTCGGATCGGCGAGCTGACCGAACGTCGGCAGCGTGATCTTCCGCTGGCGGAAGCGCTCGACGCTGTTGGCCAACGCCGACTCGTCGACGATGCGGTCGGCGAGGCCGAACTGGTTCTCGAGCGCGTCGCGGGCGGCGGCGGTGTTGTCGGTGACGGTCACACCCCCATCGTGACATCTGGCGCCGGGCGCCGGACGACGATCAGAAGAATCCGTCGGGTTCGAGGGCGCTCGGCCCGACGTGGGCGTCGAGCCACGAGCACATCGCCGCTGCGCCCTCCCACGTCGCACGGATCCGCCCGGCCGCCTTCGCCGTGTGGATCCACTTCGGCGCCCCGAAGTCCTTCGACGCCATCAATCCCTTGCGGCGCAGCAACTCGATCCGGGGGTGGTCCTTCGGGTACCCGCGGGGAGCGGTCTTCAGCTCGCCGATCGCGCCGATCTCGTACTTGCGCCGCACGAGGTCGGCCACGAGGTCGGCGATCTCCTCGCCGGTCGTGTCGTCGTCGACCGCCGCCCGAAAGCGCTGGAGCTGGTCGCTGGCCATCGAGTAGTAGCCGGCGGCCGCCATCAGCCCGTCGGCGGAGAAGTGCACGTAGTGCCCGGCGCCGCCCTCGGACTCCCCGTACGCGCCCTGGTGGACCTTGTACGGCGGCTTGTTCTTCGAGAAGCGGAGGTCGTTGTGCGGGCGGAACATGTGGAACGGCCCGAAGTCGGCCAGCTCCTCGGTCAGCGCCACCATCGGCTGCTTGACGTACTCGTCGTACCGCGGCTTGTTGGCCTGCCAGAACGCCCTCGAATTGTCGGCGCCGAGCTGCTCGTAGAACTCGATCGCCTCCGCCGGAAAGCCGGTGAACCCCATGCGCCGATTGTAACGAGGGGGGCCGAGCCCGACCTCGGGCTACGGCGGTGGGAGGAGCCAGTCCGGGCCCGACTCGCCCGCCGCTCCCAGCGGGGGCGGGCGGGGCGGCGCGGGCGCGACGGGCGGCGGCAGCGGCCGACCGGCGGCGGCCGATTCGGCGCCGGCTCGTGGCCGGCCGACGACCGCCCGGGTGACCGCGGCCACGACGACGGCGGCGGCCACGATCAGCACGGCCGCCGTGATCTCGAGCCCGCGCGCGTCCACAGCCCGGGCGACGACCACGACAGGGCTGACCGCGAGCAGCGCCAGACCGCCGAACACCGCCGGGAGCGCGCCGGACGAGCCGCGGCGGCCGTTGCGCCGCGCGGTGCGGGCGAGCGGGATCGCGGCGAGCGCCAGCGCGAAGGGTGTGACGAGGGCGACCGGCACGGTGAGCGGAGACGGCGCGCCGCCCCCGCCGCCCGTCGCGTCGCCGCCGGACGCTGAGAGCGGGTTGCGCCGCCCGTAGTCGCCGATCTCGACCCACTCCCAGAGGCCGTCGGGCGAGCGGTGCAGCGCGCCGTGCACGCCCATCGACACGACGACGTGCCCGCCGTCCTCCAACTCGACGCTGGTGATCGAGCCGAACAGGTTGAGCCCGCACTTGGTCGAGTCGGCGTCGCTGAGCCGCTCCCGTTCGTCGGCCGACACGCGGAACTCGGTCGTCGTGCCGCCGTCAGCAGTCCGGACGACCGAGTCCGCGGTGAGCCCGAAGCAACTGCCGTCGGCGAGGCACGCCGAGCGCCCCAGCTCGCCGTCGGCAACGTCGAACGACACGTCGTCGGCCGGCTGCCACGTCCGCCCGCCGTCACGGCTGGCGAACGTTCCGTCGTCGGCCCTGGCGACGACGACCCCGTCGACGGTGTCCACCCGATAGACCTCGTCGGTCGCGCAGCTCGTCGCCGACGTCGCCAGGGCGACCCCGCACAGGCTGACGACCTTCAGCGGCACGACCCAGCTCGAGACCAGGCGGGCGTCGCCCGGCGGCCGGCCGACCAACCACCGCCACACCGGCACGAGGACGACCAACGCGACGAGATCGGTCGCATCGGTACGGGTCACGCCACCGAGCACCGGTGACGCCACGACCGCTACCGAGCCGACGGTCTTGAGCAGGGTGAACGCCGCGGCGGTCGCGACGATCGCGCCGCGGGGCCGCCCGCTCAGCGCGGCGAGCGCGATCGCCACCATCGCCACCCCGGCGAGATCGCTCAGCTTCCCGGTGACGACGCCGGGCCAGCGGGCCTTGAACACGTGGTCGTTGAGCACCAGCAGCGCCACGCACGACGCGAGCGCCGGCGACAGCAGCAGGTCGCGCCGTGTCCCGCCCTCCTGAGCCGTCCCCCGCATGGCCCGACCGTACCCGCCACCCCCACTTCCACCCGCCGATTTGCGAACGCCGCCCACCGAGAACGCAGGCCTCGACCGCTCGCCGGTGACCGGCCCTGCCGCGCCGGACATGCGATCCACTACCGTCGCGCCCCATGGCAGACCTGTTTCTCGGCGGCTCGATCGACCCCGCCACGCACGACCGGACGACCGACGACGACTCGAGCCACGTCTCGGTCGCCACCGACAAGTTCACCACCCACGGCGTGATCGTCGGGATGACCGGCTCGGGCAAGACCGGGCTCGGCGTCATCCTGATCGAGGAGGTCCTGGCCGCCGGGCTGCCGGTGATCGCGATCGATCCGAAGGGCGACCTCACCAACCTGTGCCTCACGTTCCCCAACCTGGCCCCCGAGGACTTCCGGCCGTGGGTCGACGAGGCCCAGGCCAAGGGCGAGGGGCAGACGCCGGAGGAGTTCGCCGCCGCGCAGGCCGCGCTGTGGACGAAGGGCCTCGGCCGGTGGAGCCTCTCCGGCGCCGACATCGGCGCGCTCCGCAAGTCGACCGACTTCTCGATCTACACCCCCGGTTCGCAGTCGGGCATCCCGATGAACATCGTCGGCTCGCTCCAGGTTCCCGAGGACCTCGGCGACGCCGAGGTGGTCGGCGACGAGATCGAGGGGTATGTCTCAGGGCTGCTCGGCCTCGTCGGGATCGACGCCGACCCGCTGTCGAGCCGCGAGCACATCCTGCTCTCCAACCTGATCAGCCACTCGTGGGCCGAGGGCCGGGCGCTCGACCTGATGACCCTGGTCGGGCTGATCGCCAACCCGCCGATCCGCAAGCTCGGCGTGTTCGAGCTCGACCAGTTCTTCCCCGAGTCCGACCGGATGGGGTTGGCGATGAAGCTCAACGGGCTCCTCGCCTCGCCGTCGTTCGCGGCATGGGGCGCCGGGCCGCCACTCGACATCCAGTCGATGCTCTTCACGCCGGACGGCGCGCCGCGCTGCGCGATCATCACGACCGCCCACCTGTCCGACGAGGAGCGGCAGTTCGTCACGTCGCTCATCCTGGCCAAGCTGGTCACCTGGATGCGCCGGCAGAGCGGCACGACCGACCTGCGGGCGATGCTCTACATGGACGAGGTCGCCGGGTACCTGCCGCCGACCGCCAACCCGCCGACCAAGAAGCCGATCATGATGCTGATGAAGCAGGCGCGGGCGTTCGGCGTCGGCGTCGTGCTGTCGACCCAGAACCCGGTCGACGTCGACTACAAGGCGCTGTCCAACGCGGGGACGTGGATGATCGGGCGGCTGCAGACCGACCGCGACAAGGCCCGGCTGCTCGACGGGATGTCGTCGGCGGCGGGCGGGGTTGACATCTCCACCGTCGGGGACACGATCTCCGGGCTCGGCAAGCGGGAGTTCATGCTGCGCCGGGCGGGCAAGGACACGCCCGAGGTCTTCACGACCCGGTGGGCGATGTCGTACCTGCGGGGGCCGTTGACGCGGGACCAGATCGAGGGGTTGATGAGCGACTCGGCGGCCGCCGCGACCGCCGTGGCGGCGGGACCGACCGGCGGAGCGGTTCCCGTCGCCGCCGCCGACGGCGGGCGTGCGGCCGGCGCCGGTCCCGCCGCCCCTGGCGCCACCCGCTCCGAGTCTGCGCTGGCGGATGACGAGACGTCGCTGATGCCGGAGGTGGCGCAGGGGACGGCGGTGCGGTACGTGGACGTGGCCGCGCCGTGGTTGGGCGACGTCGGCGGGAGCTCGGCCGGGACGCGGTTGGAGGCGGCGGCGGTGGCGCGGATCGCGTTGCGATACGACGAGACGAAGGCGGATCTCACCCATGACGTCGAGTACGAGGCGGTGCTGTTCCCGCTGGAGGAGCAGCTCGACATCAGCCGGGTGGTGCAGGTCGACTACGACGACCGCGACCTGCGGCAGAACGCCCCGGACGGCGCGGTGTACCGCCTGCCCGACGCGAAGATCGGGAACAAGACGTTCTGGACCGCCGTCGAGCGCGAGCTGAGGGACCACCTGGTGCGCAACCTCGCCATCGAGCTGCCGGCGAACACCGCGCTCAAGCTCTACGGGCGGCCGGGCGAGACCGCCGAGGAGTTCGAGGTGCGCTGCCTGAAGTTCGCCGACGACAAGGCCGACGAGGAGATCGCCAAGCTGCGCGACAAGTACGAGACCAAGGCCAAGCGGCTGCGCGACCAGATCGCCACCGCCGAAGACCGCATCGACGTGCTCGAGGAGCAGGCGTCGAGCAAGAAGAAGTCCGAGCTGTTGTCCACCGCCGGTTCGGTGTTGGGCGGCCTGCTCGGCGGCCGCAAGCGCAAGGGCGGCATGCTCGGCGGGCTCCTCCGCGACAGCGGCAGCGCCGCCAGGCGGCGCGGCGGCACGAAGGCGTCAGCCGAGCGCGTCGACGCCGCCGAGAACAAGCTGGGGCGGCTCACCGAGGATCTCGAGGAGCTCGAGCTCGAGGTCGAGGACGACGTCACCGAGATCGACGCCAAGTGGATGTCGACCGCCAAGGAGATCACGACGCTGTCGGTCGGCCTGGAGAAGACCGACGTCAAGGTCACCCAGCTCGTGCTGGCGTGGGTTCCGGTCGACTGACCCTCAGCCGCTCGTCGAGTACGGCGTCGCCCTGACGGCTTCGATGTCGATGATCGGGCCGCCGAAGATCACGAGCTCGGCCTCGCTCGCCGGCATCGGCGGGGCGAGCAGGTAGCCCTGCGCCCTGGTGACGCCCTTGGCGGTGACGTAGGCGAGCTGTTCGGACGTCTCCACCCCCTCGGCGACGACGTCGAGGGCGAGCGTTCGGCCGATCGTCACGACCGCCTCGACGACCGTCGAGTCGAACCCGTTGGTCGTCGCCCGCGAGATGAAGCTCTGGTCGATCTTGACGACGTCGAGCGGAAGCTTCTGGAGATAGGTCATCGACGAGTACCCGGTCCCGAAGTCGTCGATCGCGATCCGGATCCCGCGCTCGCGGATCTGGGACAGCAGCGCGCTGGCCCGCTCGACGTCGTCGAGCAGTTGCGACTCGGTCAGCTCGATCTCCAGCATCGTCGGGTCGGCACCGGCGGCGGTGAGCGCGGCGTCGAGGTCGGTCAACAGGTCGCCCTCGATCAGGTGGCGGCCGGAGATGTTGACCGACAGCCGAAGGTCGGACTCCGGGTGGACGCCGCGCCAGCGGGCGATGGTCCGGCACGCCTCGCCGAGCATCCACCGCTCCAGGTCGAAGATCAGCCCGGAGCGCTCGGCGACGGCGATGAACTCCCCCGGCATCACGATGCCGACACCGGGTCGGTCCCACCGGACCAGCGCCTCGGCGCCGCACACCTCGCCGGTCGTCAGGTCGCCGAGCGGCTGGAGGTACATCCGCAGCTCGCAGTCGTGGATCGCCCGCCGCAACACCAGCTCGAGCTGGGCCATGTGCTCGATCGAGCTCTGCAGGTCGGCGTCGAACATCTCGACGCGCCGCCGGCCGCGCCGTTTGGCGTGATAGACCGCGGCGTCGGCGCGGGCGATGGCGGCCATCGCGTCGTCGGTGGGGCCGACGCTGGTCACGCCGACGCTGGCCGACACCGCGAAGAGCTGTTCTCCGACGGCGTGCGGCTGCTCGATCTCGCGGATCATGCGCTCGCCGAACGACTCGAGGTTGATCTTCTCCGCGCACTGCTCGACGACGACGAGGAACTCGTCCCCGCCGAGCCTGGCGACCATGTCGATCTCGCGGATCGACTCGCTCAGCCGCCGGGCGATCTCGGTCAGCACGATGTCCCCGACCGCGTGGCCGTGGGTGTCGTTCACGCTCTTGAACCCGTCGATGTCGACGAACATCACGCCGAGGTCGGGCGAGTTCCCCCGCTCGGCGATCAACCGATCGAGGTGCTCGAGCATCGCCAGCCGGTTCGGCAGGCCGGTCAGCGAGTCGTGTCGTGCTTGGCGCTCGAGCAGGTGTTGGCTGATCTGGAGCTCCGAGGTCAGCACGGTCACCCGCTCGACCGAGTGGCGCATCGACGCGCCGACCTCGCCGGGCAGCTCGACCAGCCCCCGGTCGTCGGTCTGACCCGACGCCAACAACTTCATGTGGGCGTCGACCGACCGCAGCGTCCCGGCCATGTCGTTCATCGCCGCGGTGACCTTGCGGATGTCGCTCGGTCCCTCGAGCGGGAGGGTGCGGGCGTCGAGCCCGCCGTTGCTGATGTACTCGGCCTCGGCGCGCAGCTGAATCAGCGGCCGGGCGAAGGAGCGGATGACGATGACGCCGAAGACCACCGAGCCGAGGCCGACGAGGATCAGGGCGGTGACCGTGATGCGGTTCCGCTGCTCGGCCGCCGCCGCCAGGGCGTCGGCGCGCTTGGTGATCGCCATGCCCTCGGCCGCGGCGAACTCCTGCACCTCGTCCAGGTAGTCGATCCGCTCGACCATCATCGAGATCAGCGCGGCGAGCGAGGTCTCGTCGTCGACCAGCTCGCTTCCGGTGTCGATCGAGCCGTCGTAGAGCCCGGCGGGTATCGGTCGCAGCCGCGAGTAGTGGACGAGCAGCTCCGACGGATCGAGCCGGCGCTCGGCGGCCGCGACGGCGAGCGCGTCCTCGTGGCGGAAGACGCTGCCCATCACGTTCGACATCGCCGCCTCGCCCTCGAACACGATGGCGTCGTTCAGCACGGCCGTCTCGATCGTCGCCGTCCTCGTGACGTCGGCCACGGCCCGCAGCTCGCGCAGGAGGTTCGCCGCGTTCACCGTGCCCGCCTGGTCGGCGGACACCGCGGCGCCCGTGCCCGCGGTCAACGCGTCGAGCAGCGACGAGATCCGGTCGAAGGTGCTGTCGATGCGGATGGCTCGGCCGGTGCGCTGCTCCACCGACGAGCGGTGGACGTCGATCGCCGCCCGGTTCGCGGCCAGCGTGGCGGCGACCCCCCTGGTGTCGTCCCGGCGGTCGGCGGCGATCGCCGACCCGAGCGCGTCGAGGGCCCGCTCGAGGTCCGCGGTGTTGTCCGCGAGCACCCGCTCGAAGTCGAGCGCGGTCAACGCGACCACCTGCGATCGATCGACCCCGAGCTCGTCGAGTCGGGCGAGTCCGACCAGCGCGATGCGCTCCCGTTCCAGCGGCGTGAGGACGTCGATGGCCGCCAGCTCCACGTCGATGGAGGCGGCGATGCGGCGCGACGCCCCCGCCGCCCGATTGTTGTCGCTGACCTCGTTGATGCTGAGTACGGCGACGGCGGCCAGCGGCATCAGCAACAGCGCCACCACGTAGACCGCCAACGGCAAGCCCCCCAAACGCGTGCGCATCTCCATCGCTGAGGTATCGGCGCTGGTCGACGCCGTCTTGAGTCCATCGAGAAAGACGGAACCACTCGCAGTGACGCTCGGGCTCGGTGGGCGTAACCTCGACCCCGTTCCGCCGACGTAGCCCAACTGGCAGAGGCACGGCGTTTAGGTCGCCGTCAGTGAGAGTTCGAATCTCTCCGTCGGCACGCCGCCCGAGTTCGACGCCGGCCCACCTCCTAGCCTTCCGTGCCGTGGAGGCAACCGGCGGTGCGCGGCGGGTGCTGCGGCTCATCGGGTGGCTGGTCGTCGGCGCGGTCGGCGGGCTGATGCTGACCCAGGCGTTCGGGTGGTCGGGCGCGCCGTTCGTCGCCGTGCTGCAGTCGCTGACGCCCTACCTGATCGTGGCGACCGCGCCGATCGCGATCGTCGCCACGCGCAGGCGGCAGTACCGGCTCGGGTTCACCGCCGGCCTGATCGCGGTCAGCGGCGTGCTGATGGCCGGACCGCTGATCTTCCCCGCGAGCCAGCCGCCCGCGGGTGACGCGGCGCTCGGCGTGCGGGTGGCCTCGGTCAACCTGCTGTACGGCAACGAGGACATCACCGGCGCCGCCGAGGCGCTTGTCGCCCAAGACGCCGACGTCATCGTGTTCAGCGAGTTCACCGCCGAGTTCCAGACGGCGCTCGGGGCGCATCGTCTGGCCGACGACTACCCGTTCCGCATCGAGCGCGACGGGCTGCGGGCCGGCGGCGCCGCGGTCTGGAGCCGCTACCCGCTGCGTGAGGGTGAGCGGCTGGCGACGACGAACTACAGCGTCGACACGGTGGTCGACGGCCCCGGCGGTCCGTTCACCCTCGTCGCCGTCCATCCGCCGGCCCCGATCTTCGACTTCGACTCGTGGAAGCGGGATCTCGAGCTGATCCGCCGGCGGGCCGCGGCGGTCGACTCGCCGACGATGCTGATCGGCGACTTCAACGCGTCGTACTGGCACCCGCTCTACCGCGATCTGCTGGACGAGGGGCTCGTCGACGCCCACATCGCCCACGGCAAGGGCTTCTCCACGTCGTGGCCGGTGGGCGACTGGCGGCCGACGTTCGTCCGGCTCGACCACGCGCTGACCGGCGCCGGCCTCGTGTCGACCGGCGTCGTCGACTTCGACGTGCCGGGGTCCGATCACCGCGGCTTCGTCGTCACCGTCGCGCCAGCTCGTTGACCAGCGCCCGCAAGGCCCGCCCGCGGTGCGAGATGGCGTGCTTGGCGTCGGCGGACATCTCGGCGAAGCTCACCCCGCCGCCCTCGTCGGGCACGAAGATCGAGTCGTAGCCGAAGCCCGCTTCGCCGCGTTCCTCCTCCGCGATCACCCCGGGGCAGACGCCCTCGACGGCGAGCTCGTCGCCGTCGGGCCAGACCACGATCGCGGCCGTGCGGAACACCGCGTCACGCTGCGCGACGCCGGCCAGCTCACGGAGGAGCTTGGCGCGGTTGTCGGCGTACGAGCAGCGCTCGCCGGCGTACCGCGCGGCGCGCACGCCCGGCGCGCCGCCGAGCGCGGCGACCTCGAGGCCGGTGTCGTCGGCGACCGCGGGGAGGCCGGTCGCATCGGCGATCGCCGCCGCCTTGAGGCGGGCGTTGCCGACCAGGGTGTCGGCGTCCTCCACGACGTCGGGCACGTCGCCGGGGCGCGGGATCAACGTGACCAGATCGCCGAGGATCTCCTCGATCTCGGCGACCTTGTCGGGGTTGGCCGAGGCGCAGACGACGTCCATCAGGGGGCGGGCGGCCGCGGCGCGGGCGGGTCGGCGATCATTTCGGCCTGGAGGTCGCAGATCGTCGCCAGGCCGCCCTCGGCGAGGGCGAGCAGCGCGTCGAGCTCGGCACGGTTGAACGCCATGCCCTCCGCGGTGCCCTGGACCTCGACGAACCGCGCCGACCCACCCCCGCTCGGGCGCAGCATCACCACGTTCATGTCGACCTCTGCGGCGAAATCCTCGACGTAGGGGAGGTCGAGGACGGGGGTGCCGCCGACGATCCCGACGCTGATCGCCGAGCACAGGGCGTGCAGCGGGTTCTCGGCGAGGCCGCCCCGCTGGACGACGCGTTGGAGCGCGTCGTGGAGGGCGAGGTACCCGCCGCAGATGCTCGCCGTGCGGGTGCCCCCGTCGGCCTGGAGCACATCGCAGTCGACGATCACCTGCCGCTCGCCCAACGCGGCCATGTCGCACGCGGCGCGCAGCGACCGCCCGATCAACCGCTGGATCTCGACCGTGCGGCCGCTCTGCTTGCCGCGCGCGGCCTCGCGGCCGATCCGCTCCGGCGACGCGCCCGGCAGCATCGAGTACTCGGCGGTGACCCAGCCCTTGCCCGTGCCGCGCATCCACCGCGGCACGTCGTCGTCGACGCTCGCCGTGCACAACACCCGGGTGCGGCCGAACGAGACGAGGCACGAGCCGTCGGCCATGTCGGTGAAGTCGCGCTCGAACGTGATCGGGCGGAGTTCGTCGTCGGCGCGGCCGTCGGGTCGGGTCATGGTGTCTCCATTCGGGTGATCGGTGGTGAACGGTCAGCTCGTGGGTTCCCACAGCTCGGTCGTGTCGAGCTCCGGGCCGAGGAGTTGGCGACCGAGCTCGCGGAACGCCTCGATGTCGCCGCTCGACAGGAAGCGGTGCCGGCCGAGGCGGCCGTTCGCGCGCCGCAGGCCGGCGGCGGCGAGCTGGTCGCGGATGGCGAACGCCGTCTCGTCGGCCGAGCTGACGAGGGTGACCCCGGGCCCCATGACGTCGCCGATCGTGCGGGCGAGGAACGGGTAGTGGGTGCAACCGAGAAGCAAGGCGTCGACGCCGGCGCGCCGGATCGGCGCGAGCAGTCGCTCGGCGAGCACGGTGACCTCGTCACCAGTCGTCTGGCCGCGCTCGACGAACTCGACGAACCCGGGGCAGGCGGCGCTCGTCAGGTGGACCGGCGCGCCGGTGTCGGCGATGGCGCGGACGTAGGCCCCGGACGACATCGTGCCGACGGTTCCGATGACGCCGACGCGCCCGGTCACCGTCGTCTGCACGACCGCCGCGGCGCCGGGCGCGATCACGTCGATCAAGGGCACCGGCAGCTCGGCCCGCAGGTCGTCGAGTCCCGCCGCGGTCGCCGTGTTGCAGGCGACGACGACCGCCTTGGCGTCGTGGTCCTTGACCAGGCTCCAGGCGAGCTCGCGGGCGAATCGGCTGACCTCGGCGAGGGGCTTGGAGCCATACGGGTACCGGCCGGTGTCGCCGATGTAGACGAGGTCCTCCGCGGGGAGCAGGTCGATCGTCGCCCGGGCGACGGTCAGCCCCCCGAACCCGGAGTCGAACATCCCGATCGGCCGATCCACGGCCAGCCAATGTACCGAGCGGGCACGGTATCTGCGGAGACCCGGCCGACGACGACCGTCGCGCGACGGCCGGTGGCTATCGTGCAGCGCGGTGGTTCACGAGCACATGAGGAACGGTCGGGCATGACGGGGACGCCGCGCGCCAATCCATACCGCCGGCTGGTCCCCCACGACCCCCGACTCGTCGGCGACGAGCCCGACTATCGCTTCACGCTCGCCAACGAGCGGACGTTCCTCGCCTGGATCCGCACGGCGCTCGCCCTGACCGCCGGCGGGCTCGCGGCGATCGGGCTGCTGACCGACCTGCCGGGCGCCGAGGTCCTCGGTATCGCGCTGCTGCTGCTCAGCCTCGTCACCGCGGCGAGCGCGTACCGGCGGTGGGCGCTGAACGAGCGCTCGATGCGCCTCAACGAACCACTGCCGCCCTCCCGCTTGCCGCTCCTGATGGCGATCGGGACGTCGCTGATCGCGCTCGCCGCCGGCGTGATCTTCTTGATCGACATCTGATGGCGCCGCGCGGGGACCGACCGACCACCAGCTTCGATGCCGGCTTGCAGCACGAGCGCACCGCGCTCGCCTGGGAGCGGACCGCGATCGCGATGATGGTCGTCGGCGTCGTCTTCACGCGTTACGCGTCCGCTCACTCGTCGTTGCCCATCGCCGCGATCGGCCTCGCGCAGATCACGTTCGGCTCGATCGTCCTCGTGTGGGCGGGAGCGCACTACGAGGAGCTTCACGGGCTGTTGCGCTCCGGGACCAGCGTGATCCACCCCACGATGGCCAAGACCATCGGGCTGGCCACCGTCGCGCTCAGCGGCCTCGCCCTGCTCGTCGCGATCCTGACGGTCGCGTTCTGACCGGCGCCGTCCGGCGATCAGGCCGCCCGGCGACCGTGCGCCGAGGCCCGGCGTCAGAAGTAGATGATCTTCTCGGCGGCGGCCTCGGCGACGTCGAGGTCGTCGGTGTAGGCGCCGGTCGAGAGGTACTTCCAGCCGCCGTCGCACACGATGAACACGATCGTGCCGGCGTCGATCTCGCCGGCGACCTTGGCCGCGCCGGCCAGCGCGGCGCCCGCCGAGATCCCGGCGAAGACGCCGCACTCGCTGACCAGGCGGCGGGTCCACTCGATCGACTCGCGCGGCCGCACGACCCGCTTGCGGTCGAGCAGCTCGAAGCCGTGCCAGTTCTCGAACACCGGCGGGATGTACCCCTCGCCGATGTTGCGCAGCCCCTCGACGCGCTCGCCGAGCGGCGGCTCGACGGCGACGACCTGGATCTCGGGGTTCTGCTCCTTGAGGAACCGGCCGACGCCCATCAGCGTGCCGCTCGTGCCCAGCCCGGCGACGAAGTGGGTGATCTCGGGGACGTCGCGCCAGATCTCGGGCCCGGTGCCCTCGTAGTGGGCGGTCGGGTTGGCGTCGTTGGCGTACTGGTAGGGGAAGAACCAGTCGGGGTGCTCGGCGGCGAGGGCGCGGGCCCTCGCGACGGCGCCGTTGGAGCCTTCCTCACCGGGGGTCAGGATGATCTCGGCGCCGAAGATCTCGAGCATCTGCCGGCGCTCGACCGACACGTTGGTCGGCATCATGATCTTGATCGGGTACCCCTTGACGCGGGCGATCGCGGCGAGTGCGATCCCGGTGTTGCCAGAGGACGGCTCGAGGATGGTCTGTCCGGGGAGCAGCCGGCCGTCCCTCTCGGCGGACTCGATCATCGCCTTCGCGATGCGGTCCTTGACCGAGCCGAACGGATTCTGCATCTCCATCTTGGCGAGGATCCGGACGTTGGGGTTGGGCGACAGCTTGGAGACGTCGACGATCGGCGTGTTGCCGATCATGTCGAGCACGCTCGCGTTCACGAGGCCCGGCATCAGCGAGGGGGCGGTCAGCATGGTCATCGGTCGCTACAACGTCGTCCCTTCGCCGGATATTCCGACAATTCCGATGGGACTTATCAACAATCGTACTCCGCCGCTTCGACGACCACCATCCCCACCCGAGATTTTCGACTTCAGATGACGGTGATCGGCTCGCTGGCGATCTCGCCGTCGACGATGCGGTAGCTGCGGACCTCGGGGGCCTCGCGCTTGAGGCTGACGATCACGTAGTGCCAGGTCGGGTCGGGCGCCGAGGCCACGTCGGTCGGGCTCGGGTAGGGCTCGGAGTGGGTGTGGCTGTGGACGACGGCGTTGATCTCCCAGCCGCGATCCTCGGCGTCGATCTCGGCGTGGAGGTGGTCCTTGGGGTCGATCGTGTACACCCGGGCCGACGCGTCGACGTTGGCGCACGGGTAGAACGTGGCGCCTCGGTCGCCCGCTCCCCCGCCGAGCGCCGGCGGGCCTGCGAGCAGCCCGCACATCTCGAGCGGATAGTCGTCGAGCGCCTGGCTGACGAGGCGGGCGTAGGCGTCACGGGCGATCTCCAGCACGCGGCGAATCGTACCGACGAGCGAATCGGCGCCGTCGATAGGGTCCACCACCGATGGCGAAGGGCAAGAAGACCAAGCGCGACAAGGGCGGTGACGGGACGACGCTCATCGCCAGCTACAAGCGCGCCTACCGCGACTACGACATCCTCGACACCTACGAGGCGGGGATGGTGCTGACCGGCAGCGAGGTGAAGAGCCTGCGCGAGGGCAACGCCCAGATCTCGGAGGGCTACGCCCGCGTGCAGCGCGGCGAGATGTGGCTCGACGGCATCCACATCCCGCCGTACACCAACGCGATCGGGTTCGGCGCGCACGATCCCGACCGGGCGCGCAAACTGCTGCTCAACCGGGCCGAGATCGACAAGCTCGACCAGCGCACGGCCCAGGGCGGCCTCACGATCGTGCCGCTGCGGCTGTACTGGAAGGACGGGCGGGCGAAGATCGAGCTCGGGCTCGCCAGGGGCCGCACCAAGGGCGACAAGCGCCAGCACATGGCCGAGCGGGACGCCGACCGCGAGATGCAGACGGCGATCAACCGAGCCAACAAGTACGGCGGCGGCTGACCCGCGGCGAGCGACGCGTCACTCGCCGAACAGCTCGACGGTCCAGTTGTCGGTGCCGTGTTGCGTCGTGATGCCCCCGCGCTCCGGCTGGTGTTGCCCGCGGCCGCCGAAGATGTGGACGACATTGATCTGCGATGGGTTGTTCTCGCCGTCGGACGTGCCCGGCAGGACATGCGTCATGCGCCGGAGCCCACCCGGATTGCCGCCGGACGCAACTTCGACGGTCGCCGAGGCACCGTTCTCGGACGCGGTCGTCGTCGCCGTCCACCGGTCCAACCCTTCGAAGTCGTCGACCAGAACGACCGTCGGGGTCGCAAGACGATCCCGGGCGTGACCGACGTCGCCGAGGCGATTGCCGGTGCGATGCTCGACGTGGTCGGGCGGGTGCTCGGCTGGTTGCCGTTCATCCCGCCGGATGGCGATCAGGTCTCGATCGTGACCGACCCGACCGACGTCGCGACGTTGCCGTTCCTGGTGCTGCCGCTGGCCGTCAGCCGCAGAGGGTCGGATCGGCCTGGTTCGCCTTGACGCACTCGATCCAGTCGCGGATCTCGGGCTGGTCGACGCGCTGGGTGGCGTCGGTGGCCACGCAGTTGCCGTCGCCGGCCGAGGTGATCGAGACGATGTAGTTCTTCGAATCGTCGGTCGGATCTTCGAGCAGGTGCGGGCCGCCCGAGTCACCGAAGCAGCCGCCCCCGCTGCCCTTGTTGGTGTGGATCGAGAGCGTGAGGTATTGGTTGTGGTCGTTGAGGTAGCTCTGGTAACCGATCCGGCGTTCGCTCTCCAGCACGAGCGGGGCCGAGTTGCCGTTCGCATCGTTGCGCACGAGTCCGTACCCGAGCGTGGAGAACGTGAAGGACTTGAGCTCGTCCTTGGTGAAGCCGTCGATGTAGTCCTCCGGAGCAACCTCTCCCGGTGCGCCGAGGTCCACGTCTTGGTCGAACAGCACGATGCCGACGTCGTAGGAGTTCGACATGGCCCAGGTGTAGTCGGGATGCTGGACGACCTCGACCGCGTCGAACGTGTCGTGCGCGACGCCGATGTCGTCGCCGAAGTGGAGCACCACGTGGTCGAGAACCATGCAGTGACCCGCGGTCAGGAACACTCCTTCACCGATCAGCGAACCAGAGCACAAGCGCTCGGTCCCGCCCGGATCGACGCCGGTCAGCGCGCCGACGAACTTGTGGTCCGTGTCGGGCGTGCCGTTGGTGATCGCTCCCGCGATCCCGTGGCCGAGGAGGAGGGAGGCCGCAGCCACCGATGCTCCGAGCAACTTCTTCATGCCGATTCTCCGATCGTGTCCGATTCCGCCGACCCCCAACGTAGCGGTGCGGACGGCGTCAGCTTGGTATCGGCCGAACGCGGCCCGACTTGACCGATCGGGCCGAACGGGTGCGGTTCAGCTCGTGAGGGCGATCTGCAATTCGGCGGCGCGCAGCGGGAGCTCGCGGCCGGTGCGCGACGCGAGCCCGATGCACGCGTCGGTGAACTTGATCGTGTGGTCGTCGAGGGTCGCGCCCGCCCGATCGGCCGGGTCGTCGGCGGGCGCCGGTGGCGCGGCCTCCGTTCCCTCCGGTCGATCGAACCCGATGATGGCTGCGGCGACGAACCCCGCGACGGCCGCGACGAGCCGCCGCTCGTCGTGCCGCACGAGGTGCGTGAGCAGCACCCGGGCCATCGTCGACACCGTGACACCGTGGAGCAGCGCGAACCGCGACAGGAAGTCGTCGTTGCGGAGATAGCCGGCGACCGCCAGCAACGCAAGATCGTCGAGTGTGTCGCCGGCATCGCTCCGGGGGGCGAGCGATGCGACGGTGGCGGTGAAGCCGGGTTGGCGCGCGGCGAGGTCGAGCGTCCCCGTGAGCAGACCCGGCAGCGGGTCGAACGAAATGAGGTCGCCGAGCGCGCCCGCCCACTCGTCGGGTGACAGATCGCCGTCGATCGCCTCGGGCGACGGGAGCCCCGGACCACCGGCCCGCCAGTACCCGAGCGCCGCGCGGAGCTCGGCGACCCTCACGGCGGGGACGGCGTCGGCCCGCTCGATCGCGCGCACGGCGTGGGCGACGCGGAGCAGGCCGTGCCCGGCCTCCGCCGCGGCGGCGCCGACGAGGCCGGGCAGCCTCGTGCCGATGAGCTCGTGCGGGTCGTCAGGTTGGGTCGGTGGGGGCTCGCGTTCGTCGAGGCGGCGCCGGTATGACTCGACGAACGGGCCGATCCACCGATCGGCGCCCATGTGAACGAGTGCCTCGCTGGCCATCGGGCCGTGGTTCGACAGACCCCCGCCGAAGGAGCCCTTGGTGGCGAGGAAGACTCGCAGGGCGTCGTCGTAGGTCATCGTCGTCGCGGTGGTGTCGGTTGTCGCAGTCCTGCTCGGGGTCATGACACATCCTTACAACTTGAAGTAAGGTTGAAGTCAAGCGTGACCGCGGGCACAGCGCCCGCCGGCGGCGGGAACAACCAGCTGAGGAGCTATGTTGAACCTCGTGCCGGGGCCGCTTGCTCCGGCGGACATATCGATCACGGGGCTGACTGGTTTCGACGTCAGTAACGCTGTTCGAGTTTGCGACCCGAGTTGCTCAGACTCGCTAAACGGGGCAACCAAAAGAATTGCCGATGAGCAGTTCACTCTCGCCGCCTGATCTCAGGTGAGTGAAGAGTCATCGTGAGCAGAAATGTCGCACGGGGCCAATCCATCACAGCCCGGCAACAGAAGTGAGGGATGACGGCGGGAAAGACCGCTGACGGTGGGAAAGACCGCTGGCTCTCCGGAAAGACGGAGCGTTGCCCGGCTCGCCGGGTAGCCGACCCGCCGGTGGCCCAGCGTCAGGGCCGATGTCGGGAATGGTCGTAGCGAGTTCGTGCACCGGCTGATGGACGGGGGTTCGATTCCCCCCAGCTCCACTTCCAGATTCTTGCGCGTGCGGTCGCTTGCGCCGAAGTGCGAATCTTGATCCTCTGAGCAGGGCTTTTGTCGCCGTTGGCAGGCTTCTGATTGTGTT
>JBFGCT010000070.1:0-18990 GCA_041581055.1 Ilumatobacteraceae bacterium | reverse complement strand
CCGCCGGCGCCCCCGCCACCAGCGTCGCCTGGGGCGCCCCCGTCGGACATCGACGAGCTGATCGCCCGCCTGCACGACGAGATGGACCTCGAGGCGCAGGACGATTTCGATCCCCACGCGCCCCTGACGACGCCGGTCGACGCCTCCCGGCCGAAGCGCGCGCCGGTGATCGTGATCGAGTCGGCCGGCGGGATCGAGTTCGACCCCGAGATTCCATCGCTCGCCGCGCGGTTCGTCGGTCTCGCCGTCGACCTCGCCGCGCTGGTGCTGTTCCTGTTGCCGGGTCTGCTCGTCGCCCGGCGCGACGGTTCCGACCTCAAGTTCGTCATGGCCGGGGCGCTGTGCGGCATCGGCTTCGTCGGGGCCATGGCGTTGTATGCCCGCGGCATCGCGGCGAGCGGGCAGTGGCTGGGCAACCGGGTCGCCGGCACCTACGTCGTCGACGCGCGCAACGGCGCACCACTCGACACGGGACGGGCCGCGGCGCGCTGGGTCATGCGGTTCCTCATGTCCCCGGTGTTCGCGCTCGGGTTCCTCGCCGCGCTGCGCGACTCCCAGCGCCGCACGTTCCACGACACGGCGGCCGGCGCCGTGGTCACGCGAGCCGCGCGCGAGACTTGGTCGCTCGCCGACGACAGACCATAGAGTCGCGGCGTGACCGACGCCTCCCGAATCCCGTTGCCGGCCCCGACCGGCGTGGCGATGTCATTGGCCCCGACCGCAGAGGAGGCGGCGGCGATCGCCGCGGCCTGCGAGGTGCTCTGGCCGCGGCCGCCGACCGCCGGGGCCGGACTGCCGCCGCGCAACACGGCCTGGCGATTCGGCAACCGTTGGTGGTCGCTGCCGCTGCCGGTGCGCCGCGAGCGGCCTTGGCGCTGATGGACGTCACCACCGTCGCCGACGACCTGGTCGTGATCCACGAGGGAACCGAGGTCAGGCGCTACGAAGGTCTCTCGCCGGCGACCGACCACGATCTCGACGGCACGCCGGTCCGCACGCTGGACCGCCCCGCCGGTGAGCTGCTCTGCCGGTTCGCCACGGTCAACGACGTGCACTTCGGCGAGACGGAGGCGGGCGTGCTGGAGGAGGCCCCCGGTCTCGGCCCGGTCCGCCGATCGGCGCCGGGCGAGCCCCCGTACGCGGAGACGATGAACCGCGCCGCAGCCGGTGAGATCGCGGCGATCGGGCCGGCGGCGGTGATCGCCAAGGGCGATCTCTCCAGCGATGGCACGCCGGAGCAGTGGGCGGCGTTCGAAGCCTGCTATCGAACCGCGTTCGGCGATCGGCTGCACGCGGTGCGCGGCAACCACGACGCCTACCGCCACCAGAGCGAGTACGCCGGCGACCAGTGGATCGAGCTGCCCGGGGTCGCCGTCGGGTTGCTCGACACCGCGATTCCCGGGGCGACCCAGGGCCGTGTCACCGCCGATCAGATCGAGTGGCTCGACGACCGCGTGGCGGGCGCGTCCACGCCGGTGATCGTGATGGGACATCACAACCAGTGGATCCCGCGTCCGGGCGGCCGGCGCCACGACGACTACTTCGGGCTGCATCCCGACGCCAGCGATCGGCTCGACGCGGTCGCCGCCCGGCGCCCCGCGATCGTCGCCTACACGGCGGGCCACACGCATCGCCACCGCGTCCGGACGATGGCCGGCGCCGGCATCCCGTCGGTCGAGGTCGGCTGCACCAAGGACTTCCCCGGCACGTGGGCGGAATACCGGGTCTACGAGGGCGGGATCACGCAGGTCGCGCACCGCATGTCGACACCGGCCGCACTCGCCTGGAGCGAGTCGTGCCGCGACCTCTACAGCGATTTCGGCGTCGCCTACGCGGCATACGCGCTCGGCGGCCTGCACGATCGGTGCTTCAATATCGTATTGCGGGCGGGCCGGCCGCGAACCGATCGGGCCGGCGCGACGTAAGGAGAGACACGATCGATCCGCGAGGGGGACGATGACGACGACACCGGTCGACGAGGGGACGGGCGGGACGCCGACGAGCGAGCCGTCCGGCGGCCGGATCGACGGTGGGATCCGCACGCTGCTGCTGATGGTCGCCGCCGGCGCCGCGGTGTCGCTCGCGCTGGGGGTCTACGGCCGGCAGCACACCCCGACGGGCAACGACATCACCACGTTCGGGTTCCCGGAGGTGCTGCCGATGAAGGCGTGGCTGGCGACCGGCGCCGCGGTCTTGGCGCTCGCCCAGCTGACCTCGGCCTTGTGGATGTGGGGCCGCCTGCCGGGCGTGGCGGGTGACGCGCCCCGCTGGGCCGTCCACGGCCACCGCTGGTTCGGCACCGCCGCGTTCCTGCTCACGCTGCCGGTCGCCTACCACTGCCTCTGGTCGCTCGGCTTCCAGGACACGAACGGGCGGGTGCTCGCGCACTCGCTGCTCGGCTGCGCGTTCTACGGCGCGTTCACCACCAAGATGCTGGCGCTGCGCTCGGACCGCGTCCCCGCCCGGACGCTTCCCGTCGTCGGCGGGCTGGTGACGGCGATCGTCGTCGCGATCTGGTGGACGTCGTCCTGGTGGTTCTTCACCACGATCGGCTTCCCGGGCGTCTAGCCCGGCAGACACGACACGGAACAGAGGAGAGAACGCCATGGCGCTTCGCACGACACCGACCATCGTCATCTGCCTCACGGCCGGCATCGCCGCGGGGATCGCGCTCGCCCGCCCCGGCGACTCGGCGAGCACGGCCGACTCCCGGTACGAGTCGACGAGCGCCGGGGTGGCGGCCGACCCGGCGCCGGGATACGGCGACGCCGACGATGGCCCGCCGGCCGGGACGGCGGAGGGCGGCGCCGCGGGGATCACGATCGAGGGCTTCGCCTTCGACGGCCAGACCGCCGTCGCCCCCGGAACCTCGATCGAGGTCACAAATCTGGACGCCGCGACCCACACCCTGACGTCCGACGACGGGCTGTTCGACACCGGGCGGTTGGCCAAGGACGGCTCGGCGCCGGTCAGCGCCCCCGACTCGCCCGGCGAGTACGCGTTCTTCTGCCAGATCCATCCGTCGATGCGGGGAACCCTCGTCGTCGGCTGAGCGGTCCCCGTCAGATCGCCAACAGGCTGACCGCGCCGATCGCCAGGGCCAAGCCGACCAGCTGCCGGCGTCTGATCCGCTCGCCGCCGACCGAGCGGGCGAGGAGCACGGTGACCACCGGGTAGAGCGACGCCAGCACCGCGCCGACCGACAGCAACCCCGCCCGCGTCGACAGCACGAAGAAGACCGCGGCGGCGGCGTCGAGCACGCCGGCGAGCACCACGGCCCGGCGGGCGCCGCGGTGCGGGAGCACGGCGGTCGTGGTGACGACGGCGGCGATCACGAACATCGCGACCGAGATGGAGCGGGCGCTGACCAGCGGCCAGAAGCCGGCCGACTCCCCGGCCTGCGAGATCAGGACGAAGAACATGCCGAACCCGACGCCGGACAGCAACGCCTCGGGGAGTCCGGGCTGACGAAGCATCGCCCGCAAGCTGAACGACGAGGCGTCGACCCTGCGCTCGACCCGCCGGTCACGGCTGTCGAACGAGGGCGGGTCGGTCCGCCGCTCGAGGTGGGCGGGTCGGGCCGCCTGGACCTGGAACAGCAGCTTGGCGGCGTTCGCCGCCGACAGCGCCAGGCCGACGACGACGACGGCGAGCGCGAGCGCCGCGACCTCACCGCCGGTGGGGGTCCGGCCGGCGACGATCGCGCCGATCGGTCCGGCCGCGGCGACGCCGGCGGCGAGCAGCGCGGCGACGGTCAGCGAGACGATCGTGGCGCGCATCCTGCGCAGCGACATCCGGATCTCGCCGGCCACGTCCGGCTTCGGCGGCGGGGCCGCGTCGAGCCGCCCGTCCGGCGGGGTGGGCGGGCGGACGGATGGCGGGGCGGGCGAGGGGGCGGGAGAGGGAGCCGGCGAGGGAGCGGGAGCGGGAGAGGGAGTCGGCGCGGGAGAGGGGGCGGGAGCGGACGGCGGGGGCGGCGCGGCCGCCGTTGGCGGTGGGAGCGACGCGGACGTCGCCCCGAGCCCGACCGCCACCGGGGTTGGCGAACGGAGCACGGGCGGGGGGAGCAACGCCGGGCCGGCCGCCGCCTCGGCGTCCGCGGCCACGCCGTCTGAGGCGAGCTCGGCGGCGTCGCCGGTCAGCGAGACGAGCACGATCGCGACGAGGGCGAGGCCGATGCCGACCACGCTGGCAAACGTGACCGACTCACCGCTCGCGATGCCGTACAGCGCCGGGATCGCCGCCGCACCCGTCGCGGTGATCGGCGCGACGACCGCCATCGAGCCCTTGCCGAGGCCGCGGAACAACAGCATCGCCCCGAGCCCGCCCCCGAGACCGGCGGCGAGCCCCCACAGGACGTCGTCGAGCGTCGGGCGCCCGCCGACCCCCGGGCCGGCCCAGCGGATCGCCGCCGTCGTGTCGACCGGCTTGAGCGGGTTCGGCCGCAGCGCCCCCCACACGTCGCCCAGCATCGCTTGGACGGGGGCGAGGTCGAGGGCGACGCAGACGAGGGCGACGACGGCCGCGAAGTGGGTGAGGATGACGACCGACACCGCCGACGATCGGCGGCTGGCCGATCCGGCTGCGTAGTCCGACGAACCCCAGCCGACCGCCGCCAACAGTGCGAGCAGCGCGGCCATTCGAGATCAGCGATTGTCGACGAGCGCGTGGCCGCGCTTGCGCTGGCGCCGAGCGACGCCCTGCGCGCCGGCCTGCTCGACCGTCAGACCTGGGGTCTCGCCGTTGACGGCGTGGTCCGGGATCGGCTTGGGCGACGGCGTCGCGTTGGCCTTCGACGAGGCGACGAGCTGCATCCGGCCCTCGTTGTGGTTCGAGGTCAGGATCTTCTCGGCGGCGACGCCCGCCATCCAGTCCAGGCCGTCGAAGCGGGCGTCGACCATCGCCCGCTCGAGCACCGCCGCCTCGATCAACCGGCCGGGCGAGTATCGGGCGTAGTCGCTGTTGATGTGGCCGTCGAACACGCGGTACGCCTCGTCGTCGATGATCGCGATCACGAACCCGGCGACGTCGTCGTCGATCAGCATCGAGGAGATCTCGATCTGGCCGATGGCGCCGTGAGCCAGGATGAGGCGGCGCCAGAGCTCGCTCACCGCGGGATCGTCGAGATCGCTGTCGCGACCGGTGTCATGGTCGCGCTCGACGTGGATCTCCTCGAGCCGCGGGAGCACCTGCATGATCTGGAACTCGCTGCGGGCGACGGTCATCTCGACGCGCAACCCGTCGGTCTCCAACCGGTTCCACGCCTTCTTGATCTGCCGGCGCATGTTGCGCGAGAGGAAGTGGCCGAGTTGCGGGTCGTCACCGAACACGACCTGCGGAACCCACAGGTCGGGGGCGATCTCGGCGTTCGGGAGCTGTTGCGCCAGCAGCTTCCCGACCGGGTCGCCCTCCTCGAGCTGCTGGAGGTGCAGCGTCCACGGCTCGATCATGCCGAGCTGGTCCTTGATGCCCTTGGTCAGCAGCTTCGAGGCCCGCTCGCTGCGGGACGGGAAGCGGGTACAGGCCACCGAGCCGTGGCCCATCGCCACGACCTCGTAGCCGTCGGGGGTCTTCCGGCGAGCGAGCAGCGCGGCGGCGTCGACGCGCCCGGTCGAGCGCTCGCGCACCAGAACGGTGAGCGGCTCCCAGTTCGCGTAGACCGACGCCCAGGTCTCCATCCACCGCGTCCGGGCCATGACCGGGACGTTCAGCTCGGTGTGCAGGCTGCCGATCTGGGCGAGCGCGGTGCGCAGGCCCTCGACGCCGTCGAGGATGTCGATGTCGAGCGGCGCGTTCTTCCGGCTGTTGGCCGACCGGGCGGCGTTCTGCAGCTTGTCCTCGATCATGCTGGCCGAGAGCGGCCGTGAGAAGTGGTAGCCCTGGCCGTAGGTGCAACCGAGCTGGTTGATCCGGGCCTTCTGGTCCGGGTTCTCGATGCCCTCGGCGACCGTGGCGACGCCGAGGCTGTTGGCCAGGTCGACGACCGCCTTGACCAGCGCCGCCGACGTGGCCGACGTCGCCATCTCGGCGACGAACGACTTGTCGATCTTGATCGTGTCGACCGGGAACCGCTTGAGGTACGACAGCGAGGAGTACCCGGTGCCGAAGTCGTCGATGGCGACCTTGACCTTCATCGCCTTCAGCTGGTCGAGCGCCCGCGACCCGCGGTCGGTCTCCTCGATCAGCATGCTCTCGGTGATCTCCAGCGTCAGCGCCTCGGGCTCCAGGCCGGACACGGACAGCGCGTCGGCGACGTCTTCGAGCAGTCGGGGATCGTGCAGCTGGCGCACCGACAGGTTGACGGCGATCGTCCGCGGCGCGTCGTCGCCGTGGTCCTTGCGCCAGCGCATCACCTGGTTGCAGGCCTCCCGGAGCACCCATCGACCGATCGGGACGATCTGGCCGGTCTGCTCGGCGAGCTGGATGAAGCGATCGGGCATCACGAACCCGCGGCTCGGGTGGTTCCAGCGGATGAGCGCCTCGACGCCGCGCACCTTCTCGGTGTGCATCTCGACGATCGGCTGGTAGTTGAGCTCGAACTGGCCGCGCTCGAGCGCCACCTGGAGGTCGGTCTTGAGGTCCAGGCGCTCGATCGCCTCGAGGTGCATGCCCTGCTCGAAGAACTCGAAGCGGCCCTTGCCCTTGCTCTTCGCCCGGTACATCGCGACGTCGGCGGCGCGGAGGATCGTCTCCGCCCGCTCGATGTTCGATCGCCGCTCGACGGCGATCCCGACGCTCGCCGAGCACATGATCTCGCGCTCGTCGATGACGACCGGCGACTCGAGGCTGTCCTGGACCCGCTGGGCGACGGCGACGGCGTCCTGCCGGTCGACGGCGCTTTCGAGCAGCACCGCGAACTCGTCGCCGCTCAGGCGGGCGACCAGGTCGTTGGTCCGCACGCAATCGCTCAGCCGGGCGGCGACCGCGACCAGCAGCTCGTCGCCGACCTGGTGGCCGAGGCTGTCGTTGATGAACTTGAAGTCGTCGAGGTCGACGAACAGGACCGAGACGACGCCCTCCTTGCGCTGGTTGACGAAGTTCTCGACGCGCTCGCCGAACAGGACGCGGTTGGCTAGCCCGGTCAACGCGTCGTGGCGGGCGTCGTGGCGGGCCTGCTGCTCCTTGGACTGGACGACGCTCATCAGGCCCATCAGCCGCACGAGCACGAGGGAGAACATCAGCATCGAGGCGACGATCGTCAGCAGCTTGTCGAACGGCTCGCCCCAGATCAGGTCGATCACCGGCACGGCGAGCACGACGAGGAACAGCACCATCAGGCGCGGCTTGGTGATGTGTCCCACGGCCGTCTCGCGGGGCACGACCCGTTCGCCCATCGACGGGTGGAGGGCGCCCGCCGCGATGAAGGCGTAGAACCCGATCCAGAAGGCGTCGGCGACCCCGCCGGTCTGGAACGTGCCGGCCGCGCCGAGCACGCCGTAGATCGTGTCGGCGATCATCAGGCTGAACAGGCCGACCGTCATCAAGGCGAACGTCGACTGGCGGAGGTGCACGGCGGCGACGAGGCGGGCGGCCACGGCGATGAGCGCCACGTCCATGACCGGGTAGGCGAGCGAGATGAGGCGGCCGGAGAGCTCCATCGAGTCGTCGGTCACGTAGGTGTCCATGACGAGGATGCCGAGCACGGCGAACGTGGCGACGGCGACGAGCCCGGCGTCGACGAGGCCGGCCATGTCGCGGCCGGGTGAGACCGTGCGGAGGATCCCGATCAGTCCGATGATCATCAGCGGGTACATGCCGAGGTAGAACGCGTCGGCGATCGACGGGAACGGCACCGACTCGGTCGTGATCTCCAAGACGTAGTAGACGACGTCCGCGGTGAGGAACGACCCCATGGCGGCGGCGATGACGAACCACGCGCGCTTGTTGTCGGGCTGGTTCTTCCAGATGCCGACGAGCACGGCGATCACGGCGCTCAGGCCGATGCCGTTGTACAGGACGAGCTTGGACAGGCTGGTCACCTCGGACAGGAAGTACGTGGCCGCGACGGCCACCACCCCCAACAGGTAGATCTTCCAGAGGTTCGTCCGCATGAAGGTGTTTTCGGGCCGCCGATCATTCAACTTGAGGTAAAGGTCACGTCTAGGCGGCCCAGAATCACCGCGGACTGCGACATCGGCGACGGCCACCGCCGTGCGCCGGGAGCCTCGGCGGCCGAATATCGCCGCCGCGGGCACCATCCGCGGCCGCTGTCACACCCTCACGTCATGATGTCCCCATGGTGTTCGTGGTCATCTTGGTCGGGCTGTCGGCGGCGATGCTCGGCGGCGTCCTCGCGTTCGTGTACGTGTCGCGCCGAGTCGCCCGCGAGTCCGAGCAGCGGCTGCTGACGCACGACGCGACGACCAGCGCGCTCCAGGCCACGGTCGACGACGCGGTGCAGCACGCCATTCACGTCGTGCGCGAGCAGGCGAACGCCGAGCGCGACGCGGCGGTCGAGCACACCGCCGCGCTCCAGCGTCAGCAGCTCGACCACACGGCCGACCAGGTCCACCAGCGGTTCAACGCCGACCTGACGTCGAAGAAGGACCTGATCGACGCCCGCCTCGACCAGGTCCACGGCGAGATGCGCACCGAGCTCTCCAAGCTCGCCGAGATGGTGTCGGCGCTGGGGCGCACGAGTGCCGAGAAGTTCGGTCAGGTCGAGAGCTCGCTCCAGGCCCACGTCGAGGTGGCCAACACGCTCGCCGAGTCCACCCGCTCGCTGCGCGAGGCGCTCAGCAACCCGCAGGCCCGTGGCCAGTGGGGTGAGCGGATGGCCGAGGACGTGCTGCGGCTGGCCGGGTTCCAGGAGAACGTCAACTACCGCAAGCAGACCCAGATCGAGGGCGGGACGGGCCGGCCGGACTACACGTTCCCCATGCCGAAAGACCACGTGCTCTACATGGACGTCAAGTTCCCGATGGCCTCGTACCTCAAGTATCTCGAGGCCGGCTCGAACGCCGAGCGCGAGGCCCACCTCAAGCGGTTCCTCGCCGACGTCCGGTTGCGGGTGAGGGAGTTGTCCAAGCGCGAGTACGGCAGCGACGGCACGACGTCGGCGGTCGACTACGTGCTGTTGTTCATCCCGAACGAGCAGCTCACCGGGTTCATCCACGAGCACGACCCCGAGTTGCTCGACCACGCGATGGGCCAAAAGGTCGTGATGTGCTCACCGCTGACGCTGTTCGCCTTCCTCGGCGTCATCCGCCAGGCGTTCGACAACTTCATGATCGAGCAGACCAGCGACGAGATCCTGAAGTTGCTCGGTTCGTTCGGCACGCAATGGCGCAAGTACGTCGAGCAGGTCGACAAGGTGAAGAAGCGGTTCGAGGGCGTCGACAGAGAATTCGAGGCGCTCGCCGGCACCCGCCGCCGGGCGCTCGAACGGCCGCTGCTGCAGCTCGAGGCGCTCCGCCTCCAGAAGGGTCTGCCCGTCGACGGCGAGTTGTTCTCGCTGCCCGGTGGGCCCGAGGACGACACCGACACGCCGCCCGGCGGCCGCGTTCGCCAACTCGGCGCGTAGTCTCCCGACGTGTCCCAGCCCGCGTTCGACTTCGGCGACGTCGAACTCGACGACGCGACCAACCCCACCTACACGGTCGGGGAGCTCGCCGACGCGATCAACGACCAGCTGCGCCGAGGCTTCCGCGACGGCGTGTGGGTGCGGGGCGAGATCGGCGGGCTGCGACACGGCGGCCCCCACACCTACTTCTCCCTCGTCGAGGACGGCGAGAACGGCAAGGCGGTGCTCAACGTCCAACTCTTCGCGCCGATGAAGCGCCGCCTCCTGCCGATCCTCAAGCGCAACCGGCTCGAGCTGCGCGACGGCATGAAGGTGCGCATCTTCGGACACCTCGACTTCTACGCCCAGGGCGGCCGGCTCGGCCTGAAGATGGCCGGGCTCGACCCGCGGTACACGCTGGGCGAGATCGCCCAATCGCGCGACGGGGTCATGCGGCGACTGGTCGCCGAAGGCCTGATCGACGTCAACCGGGCGAAGGTGCTGTCGCCGGTTCCGCTCCAGGTCGGAGTCGCCGCCAGCGCGGACTCCGCGGCGTGGCACGACTTTCGGGACGAGATCGAGCGAAGCGGGCGCGGCTTCCGGCTCGTCGTCGCCGACACGCGGGTCCAAGGCGAGTTCGCCGCGCGGCGGGTGGCGGGGGCGATCGCCACCCTGTCCAGGCGAACCGACCTCGACGTCATCGTAGTCATCCGCGGCGGCGGGGCGCGCAACGAGCTGGCCGTGTTCGACGCCGAAGTCATCGCCCGGACGATCGCCGCCGCCCCGGTGCCGGTGCTCACCGGTCTTGGCCACGAGATCGACCGCAGCGTGGCCGACGAAGTCGCGCACACCTCGCTCAAGACCCCGACGGCGTGCGCCGGTGCGCTGGTCGACCGGGTCAACGCGTCCGTGGCCACCGCCGAGGCGGCGTGGCAGGCGATCGCCCAGCACGTCTCGGTCGCCGTCGACTCGGCGGCGAGCCGGTTGCGCGACACCGCCCACCGAATCGCGCGGCACACCCATGCCGCCGTCGAACGCGCCGACGAGCGGCTCGGCGTCCGCCGGCATCGGTTGGCCTCGCTGGCGCCCGGCGCCCTCGGGCGGGCGGGCGACCGGCTCGACCGGAACGCCGCGCTCCTGCGCGAGCGCTCGACGCACCGCCTCGCCCGCGAGGTCGACCGCCTCGACGTCGCCGCGGCGCGGGCCGCATCGCTCGACCCGGCCGTCCAACTGGCGCGCGGGTGGACCATCACCCGGCGCGCCGACGGCGCCGTGGCCCGGTCCGCACGGGCGCTGGCCGCGGGCGAGCGTCTCACGACGACGCTGATCGACGGCGAGGTGACCAGCGTCGTCGAGGCGCCCGACCCGTCCCGCCAGCCCCCCGCCGACCGAAAGTGAGGCCCCCGATGGCCGAAGCGCCCGCCGACCCGCCAACCGACACCCCAACCGACCCGCCCGCCGGCACTCCCGGATACGCCGAGGCGCTGCGCGAGCTCGACACGATCCTGCGCGAGCTCGAGGCGTCCGACGTCGACGTCGATCAGCTCGCCGAACGCGTCGCGCGCGCGTCCGAGCTGATCGCGCTGTGCCGGCAGAAGATCTCCACCGCCCGAGTCCGCATCGACCAGGTCACCGCCGACCTCGACACGATCGGGGACGACGCCGATTCCGGGCCGGACCACGCCGGTTCCGGTTCCGACGACGCGTAGCCTTGATCCCGTGTCCGCCACCGCGCCGCTGAACGTCGTCGTGATCGGCGCCGGCCTCGGCGGGCTGTCGGCGGCGGCGCACCTGACCAAGTCCGGCCACGGCGTGACGATCGTCGAACGCGACGCGATGCCCGGCGGGCGGGCGGGGATGGTGGTCGCCGACGGGTTCCGGCTCGACAACGGCCCGACCGTGCTGACGATGCCGAACCTCCTCGAGGAGGCGTTCAACGCGGCCGGCGCGGAGATGGCCGACTTCGTGACCATCAAGCCGGTCGACCCGATGTACCGGGCGGTGTACGCCGACGGCTCGACGCTGTTCGTCCGCCACGGCCGCGAGGCGATGACCGAGGAGATCAGGCAGTTCTCCGGCGCGCGCGACGCCGAGGCGTTCGGCCGGTTCTGCGACTGGCTGGCGAAGCTCTACCGGGCCGAGATGGACTCGTTCATCGACAGCAACTTCGACACCCCGCTCGACCTGGTCAAGCCGTGGCGGTCCGGGCTCGAACTCGTCAAGCTCGGCGGCTTCGGCAAGCTGGGCAAGAAGGTCGCGTCGTTCTTCGACGACGAGCGGCTTCAACGGATCTTCAGCTTCCAGTCGATGTACGCCGGCCTGGCCCCGTACGAGGCGCTGGCGCTGTACGCGGTGATCACCTACATGGACTCCGTCGAGGGCGTCTACGTCCCCGAGGGCGGCATGCACCAGATGGCGGCTGGGCTGGCGTCGGCGGTCGAGAAGGCCGGCGCCGACATCCGCTACTCGTCGCCGGTGTCCCGCATCACGCGCGACTCGGGCGGTCGCGTCACCGGGGTCGAGATCGCCGGGTCAGAGCATCTGGCGGCCGACGCGGTCGTCTGCAACGTCGACCTGCCGGTCGCCTACCGCGAGCTGCTCGACGGGGTCGAGGCGCCCCGGGCGGCCCGCCGGGGCAGGTACTCGCCGTCGTGCCTGCTCTGGATCGCCGGCGTGAACGGCTTGCCGCCGGCCGACGCGAGCCATCACAACATCCACTTCGGCGCCGACTGGGACGGCTCGTTCAAGGCGCTGATCGACGACGGCGTCCGAATGCCCGACCCGTCGATCCTCGTCACGCTGCACAGCCTCGACGACGCGTCGCTCGCCCCGCCCGGGTCGTCGAGCATCTACGTGCTGGAGCCGACACCGAACCTGTCGGGCACGGTCGACTGGCCCCGCGAGCGGAACCGGATCATCGACGACCTGCGAGCGCGGGTCGCCGGACTCGGCTACCCGACCGACGTCGTCGTCGAGGAGATCTACGACCCGACCGACTGGGAGCGCATGGGGATGGAGCGGGGAACGCCGTTCGCCTTGGCCCACACGTTCTTCCAGACCGGGCCGTTCCGCCCCAACAACGTCACCAAGAAGGTCCCCGGGCTCGTGTTCACCGGGTCGTCGACGCTGCCCGGCGTCGGCGTGCCGATGGTGCTCGTGTCGGGCAAGCTCGCCGCCGAGCGGGTCGACCAGCACGCGGGTCGCCACCGCTGACCATGGCGCCGCTCGCCAAGGTTCGGCACCTGTTCCGCAGCCCGCCGACGCCGACCACCCACCTGCTGCCGGCCGGACCGGTCACCCTGGACGAGAGCTATGCGCTGTGCCGCGAGTTCAACAAGCGCCACGGCACGACCTATTACTGGTCGACCAAGGTGCTGCCGCGGGTCAAGCAGCACCACGTCCACGCCCTGTACGCGTTCGCCCGGTACGCGGACGACATCGTCGACGAGATCCCGTCCCAGGGCGGGCGCGACGTGCCGACCGAGGTCCGGGCCGCGGCGCTGGCCGACTTCGGCGACCGGTTCTTCGCCGACCTCGACACCGGTCGCTCGGACGACCCGGTGTTGAAGGCGGTCGTCCACACCGTGCGGGCGTTCGACATCGACACCGACGCGTTCCACAAGTTCCTGCGCTCGATGACGATGGACCTGACGATCGAGTCGTACGCGACCTGGGACGACCTGCTCGGCTACATGGAGGGGTCGGCGGCCGTGATCGGCGAGATGATGCTGCCGATCCTCGAACCGTCCGACTACGACGGCGCGTTGCCGCACGCCCGAGATCTCGGCAACGCCTTCCAGTTGACGAACTTCCTCCGCGACATCGCCGAGGACCTCGATCGGGGCCGGCAGTACCTCCCGCAGGAGGATGTCCGCCGCTTCGGCGCCGACCTGGCCGCGCGGGAGGTCACGCCCGGGTTCGTCGGGCTGATGGAGTTCGAGATCGACCGGGCGCGGGCGCTCTACGAGTCCGCCGATATCGGCATCGCGATGTTGCCCGACCGCTCGGCACGATGCGTCCGCGCCGCGCACACCCTCTATGGCCGGATCCTCGACACGATCGAGGCGCAGGACTACGACGTGTTCACGTCGCGCGCCACGGTCTCCACCGCCGAGAAGGCCCGCCTCGTCGCCTCCCTCCTCCGCCGATGACCCGCTCCCCGCGCCCGACCCGCCGCCTCCTCCCCCCACGTTTGCGTGACCGAACATCGCGACCCCCGACGTTTTCGGTCACACAAATCCGCGCTGCGGGCCCACCCCCCGGTTTGCGTGACCGAACATCGCGACCCCCGACGTTTTCGGTCACACAAATCGCCGGGGTCGTGTCCGGGGCGGTGACGGTCGCCGGGATGATCGCCACGCCGCTCGTCGCGCCGCGGAGCCGCGCCCGGCGCCTGTTGTCGACCGTGGTCGTGACCGGGCTGTTCGCGTCGACCGCGGCCCGCGCGGTTCGAACCTGGGGCGCCGGCCGGGCGGGAGTGGCGGCCACGACGACGATGGCCCTGACGGGCGCCGTCGAACGCGTCGGCACCGACACGGGTATCCCGTTCGGCCGGTATCGGTACACCGGGGAGCTTCGGCCGCAGGTCGCCGGCGTCCCGGCGATCGTCCCGCTGGCCTGGTTCGCGATGGCGCTGCCCGCCCGCGAGACGGCGCACGCCGCGCTCGGCCGGCGTTCGAACCGGCTGACGCGGGCGTTCGCCGGGTCGGCCGCGCTGACGGCGTGGGATCTGTTCCTCGACCCGCAGATGGTCGCCGAGGGCTACTGGGCGTGGAAGCGGACCGGCGCCTACCGCGGCATCCCGATGACCAACTTCCTCGGCTGGCTGCTCACCGGTGCGGGCGTCGTCGCCCTGCTCGACGTCCTCCTGCCGCCGGCCGACGCGCCCGCCGACGCCGACGGTGCGCTGATCGGGCACTACGCGTACATGGCCGTGATGGAGACGCTCGGCTTCGCCCGCTTCTTCCGCGACCCGCTCGTGGCGGCGGTCGGCGGGTCGGCGATGCTCCCGATCGCCGGTGTCGCACTCGTCCGGAAGCTCCGTGGCTGAGGTCGGTTCGCGGCCACGGCGCGTCGTCGTCGTCGGGGGAGGCGTCGGCGGGCTGGCGGGCGCGATCCGCCTGCGGAGCGAAGGGCACGACGTGGTGTTGTTGGAGCGCAACGACGTCGTGGGCGGCAAGCTGGCCAGCTACGAGCGGGACGGCTACACGTTCGACGTCGGGCCGTCGCTGCTGACGCTTCCACACGTGTTCGACGAGCTGTTCCGGTTGGCGGGCACGACGCTCGACGAGCAGCTCGATCTGCGCCGGCTCGACCCGCAGTTCCGCTACCACTGGCGCGACGGGTCGAGCCTCGCCGTCCACGACGATGCCGAGGCGACGGCCGCGGCGTTCGAGGAGTGCGCCTCCGGCGCCGGAGCGCAGTGGCGGCGGTTCGACGCCAAGGGTCGGCGGATCTGGCGGGTCGCGGAGCGGACGTTCTTCGCCGGGCCGATGGCGGGCCCGCTGTCATTGCTCGGGCGGTTGCGCTCGCCGAAGGACCTGGCCGACATCGACCCGCTGCGCTCGCTGCACCGCCTCGCCCGGTCGACCTTCGACGACCACCGGCTCGTCCAGTGGGCCGGCCGGTACGCGACGTACTCGGGGTCGTCGCCGTACGAGGCGCCGGCCACGTTGAGCTGCATCCCCCACATCGAGGCGGAGTACGGCTGCTGGTACCCGGTCGGCGGGCTGGGCGCGTTGCGCGACGCGCTCCGGCGGGTCGCCGCCGACCTCGGGGTCGACGTGCGGACGGGAACCGAGGTCGACCGGGTCATCGAGGCCGGTGGTCGGGCGAGCGGCGTGTCGGTCGCCGGCGGGACGACCGTCGACGCCGACATCGTCGTGGTGAACGCCGACGCCGAGCATCTCTACCGCGACCTGCTCCCCGACGAGTCGGCGCTGCGCAGGGTGCGGCGCGCCGAGCACTCGACGAGTGGGTTCGCCGTCTGCGCCGCCGTCGAGGGGCTGACGCCGGGCCTCGGGCACCACAACGTCTGGTTCTCCGACGACTACCAGCGCGAGTTCGAGCAGCTCGCCGCCGGCAAGCTCGCCGACGATCCGACGATCTACGGGTGCGTCTCGTCGGTCACCGACCCGACCCAGGCGCCGAGCGGCGACGAGAACTGGTTCCTCCTCGTCAACACGCCGTCCGACATCGACGTCGACGCCGCGGCGTACCGCACGCTGGTGCTCGACCGGCTGGCCTCGGCCGGCGTCGACCTCCGGCGGCGCCTCGTGTTCACCCACACGATGACGCCGGGCGACATCGCCGACCGGTATCGATCGCCGGGTGGGGCGATCTACGGCTCGTCGTCGAACGGGAGGCGCGCCGCGTTCCTCCGCCCGGGCAACCGCGGGGCGCGCCCCGGCCTCTACCTGGTCGGCGGGTCGAGCCATCCCGGTGGCGGATTGCCGCTCGTGACGATCAGCGCCAAGATCGTCGCCGACATGATCGCCGCCGACATCTCATGAGCCGGCTCAGCCGGCTCGCCTGGCTCGCGTCGCTGGTGGCCCGCGGCGTCGCGGGCGTGGTCGCCGTGCGCCGGCTGGCCGGGGCGGCCAACCCCACGCCGCCGGTCCGGCCGCTGTTCACGCCGCGTGTCTCGATCAGCGTCGTCGTGCCGGCGCGTGACGAGGCGCACCGGATCGGGCCGCTGCTCGCACGCGTCGTCGGCGCCCCAGGCGTGTCCGAGGTCGTCGTGGTGGACGATCGGTCGGGGGACGGGACCGCAGAGCTCGCTCGGGCCGCCGGGGCGCGCGTCGTCGAGGGAACACCCCTGCCCGACGGGTGGGCCGGCAAGGCCTGGGCGCTGCAGCAGGGGATCGAGGCGGCGACCGCGGAGTGGGTCGTCACGCTCGACGCCGACACCCGGCCCGACCCGTCGCTTCCCACCGCGCTGGTGTGTCGCGCCATCGGGGAGCGGCTCGACCTCGTGACGGTGGGCGGACGGTTCGACTGCCCGACCCCCAGTAGTCGATGGCTGCACGCGGCGATGTTGACGACGCTCGTCTACCGTTTCGGCCCGCCCGGCGTCGAGCCACGGTCCGGCCGGGAGATGGCCAACGGCCAGTGCATGGCCTTCCGGCGCGCCGACTTCCTCGATCCCGAGCGCTTCGACGCGGCGGGGATGGCGCCGGTCGCCGGCGACGTCGTGGAGGACGTCGCACTGGCCCGGCGCCTGGCGGCGAACGGAGCACGGGTCGCGTTCCTCGACGGCAGCGCGCTGCTGACGGTCCGGATGTTCGAGTCGGTCGGCGAGACGTGGCGCGGGTGGGGGCGGTCACTCGCACTGCCGGGGGTCGAGCCCCGCCGGCGCCAAGCGACCGACCTCGCCGTCGTCGTTCTCGCCCAGGCGCTCCCACTCCCCCGGCTGCTGATCGGGCGAGCGGACCTCGTCGACGTGGCGCTGTTGGCGGCGCGCCTTGGCACGCTCGCCGGAACCCGCCGCGCCTACACCCGCACCGACGCGGCCTACTGGCTCAGCCCGCTCGCCGACCTTCCGGCGGCGGCCGCGATCGCCCTCGGCATCGGCCGCGGAACCCGCCAATCCTGGCGCGGCCGCCAATACCGCTGACGCCGCGACCGAAGTCCTCTCGGTTGCCCGCGCTCAGCGCGACAATCCGCGAACAGATCGGGGGTGGCGATCGGACCACGCGGCCATGGCGAAGCGGAGGCCGATGAACGTCATCAACGCGCCGGTCGCCGCCGTGCGATACGGGCCGTCGACGACGAGCTGGACGACCGGGAAGGCGACGATCCCGGCGCGGGCGGCGATCGCGAACGAACGCGTGGCGGCGAACACGACGAGCAGCAGCCCGATCGCGATGGCTGCGGAGAGCGGGCTGAAGACGACGGCGCCGCCGGCGAACGTCAACACGCTGCGACCGCCACGGAACCCGGCGAAGAGCGGGAACGCGTGCCCGACCATCGCCGCCCCGGCGCCCACGTAGGCCAGGCCCCAGACGCCGCCGTCGGCGAGTGCCAGCCCGATCGCCGCCGCCGCCGAGCCCTTGACGACGTCGCCGACCATCACCGGGATCGCCGCCCGCCGGCCGAGCGTCTCCTTGGCGTTCCAGTAGCCGGGATTGCGATCGCCGGTCGCGCGGAGATCGGCGACACCGTGCCGGCGGGCGACGAGGTTGGCCACGGGGATCGACCCGAGCAGGTAGCCGGCGAGCATGGTGACCAGCACATCGAGTTCGGTGCCGGTCAGCGAGCCCATCGGGTGACAGCATGGCCGATCGATGGCCCGGATCGCCTCCTTCCACCTCGTCCGCGAACGCCCGGGCCGCGCGCCGCTCGCCCTGGCCCGGCTGGCGACCGACCGGCCGGCGTTGAACCGCACCGCTGGGCTCCGCTTCTGGCGGCTGCTCGGGACCGGGAACGGAAGCAACACGGGCCCCGGCGCCGACCTGCGCCGCACGGCGATGTTCGCGGTGTGGGACGACGAGGCCGCGTTCGAGCGGTTCATGGCCGAGAGCCGGATCGCCGACCGCTGGGATCGGGCCGCGGAGGCGTGGCACGTCCGGCTGCGGACGCTCGGCGGCCACGGCCGGTGGCACGGCGTCGACCCCCTCGACGGCGTGGTGTCGGGTTCCGCTGACGGCCCGATCGCGTTCGTGACCAGGGCCGATGTCAGGCCGGGCGCCTGGCGCGAGTTCCGTCGCGCCGGCCGGAAGGTCGACGTGGAACTGCACTCGGCGCCCGGCCTGATCGACGTCGTCGGCATCGGTGAGGCCCCGGTCGGCCGTCTGGCCACGTTCAGCCTGTGGAGGTCGCTCGCCGATGTCCGCCAGTTCGCCTACGCGATGCCTCAGCATCAGCGTGTGATCGAAGAGACGCGGGCGGGCGGCTGGTACGGCGAGGAGTTGTTCGCCCGCTTCGAGCCGTACGGGTCGTCCGGGAGCTGGGAGGGCCGGGACCCGCTGGCGGGCGATCCCGAACCGTCGTCGTGACCGGGACGGCCCACCGATAGCATCACCGCCTGCCGCCCAGATAGCTCAGTCGGTAGAGCAACGCACTCGTAATGCGTAGGTCAGGGGTTCAATTCCCCTTCTGGGCTCTGCGAAGTACCTGTTAGATAGCCGTTTCTCACTCGTCGGGAATGCCCGCCGGATTCTCAACCAAGCAGCCAACCAAGCTTTTCGGCTAGGGTCTGCAGCGTGCAGGGTTCGCTCCGTGAGCGCCGCCCGGGGAACTGGGAGCTGATCCTTCAGCTCCCGCGCGACGACTCGACCGGCAAGCGACGCCAGCTCAGCCGGACTCACCTCGGCACAAAGCGCGATGCCCAACGAGCGCTCGCCGCCCTCGTGGCCGACGTGTCGGCCGGCAAGGTCTCATCATCCGGCACGACGCTCGGCGAACTGCTCACCCGGTGGCTCGATCACATCTCCGAGCACCTGTCGCCGACGACCGTTCGCGAATACCGCCGGCTCGTCAGGCAGTTG